>JBAXDL010000027.1:0-1007 GCA_037140955.1 bacterium | reverse complement strand
AGTAGTTGAACAAAAGTCTTTTAACATTTTTCAGCTGAAATGGATGGTGTATTTTTTACCGACATTGGCAAGAATATCGTACAAATTATCATCAAGTGCTTTGAATGAATCATAAGCAGAAAATGGCATCCATTCGTATTTGATTTTGCGCCACAAAATTTCAATCAAATTCAGTTCTGGCGAGTAAGGTGCAAGCCGAACAATGGTTAATCCAAGCTCGTGCCACTTTTCGATATTGTCGTTAAACTCATCACTGCTATGAATTGGCGCATTATCAATCACCAAATAAGTCGGTTTTTTGAGTGATGCGGCAAAAAAATCAATGCAGCCAACGACAACCGAACTGGTAATACTGCCCTCAAATATCATCGATTGAAAATGACATTCCCTATTCATAAAACCCAATACATTCAATCGCTTACTTTTTGAACAGGCGACTCGAATGGTTTGAGAAAGAGGTTGCCATGCGTAAGGCACGCACGGTTCAAGCGTAAATCCTGATTCGTCAAAATAGTACAGGTCAATCAAATTTTGTTTTTCTAGCTCAATCAATGCCGCCAATTCTTGTCGTGATTTTTCAAACAATTCAGTATTCTGCTTTGATTTGACCGATTTTCTAATTCTTTTCCAACTTAATTTGTTTTTTTTGCAGAGCCGTCGAAGGGTTGCACAATGCAAACTAACAGAAAACTGTTGAGCCAATTGTTGCACGACATTTTTGAGTGAGCGTGGCGATTGTTCAACCCATTCAATTGCTTGTGTTTCTTGCTCAGACGACAATTTGTGTGGTCTGCCAGTACGCGATTTATCTAGCAAACCATCAATTCCATCCTCTTCCCAGTTCCGAATCCATGTTGAAACTGTTTGCCTACAAGCCCGACAGGCTAATGCAATTTCTTTTAATTTCCAGCCTTGCGAACTCATCAGTATCGCTTGCGAGCGCATTCGACCTGTATGAGTTGGATGTTTTTTTAACATCTCGGTGAGCTGCTTTGTTTGGGTTTCTA
>JBAXDL010000026.1:0-1101 GCA_037140955.1 bacterium | reverse complement strand
GATAAATGTATTCTTCTGTAACCATATCAAGGTCAGACCTTTTAGGGAAATACTCTCGAATCAGTCCATTAAGATTCTCCACTCCACCTTTCTGCCAGCTTGAGTATGTGTCACAAAAATATGAGGGAACTTCAGTTTCTAAGTGGAGTGCATTTTCGCTGCCATTGTCCCTGGTGATCGTGAGCCACATTCCTGCAGGCAGTGACTCAATGCTGTCCCTCAGTGCCTCCTCTGAAGCCTGAGCTGATTTATCTTCGCATTTGTGCAATCTGCACACTTTGCTTTTTCTTTCTTGCTGTACGGACAGAATGCAACTGCCTTTAAAAATTACACTGTCAGTTTCCCAGTCGCCAAATCTTTCGCGAGTAGCAACAACTTCAGGCCGCTGATGAATGGAAACTTTTTCTTTTAGCATCGTTTTAACCCCTTGTTTCCTGGCGAATTCCTTTTTTCTTTTACATTGTTTTCTTCTAAGAAATTTATACAAACCTCCAAATCTACCTTCACCCTCATAAATGTAATTGTAAATACTTTCATAACTCACAGTTTTATCTTTGCAGTTTTTAACTTCATCGGGTGGTTGTTCAACCAATCTACCTGCAATTTCTTCTGGACTCCAGCCATCTTTTATTAAAGTATCTACAAACTCCTTTAGTTTTGCATTTGCATGTTTTTCCAGCTTTCTTTTGTTGGTATTTTTCTTTCTACGTTCCGCATAATATTGAGCATCAACTGCACAGTATGGCAGAACTTCTCCTGAATTTCTCTTGATTTCTCTTTTGATAATTGAATAATCCCTGCATAGTTTTTTAGCAATCTTGGTTTTTTTCCATTTCATTCTTAGATATGTTTCGATTCTTTCTCTCTCAAAAAAGGTCAATTCCTTTCCTTTTGGCATACTCATAGCGGATTAAATGGGTTACCACCCATGATAGCAGAAAAAGGGGCTTCGGGGTTTGAATTCGGGCGCTTTTGTTACTCTTGCCAAATCAAAAAATATTTGCTAAACTTCTTTTGTTACTTGAAAAGGTAATTTTGACAATTGAATATTCCGCGATAGCTCAATGGTAGAGCAGTTGACTGTTAATCAATTGGTTCTAG
>JBAXDL010000025.1:0-1251 GCA_037140955.1 bacterium | reverse complement strand
CGCATATAGCGCTCAAACTGATGGGGAAAGAAAGCATTTGCATTTGGGAATTCATCTTGGCAATACTATAAATATTTTGGGATATGTTCAAGATAAAGCTCAATTGAGTGGATGGATTGATCCTGCAAAATATCTTTGAAATTGATTTGACTGTCTTGTTTGTAAAAAAAGTGTTTTTGTGCTTAGATTAAAGCATAATTACAAACAAGATAAGCAAATGAGTTATCGCTTGAAAATCGACAATCGCAAGAAAATCGCCTTGGTGGTGGCTCGTGAGCTTCGAACACTTTTTCCTGATGCCAAAATTGCTCTGAATTTCAGTAATCCCTGGGAGCTTTTGGTGGCAATCATTTTGTCGGCTCAATGCACTGACAAGAAGGTTAATGAAGTGACTGAAAAACTTTTCAAAAAATACAAAACTTTGGATGATTATGTGTCCGCAACCCAGCTTGAATTTCAACAAGACATTTTTCAGACCGGTTTTTATCACATGAAAGCCAAGCATATTTTGGAAACAGCAAAAATTGTCAAAGAAAAATATGATGGCAAGGTTCCGTGCGCCATGGAGAAGTTGCTTGGGCTTCCTGGAGTCGCCAGAAAGACCGCCAATGTCTTTTTGGGTTCTTCTTGCGGTGTGTATGTGGGGATTGCAGTGGACACGCATGTGAGACGACTTTCAAACCTTTTGGGACTTTCTCCTGAAAAAAATCCTGACAAAATCGAGAGAGATTTGATGCAAATTTTTCCAAAACAGGAATGGCCAAAACTTTCATATCGCTTGATCGAATATGGTCGCAAATATTGCAGCGCAAAAAAACATGATCATTCCAATTGTCCGCTGACAAAAGTTTTGAGATAGAAATTTTTTAATTCACACCAAATTGCCATGAAAAGAAAGCTAACATTGTGTTGTGTTTATAATGATACTCATATTTTACTAGGTGAGAAAAAGTATGGAAATTTGATGGGGATTTGGAACGGGTTTGGTGGAAAACTGGAAGAAGGCGAATCGGTTGATAATGCGGCAGTAAGAGAGCTTCAAGAAGAAGCTGATATCGTGCCGTTAGAAATGAAAAAAAGAGGTTTGATTTTTTTTGAATTTGAAGAAAATGGAAATCCTTTTGAAGGAAAACCTGAATTGGAAGTGCACATTTTTGCTGTTACAAAATTTTCTGGTGAGCCAAAAGAAACAGTAGAAATGAGGCCAAGATGGTTTGAATTAAAAAATATTCCATTTGATGATATGTGGCC
>JBAXDL010000024.1:0-1526 GCA_037140955.1 bacterium | reverse complement strand
GTAACTATTCACCTTTTTCCAACACCAACCCAACCATCGAAGGAGAAAGCAATTTCTGAAGCTCCAAAACCAAAGTTTCTTTTTTGAGTGCCAATGTCTGAATAATGGTCATATTAACTGCATGCGTAGCTGCACCATTGTCACTTCTTGAACCACCAGAGATTTTTCTAGTCACAACCATCTTGCGAATATTTCTCTCAGCCACATTGTTAGTCAGTGGTACATCAGGATAAAGAACTGCTGTAATTAGATTAACATTTTGATTTGTAATTCTGGTTTGAATTTCTTGGACATCTTTAGAAATATATTTTGTATCAATAATTACCTTAATTTTTTCTTTGTAAATTTGATGAGTTTCTTTTCTTTTTCTTGCAGACATTTTTTGCTTAATAATCTCAGAAAGCTCATCGAACATAATTTTCAAATCAGCATGCAAATCCCTCATTTCTTTTGATGAGGTTTCTTTGATTGCTTTTTCTCTGGAATTTCTAAGAAGATGCGACCAGCATGATTGCTGAGGCATATTGAGGTGTTTGTAACCAGGATAATCATCGCGGATAAGTGTGCCTGAGGGAGAGGAACCAAACATTTTTTGCACCACGCCTTTGCCTCTTGTTTCTTCAATGGTATAGATAATCGTTTCGGGAGAAGAAAACATCCAGCACCAAGCATTTTTCCCTTTTATTCGCCAACCTGTTTCATCCGCATGCTTAATTTTGTTTTTTCTAACCTCGTTAATTAATTCATCATACTTGGGCCCAAATTTCTTTTTGAGGTTGTGAAGAATTTTTTGAATAGTGCTTTCTTTGATTTCTAGACCGTATTGAATTTCAAGCGATGCGCTGATAGATTCAAGCGGTAATCGTAGTCTGTATTTCTGAATCAAAATCCACATTAAGATATTGATTCCAAAGGGAGAATTTTCAATGGTATTTTGAGGAACTCCGCTCACTTCTTTTTTACAATGAGAGCACCACTGTCTTTGAATATTGTATTTGGTGACAATGGTTTTCTTGTAAAGTTCAATGTCCTCAACTATTCTTTCGTAAAAACTGTTTGATTTTTTCAGTTCATTTTGACAATGTGGACAAGCACAAAGGAAAACTTCTTTTTCTTGATCAATGTGAGTTGGCTTTTTTCGACTTGTTCCAGTGTGTCCAATTTGACCTCCGCGTTTTTTCTTTTCAATATCTGATTTTTCAATAGGAGCTTCTTTTTTGCTGGATTTAAAAAGCATACCGCGGTATTTTTCCTTAGTTTCTATTTCTCGGTCAAGTTTTTCTAAAACATCTTCGAGATTTTCTTTCAAATCTTTGTTTTCTTTTTTTAGCTCACCATTTTCTTTGGCCAATCTCTCGCTTCTTTCTTTTTGAGATTCCCAAGCACGAAAATATGTAGCACAGTCTTGTCTTAATTTTCTGGTTTCCAGACTAAGCTTCAGAAACCTTTCTCGATAAGTCATTTTATTTTTATTTTTGTATTTTACTAGGGTATTCTAGCATATTTGGAAAAAGGTGAATAGTTAC
>JBAXDL010000023.1:0-1840 GCA_037140955.1 bacterium | reverse complement strand
AAGAGATGATGTTGAGAGTTAGAATTTTGAGAAAAGAAGTGATGATTATTGCAAATCAGGCAAAAAAAGGGAATTGCAAATCAATTTCGCAATACATCAGGAAGTTAATAGCGGAAGATGTGAAAAAGGATCGCTTTGCAGATTGTGGAATACCGCAACTACAAAGGCGGAAATGAGTTATTAACCAAATGTGTAAAAATGTTGCTACAAATATTGAAAATATTTGTACATTGCATTGTCGCAATATCGTTCGACTGATAACGACAACCCGATTTCTCAATGAAGAAAATCGTTTTAAAGGGGCTTTAAAGTCGATTTAAAGCCCTTTTTTAAATTCTTTATGAGTTATGAGGGGAAATAAAGTCGATTGTTTTAAGGGGCTTAAATAGCCCTTAAAACAAAACAAAACAAAGTTGGTAGATGTAGGGGGTTTCACTAACCAAATGAGGCAGAAAAGGCACGAAGCGAAAGGACATCTACTTGTACCGCAGGGGTGTGCCTTTTCGGGAAAGATTTAATACTGACGCGTAAAATAATAGACAAAAAAAAACCCTTCAAATCTTGGCCGACACGAAGGGAATTTAAAGCAATAAAATTGGGATGATGACCAAAAGTACAAATTTGCGCGTAAACGCAAAAAAAAGTTTAGCTGATTGGCTAAATAAACAAGAATGGAATTTGTGGACTACTCTCTCTACCGGATACGAATTAACTCTCCCCAGTGCTCGAAGATCAATGATAAGATTTCACGATAAAGTTTCAAAAACAAACCCTTGTCAAGTTTTTTGGGCATCAGAAAAATTTGATGTAAAAGATGGTTTTCACTTGCATACTTTATGGAAATTTGAAAATAAAATTCACGATAAAGAAACCTATGGACAATTTGTGAAAGATTGGCGAATAATATGCAATACTAATTCGGCAAATGTTTATTCGAAAACATACAAATCGGAAATGGGTGCGCACAGGTATATTTCAAAATACATAACAAAGCAAATAACCGACTACGATTTTTTCGATACAAATTCTATGAATAAGGAAACAATAAACAACAATATGCAGAAGTTTAACGAAATAGGAAGAAATATATCAGCAAAACGAAAAATAGAAAAGCTTTGTAAAAAATATGGAGTAAAATACGAAGATGTAAAAAAGGAATTTTACGAAGAACAAAAGGAAAATAAAATATGGTATGAAGATATTTCGAAAATAGAAAAACAAATTTATTCTAACCCAAAAATAATAATTTATGGAAACTAAAAAATGCCACGAATGTGGTAACGATTATGAAAACAAAACAACATCAGGACATGAACAAAAATACTGCTCATCGAGTTGTCGCGCAAAAGCTGCGAACAAAAGAAGGGAAAATAATCTATTTGAAAAATTCAAAGGGACAATACAATCAACAACAAATATCGGAAATGCAGAAAGAGAAAGCGAAAGAAGAATTATTGAAAATAATTCAACCGATTACGGAAAGAGTTTCGGATTATCTGCTGAACGGATTTTTGAATTGGTTAGCACCAACGCAAATTTGTCAGCAGAAAACAAACGGCTCGAAGAAAAAATAAAAAACGTCGAAAACGATTTGCAAAAATTGGAAATGGAATATGATGAGCTCGAAAACAAAATTGAAGAGCAAGAAAATAGTGGAAACATGATTTCAGGCGTAAACAATTTGATTGATAAAGTTTCGCCACTGGCTCCTTTCATTTTTCAAATGTTTCAAAAACCTAAAAACGAAAATAATGCCAAAGCCAAAACTGCCTGATGAGGAAAGAAAAGAGATGATGTTGAGAGTTAGAATTTTGAGAAAAGAAGTGATGATTATTGCAAA
>JBAXDL010000022.1:0-2721 GCA_037140955.1 bacterium | reverse complement strand
TTTTTGTATTTTACTAGGGTATTCTAGCATATTTGGAAAAAGGTGAATAGTTACTGTCGGGGCTCTTTTCTTTTTTTGAAATATGGGTTATTATATTAGCTCAGTGTAATTATTTATTTAAGCATTTTCTGATAAGCTAAAAAGCTAGAGCCTGAGAAGCTGTCCCAAAATATATGGCTAATAATGACGTTGCAGTTAGATTTAATAAAGTTTCCTTTGAATATTCGCAGGATAAGCCGATTATGGAAGAGGCTTCTTTTTCCCTTAGGCGCGGGACTAAGATGACCCTCATGGGGCAAAATGGAGCAGGAAAAAGCACCATTTTCAAATTGATCTTGGGAGAACTCAAGCCTGATGACGGTTCAATTTTTGTAGATGAAAGACTCAAAATCGCGATTGCTAGGCAGGTTATTCCACGCGAAGACCTTGATTTGACCGTGAAAGAATTCTTTGAAAAGTGTTTTGATGAGAAAGTTTATAATATTGATCCAAAAATTGATACCGTTCTCGAAGTGGTTAATTTGAAAGCTCCTCATGACAAGATCATCCGAGCTTTTTCTGGTGGTCAGCAGGCACGACTTCTTCTGGCTTCAGCCTTGATTCAAAATCCTGATCTTTTGATTTTGGACGAACCAACAAATAATTTGGATAAAGCTGGAATTGCTCATTTGACCTCATTTTTGATTGGATATCAAAAAACATGTATTGTAATTTCTCATGATGCAGATTTTCTGAATTCTTTTACGGATGGAGTTTTATATTTGGATGTGTTTACAAAAAAAGTTGATCAATATTTGGGAGATTATTACGTGGTGGTGGCTGAGATTGCAGCTCGAATTGAAAAAGAAGAGATGAAAAATGCTCAATATGAAAAAGAAATTATAGCCAACAAGGAAAAGGCCAATTTCTTTGCAAACAAGGGAGGTAAGATGCGTCTGGTTGCTCGCAGAATGCGCGAGAAGGCCGAAGAAATGGAAGAGGCGAAGGTTGATGTTCGAAAAGAAGATCAAGCCATCAGGAGCTTCACAATTCCTTCTCAACCAGAGCTTTCAGGTGATCTTTTGAAAATTTCTTCACTGACCGTGGTTGTCAATCATCATCCATATCCAAAAGATGCCAATGTTTCACTGAAAAAGAATCAACATCTTTTGCTCGCTGGTCCAAATGGTATTGGAAAAAGCACACTTTTGGAGTCATTGGCTGCTGGCAAAGCTGCTGGTGCAAAAATTTCAGAAGGAGTGAGAGTTGGATATTATCGTCAGGATTTGTCGACCCTTGATTTTGAGGACACCGTGTATGAATCTTTGGCAAGTGTAATGGGTGGATCAGATGAACACAAGCTCAGAAGCGTTGCTTCAGGCTTTTTATTGGACAAGAAGATTATGAATTCAAAAGTTGGTACTCTTTCGGAGGGTCAAAAGGGGCTTGTGGCATTTGCCAGATTGGTTCTTCAGGAGCCAGGACTCCTAATTTTGGATGAGCCAACCAATCATATCAACTTTCGCCATTTGCCAATTATCGCTGAGGCTTTGAGCAAATATGAGGGCGCAATGGTGCTTGTTTCTCACGTCCCTGAATTCGTTGAGCAAATTAGAATCGATGAAATTTTGGATTTAGAAAAGTAAACTATTTTGTCATAGATGAGTTCAAGAATTTAAAGCCCCTTTTTTTACATAGCATTGGCGAGAACTTCATTGGGTGTTAGATAATTAAGGCACTTTCTGGCTCTATTGTTAAGTTTCTCTTGTATTTGATAAATGTATTCTTCTGTAACCATATCAAGGTCAGACCTTTTAGGGAAATACTCCCTAATCAGACCATTAAGATTTTCTACTCCACCTTTCTGCCAACTTGAATATGTGTCACAAAAATATGAGGGAACTTCAGTTTCTAGGTGCAGTGCATTTTCGCTGCCATTGTCCCTGGTGATTGTAATCCACATTCCTGCAGGCAAAGACTCAATGCTGTCTCTTAGCGCCTCCTCTGATGCCTGGGCTGATTTGTCTTCACACTTATGCAATCTACAAACTTTGCTTTTTCTTTCTTGCTGTACGGACAAAATACAATTTCCCTTAAAAATGACACTGTCAGTTTCCCAATCCCCAAATCTTTCTCGAGTAGCGACAACCTCTGGCCGTTGGTGAATTGAAACTTTTTCTTTCAACATCGTTTTAGTCCCTTGTTTCCTGGCGAATTCCTTCTTTCTTTTGCATTGTTTTCTTCGCAGAAATTTATACAATCCTCCAAATCTACCTTCGCCCTCATAAATGTAATTGTAGATACTTTCGTAGCTCACTGTTTTATCTTTGCAGTTTTTAACTTCATCGGGTGGTTGTTCAACCAATCTACCTGCAATTTCTTCTGGACTCCAGCCATCTTTTATTAAAGTATCTACAAACTCCTTTAGTTTTGCATTTGCATGTTTTTCCAGCTTTCTTTTGTTGGTATTTTTCTTTCTACGTTCCGCATAATATTGAGCATCAACTGCACAGTATGGCAGAACTTCTCCTGAATTTCTCTTGATCTCTCTTTTGATAATTGAATAATCCCTGCATAGTTTTTTGGCAATCTTAGTCTTCTTCCATTTCATTCTTAGATATGTTTCAATTCGTTCTCTCTCAAAAAAGGTCAATTCCTTTCCTTTTGGCATACTCATAGCAATTTAAGTGGGTTACCACCCATGATAGCAGAAAAAGGGGCTTCGGGGTTTGAATTCGGCAT
>JBAXDL010000021.1:0-3198 GCA_037140955.1 bacterium | reverse complement strand
GTTGTCAGATTTTCGAGAGATATTTCGCATGTGAACTCGTTTGAGCTCCACATTTTCTTTTTCAAGATGCAAGAATCTTTTTTTGCAGCTTGAGAAGAATCAACAGTGATCTTTTTTCGTTTTGAAAATGTTGCAAGCACAGGCTTGTTTGTGATTGGATTTTTCTTGCCATTACTAACAATGAATGTTTCATCTGTTGCTTGATCGAAAAAGATGATTCCATTTGGATGTGGATTGTCGTCAGTGAATTGTTTTTGTTTTGCATATGCGCTAAGTTCATCGCTACCGACTTTGATAACATCATTCCAATCAAATCCCATAACACCAAATGTTACTTCATTTTCAATTGGAAATGCCTTGCCATCAGTCAAAAGAAACACACTATCAGTAGATGAGACCAATGTTCCATCGGCAAATCCTGATTGATTTTCTGATGTTTCATATTTCGTGAGAAAATCAACATTTTTGGCAATGGCTGAGACTGTTTCAAATTGTGAAAGATAGGCTTGCGCAGAGACAAATTCTGAAAGCTGTTGATTTTTCAATTGATAAAAATTATTATCAATCAAAAAAAGCGTGTCGTCGGGATAGTTGCTGACATCTGAAATATCATCACCTTGTTTGTTTAATTTGAGATCCTCAGTTGAAACATTTGTGAATGCGCTTTTTGGATATCCCATCTTGAGGATTGTGTCTGTATTTGCAAATTTTCGCAGCAACCCATTTGAAACAATATAATAATTTCCGTCAGTAGTGGAAAGAAGTGTTCCATCAGCAAATCCAACTGGCTCTCCCGTTGGATATAGGAAAGCTTGATATGATTTTTGAGTTGTGATCTGGGCATCTTCAATACTGCTTGAATTCTTGTCTGTGGTGATTGTGATTTCTGCTTTCGAGAATTGACCAAGAGGACTGGCGTTGAAAAGCAATGTTTTGTTAGACTCAACAACTCTTCCAGTGGGGAATTGACCAGTTTCTTCAAGTCTTGCAGCTGTCATGGTGTTTTTGATGGCTGTTGGTGTGTTCATGTTGAAATCAAATGGTACAGTTGGAAAAAGGATGCGAAATGAAACAAAAAGAACTGCCACCGCAAAAACAACATGCAAGGCAATCCTTGCAATGTTATATTTTTTTTGCAATTTGATTGGCAATTTTATTTCTTCAGTGAGTTCAGGAATTCGCATATTTTATTTGGCTAATTTGAATATTTTTCCAGTTACTGTGACATTTTTTTGATCTGGCAATATGACATCACCGATCTTGGTGACATCTTTGATATCCAATCGGGTTGTTTGGAGATTGTAGCTGTCAATCTGGGTCAATCTTTTTCCAATTGTGCTGTGCAAATAGAATGAAACTTGTGTGTCTGGTGAAATCAAATATACATTGGAAAATTTGCTGGTATCAAGTTTTGAGAGATCTTGAATGTTGAAAAAATAGACTGCATTTTTCGCATAGAGAAAATTCATTGGGCCACTGATCATTGACCAACCGTCGCCAGAAGCTTTTTGGTCAATCAAAACAAGGTCGTTAGCTGTGAATTTTGATGCAAGTGCTTCTGTTTGTGCAAGCATGTTTTTGTTTTCGCTGTAGGTCAGATATTTTGAAAATGCTGGCATGTTCATTGCCAGTAAGATTGCAAAAATTGCAATGGCTGCCACTTTTCCAGTATTGTTTTTTGTGTCTGACTTTGTTTCATATAACCTTCCCAAAAACATGCCAGTATAGAAAATTGCAACAGGCGCAATTGAAAACATAAATCTTCTTAGCATCCAAGGATGATCAGGCGTGATTTGAGAATCAAAAAGATATATGAAGGTTGGAATAGTAATGAAAAAGGGCATTAGTCTGTAAAACTCTTTGTTCCAGAGTTTATATGCAACACTAATTGCGCTGATTGCAAAAAAACCAAGAAGTCCATAGAGATAGAAGACTTTTTCAAAATAAAAAGTTGGCAAAATGTTGTGCTTGCTGCTGCCGAGATATTGAGCTTGAGGAGTTTTGACTTGTGGCAAGAGTGCCTTGAGAATTTCTTTATAAAAATAGATGTCGACAAATGTGTTTGCAATCAGGGCCAAAAGCAAAACACCAATTGGGAAAAACAATCTTGATTGAAGTTTTTCTTTGATGAATGTTTTTGCATCTTCATTCAATGCAAGGATCGCAATTGCTGCAATGAGAAAGGCAAACCCTTCAATTCTGGTGAAACAAATAAGAATGATTGAAAAAAGAAAAATAAAATAATACAGATTCCGTTGGTTTTTCAAAAATAAGGTCAATGAAAGAATTGCAACCCAAAGAAGTGGTAAGGCCATGTTTTCACTGAGATTCATTTTGGAAAACCACATGAAAACAAATGATGTTGTCGTCAGCAGCATTATCGGAATCGTGGTTGTGGTTTTCAAAAACAATCTCAAAAGCAAATAAAATGAAAGAAAAAAGGTATACAAAAGAAGACCATTTGCAATCGCAAAACCAAGAGTTCCAAAAACAGCAAAGAAAAGTGCCAACCATGAAATGTATACAAGAGAAAATTGTGTGATGAGATCACCGTTTTTTGTATAGTAAAATCCTGGAAAATTCAGTGCTTTTCCGGGTTGATGCAATTTGAAAAATTCATCAGATGTTGGGGTTGAAAATTCAAGTTTGTGATTTTGTGCAAGTCGCACTGCTGCTTCAGTGAATGAACCTTGATCTCTGCCAGTGAAAACGGATGGCCCAGAAAATGCGGAAAAAACAATCGCAACAAGAAGTGTTGCGATGCTTGCAAAAAAAAGTTCGCGCGAGGGTTTGAGTCGCACTCTTAAATCCTTGGCTCTTTTTGTAAGC
The DNA here is from genome assembly GCA_037140955.1 of bacterium. Classification (GTDB taxonomy): domain Bacteria; phylum Patescibacteriota; class Minisyncoccia; order Moranbacterales; family GWC2-37-73; genus UBA12068. Next base: position 369 of record JBAXDL010000021.1, on the reverse strand, counting down.
CAAATTCCAAAAGCTCCAACTGTGATCCAAATGAGTGATGCATAAAAAAAGCCTGCAAGCGCAAAGGCAAAAGAGCTCCATGCAAGACCAAGCCACAGAAGTGACTTTAGCAGAAATATTTGATAATCCCTGGACGATAATTCACGATTTTTCATATATCTATTATACTCATTATTTTCATATTTGCAAAGCATTTTTCAATGATGTAAACTTAGGATATATATTGAGACTTTGGTTTTCAAAAACAAAAAATAAAAAACAAATGAAAAAGCAAGTGCCTGAGCCAGTCAACAAAAAACCTGATCCTTTTAGTTGGTATTACAATCAGGGAATGCATGAACTGTTGGAAATTTGGAAAAATTTTCTGCT
>JBAXDL010000020.1:0-3294 GCA_037140955.1 bacterium | reverse complement strand
TTTAAAAGCCATCATTACTGATGACTTTTAAAAATTTGTAGCGCCAAGGAGAATCTCTTCTTCGCTCCGACTCGAATCTGGGTCTCTTGCTTATTAATGTTCTCCGCCAGCTGGCTGATCGCATCCTACTCGCGCCCGTCCGATTCTCTTTGGCGCAAATTAAAAACCTCTTACGAGGTTTCTTGATTTATTTGTAGCGCCAAGGAGAATCGGACTCCTGTTACCAGGATGAGAACCTGGTGTCCTAGCCACTAGACGATGGCGCCATGTTTCTATGCAAGATTTATAATATCAGATTGCTTTGGCAAAATCAATAGCCTGGAAAATGAAAAAGGATGTTTGATTATTTTAAATCAAACATCCTTTTTTTGTTCTATTCCCTAATTGGTCTTAAGAAATCCCTTAGTTGTAGCCCTATGCATTTGCAAAGCAAATCGATGTTTTGATTTGCAAAGGTCATTACCATGCTGTTTACTGGCAAAGTGACACTGTACATCTCTTTCTTATCGTCATATTTAGCGCGAGCATTGAAGCCTAATGCGCTAATTTTTGCCCTAATAGCTGCCGATGTTGCATATTGTTCTATTAGCTTGCAATTAAGAGTTTCCAAGTCCACTGTTCCACTTTTTAGTCTCGATAATGCTGTGAATAACATTCTGGCAAAGAAATATGATTCTGTGCCACCATCGCTGATTGTTATTTCCCAGATATGTTTATCCTTCATTTCCATTGATATTTCAGTTTCAATTGGTTGTTGTTTTTCAGCTTCAAAGTGAAACAGATCCTTAATGGATTCATGAACTTCAAAAGTTACTAATTGTAGCTCAACCTCCTTTGTTTTCCAGTGCACCTGTTTAGGGGTAAATTCGTGATTATTGAGAAATTCACTCATTATTGCGTTAATTTTCTCTCTGGCCTGGGTGTAGATTTTTAGCTGTGACTGTGATTGTGTCATTTTGTGCCCTCCTTTAGGCATTTTATTTGTTAAGATTGCTGTTTTTCGGTCTTTTGACCAAAATCAAGCATAAACTATTTGGATGATTTTGTCAAGCTTTTGCCTTGCCTTTTTTGTTTATAATGATACAATTGAAAAATTGAAAAACTAAACAAATATTAAGCAATATTAGTATTACGCTATGAATTTTGAGCAAAAGTTGGGTGCGGCAAAGGTTGCTATTGATCGAGAACTTGAACATCATTTTAATATTGCAATTTCTGATGCTGAAAAAAAAGATGTTTTGCTCGGTGAGGCCTTAAAATATACCAAAGAAATAGCATTGGCTGGAGGGAAGAGGATTCGTGGTGCGCTTTTGATGCAGGCGTATTTTGGTTTTGGCGGAAAAGAAAAAGCAAAGATTTTGAAAGTTGCAGTTGCCATTGAGTTGGTGCATCTTTTTTTGCTCGTGCATGATGATGTGATTGATCATGGCGATTTGCGACACGGCAAGGAAACGCTGCACAAAATGCTTGAAAAAAAATATCAAAAAACTTCAAAAGTTTCTGCGGCAAAACATTTTGGCGAGTCTATTGCAATTATTGTGGGTGATTTTTTGTTTGCCATGGCAAATGAAATAATCTTGGAAGCTGGATTTTCCAACAAGGAAACTTTGCAAGTTCTTTTGCAATTGCAAAAAATTGTGGCAAACACAATTGTTGGTCAATCGCAAGATATCAACATTGAATATGCCAGAAATGCTAGCAAAGAAGATGTTTTGGCAATGTATGAAAACAAAACCGCAAAGTACACTTTTGAAGGGCCACTACATTTGGGTGCAATTCTTGCTGGCATTGAAAACAAAAAGACACTTTTGTTGCTCAGTGAATTTGCTTTGCCACTTGGAGTTGCTTTTCAAATCCAAGACGATATTCTCGGTGTTTTCGGCTCTGAAAAAAAATTGGGAAAATCTGTTGCCTCTGACATTGAAGAAGGAAAGCAGTCTTTGTTGGTTGTTGATGCAATGAGTTCTTGCAGTGCAGCAGAGAGGAAAAAAATAAATGGAATTTTGGGCAAAAAGAATTTAAAAAAGGATGAGATAGTTTCTTTTCAAAATATTTTGAATTCAACAGGTGCGCTTTTGCAGGCAAAGCAGCAATGCAATGCATATTTGCAAGAAGGAAGTAATAAACTTGAAAAAATAATAATTCTGCCTGAGGTTAAAAAATTTCTATTTGGTATGATTGAACATTTAAAAAAAAGAGAGGTATAAAATATTTTTTATAAATTATATTTATGATAAAAAGAAGAAAAACAAGGAAAATAAAGGTGGGTAATATTTTTGTTGGTGGAAATGCGCCGATTGTTGTGCAATCAATGTGCACGACTGACACCAGGGACGTGAAAGCCACAGTCAAACAAATACGCATTTTGCAAATGGCTGGTTGCGAGATGGTTAGAATTGCAGTGCCTGACATGACTGCAGCCAAAGCAATTGGAGCAATCAAAAAGCAAATTTCAATCCCATTGGTGGCTGACATTCATTTTTCAGCTGAATTTGCCATGGAGGCAATGAGGCAGGGAATTGACAAATTGCGCATTAATCCTGGCAATATTGGCAACGAGGAGAAAATTAAAATGGTTGTCTTGGAAGCAAAGAAAAGAAAAATCCCAATTCGCATTGGGGTTAATGGTGGTTCTCTGGAGAAAGATATTCTGCAAAAATATAAAGGCAAGGTCACTGCTAAAGCCATGGTAGAATCTGCCATGCGACACATTTTGATTTTAGAAAAATATGGCTTCAAGGATATTGTAATCTCACTTAAGGCTTCTGACATTGAGCGCACTGTCGAGGCATATCAGTTGTTGTCACAAAAAGTTAATTATCCTTTGCACATTGGAATCACTGAAGCGGGAACAGTGTTTCGCGGAACAATCGTTTCTTCAATTGGTTTGGGAATTTTGCTTGCCGGGGGAATTGGCGACACCATGAGGGTTTCACTCACGGCTGATCCGGTGGAGGAAATCAAGGTTGCTTGGGAAATTTGCAAATCACTTGGACTCAAAAAGCGTGGAATAACCGTGACAAGCTGCCCGACGTGTGGACGCACTGAGATAGATTTGATAACATTAGCAGGCAAGGTGGAAAAAGCCCTGGAGGGAATGGACAAAGACATGCATGTGGCAGTTATGGGTTGCGTGGTAAACGGTCCTGGAGAGGCTCGTGAAGCTGATCTGGCGATTGTGGGAGGAAGAGGTGTTGGACTGATCATGAAGCATGGAGAGATTTTGAGAAAAGTTGATGAAAAGAAATTGTTGGAAGAATTTGTGAAGGAGGTTAGAAAATTTTGATTGCTATC
>JBAXDL010000019.1:0-4162 GCA_037140955.1 bacterium | reverse complement strand
TTTTCGTGAGGAATGCGGAAGGTTTTACTGACTCCAGATACTTTTATGGCAATATCGTCTTTCATATTTTTTATATCTTCGCCTTTTCTTTTATCTTTTTTGCAATTAATTTTGAAATTCTGGAATATTCTGGTAATTTTGCATACAAATTATTCGCCATCTCTTCTGAATACGTGTGAACAGACAAATTCCTGTCCTCCGTCATGCTTATGCATGTTTCAATGTCAGCATCACTCAATTCAAGTGGCATACGAATCTCTCTAAAACATGACTTTGGTGAATTACACTCAAATCCCTCAATTTCATTGAGATATTTTTTCATCACCTTCCAGAGCAATTCAAAAGAAAACTCATATCTTTGAATTGAGGCGTCTCTGCTCACATCAGAAAATGGCATGTCCAAGACTTCCTTCCATTTTTTCAATGCTTGTTCAAGTTGTGCATGTTTTTCTTCTAGATAATCCATATTTTTGGACCATTGAGCACGCGAGTGCGAAATGGGTCATTAGTTTGATTAATATCTACCAAGTCAAATTTGTATGGCAATGTTGATTCCTCCAAATCTTCTCTAATATGGCGCAATTTTGTTTCATCCACGGCCTGCTCAGAAAATACAGCCAAATCAACATCACCAAATTTTTCATTTTCCACACTTGAGCCAAAAACAAAAACCTTCTCATTTGAATTGAGATGCTTTTGCAAAATTTCTTTAATCCTGTTTATATATATTTCTGTTACCATATAGCCTATATTATAAAACAAATAACATCATACAACAAGCCAAAATATGCATTTTTGAAGCTAATTGCAATGTCTTTATCCATTTTTATATTATAAATGATTCTTCTTATAAATTCAATGTTTTCCGAGTGCTTTTCCACATTTCTTTTTCCGCAAAAGAAACCTGGAGGAAAGAAAACTCGCACAGGATGAAGATACTGTGGCAAAAACTTCGTTCTTTGCTAGAATTTACACTTCGCTCCTGCGTCTGCTGGCGGTCGCTACGTTTCAAAATTCCTTAACGCTCATCACTTGTTTTTCGCCTACGTACTTCATATTGTGCAGATAAATGCGGGATGCAAACAAGGAACAATCATTTTCCTTCTGGCTTTTCTACCTGAAATTGTCCTATCTCATTTTTAGTTAATAGCCTTGTTTCATTTGCATTCTTAATCAGCCCATAACTTGGCTTATGCGAAAATCCAATATATTCAACCTCTTTGCCAAGTTGCTTAACTTTTTGTATTGCTGGTATTAGGTCAGTATCTGAAGATATCAAAATTGCAACATCATATAAATTTTCATACGCTCCAACCAAAAGATCAACAGCCATTTTGACATCAACACCCTTTTCATGAAAAACTCCATCATTCTTCATCAAATATCCTCTTTGAACATTGAAATTTTCTTTTTTTGATTGCAGGTGATTGAACAATTGAACCTGTCCTTCCTGCATCTTTTTTGATTTATTATCACCCTCCTTGGAGCGAACGACTTCAACATAATATCTCTTAGCTATAATTCTCCTATTTTCCGCTAAAAAATCAGAAAGTGCAGCATAACCAAAATATGTTATGTTCTTAATTTCACAATCCCGAAGTTTATAGTATAAATTACTTCCATCAATATACACTGCCACCCTTTTTATTTGTTTTAAATTTTTGACCATACCTTTTTATTTTGCAAAATAAAACCCCGCCATGCCCAAAGGGTCAGGACGGGTGGTTTTAGTAAGTTAATAGTAGCACATCTGAACATTCTGTCAATAGTAGAGGAACACCTGTGCCACACTGATTAATACCGCAAGTAAGGCTTTTTTCTTTCAATATGCTGGTCCCAGCCAGAATTTTCAACAATGTTGATTTGCCAGAACCATTTCTTCCAATGATGCCAAAAAACTCCCCTTTTTTAACTTCAAAAGAAATGTCATCCAATGCTTTGAATTCTTCGAAAGACTTTTTTTTGAATGCGCTCGTCATTGCACCACGAACTGAACTCACCTTTTCGTGAGGAATGCGGAAGGTTTTACTGACTCCAGATACTTTTATGGCAATATTATTATTCATACTGGTCAATTTTATACAATACCCTTAATTCTCAATTTTCAATTCACAATTTACAGTGAATGATCAAAAAAACAATTTTCAATTACGCCGCCATGAGAAATGCAATTTTCAATTCAAAATAATTAAATACTAATTTTCATTTGCACCTTTTTTGTCTATTGAATTTACTATTTTTTGAAATATCATGGTTAATTCTTGAGTTTCTTGCCAAAGCTTTCTTGTTTCATCTTTTCTATCATTCATGCATCCAGCGATCATCCTGAGCCAATATTTTGTTTCCTGTGCTTCTTTTTTGCAGATAAATATTTTATTTCTAAAATCCTTCTTCGAGCTGGCATTATTCGCCTCACAATAGTTTGCTCCAATACTAGTTCCACTTCTTATTAATTGACTCACTATTGGTCTTGTTATTATATCCTGTTTTACGCTTTTGCAAAAGCCTATAACACTTTCACCATAAAGCGCAGTTCTTTCTTCCAGATTGTATTTGCTTGGAAATTGTTCCATTGCTAATTCAATGAAAATTGAGAATTGAAAAATGATCATTTTCAGCTCTTTTTGAGCTGAATGCAACGTCTTACCTACCCAATAATTGTAACTTATTTTTTAATTATATTCTAGTCATCCTTATTTCTTAAATTTATAATATGTCGCTTTTCCATTTCCCTGCTTTTCAATCATGTTTAATTCTATCAATTTTCTGAAATCAAGATTTCTGGTGGGCTTGGCTCTATCAGTCAATTTTGCGTAGTCGCGATCGCTAATAAAACCATGTTTTTCAATATATGCAATAATTTTTTTATGAAATATTTTTAATTCATTCTCTGGAGATGCTGCTTCCTGACCCAGCTGCTTTTCAACCCTGAGTAATTCGTCGATAATACCATCAGTGAAATATTCCAACCAAGAAGTGAAATCTATAGCGTCATTGATATCATAATAATTTCCAAGCAATCCAACTTCTTGAAAATATTTGCTCACATTTTGATTGTAATAATTTTCAAAGCTGAAAAGATTGAAGGTGTTTAGTCCCATTTTCGCAAGTAAAACTTTGGTTGCCAATCTCGCAGTTCGCCCATTGCCATCAACAAAAGGATGGATGATCACCATTTGCTTATGAAAAACTCCAGCCAAAATTAATGAATCAATCTTATTTTCATTTTCAGTGGTCCATTTAATCAATTCACTCATTAGTTCAGGTACTTCAGCATGCTCAGGTGGCAAATAAACTGTTTTGCGTGTCTTTGGATTGTTAACAAAGACTGGTTCTTGTCTTATTTTTCCAGAGCGATGCTTTTCAATCAAATCTTCAGTTACTGTTTTTTGAATTTTTAAAATTAGTGACAAATCAAAAAATTGCTCCTGATTTTTGATTGAATCATTCAATTCAATTAAGATTTTGTTATAATTAAGAACTTCTTTTTCACTGTCACGGATATGCTCCGGCTTGTTTTTAAGTAGTCTTTTTACATCAGTTAATGGCAAAGGATTTCCTTCTATACTAGTCGAAGAGAAAGCTGATATTTCCCTGGCTCTTTTTTCCAATTCAGCCAAAATTACACCCGAAAAACTCCGACTATTCAAGCCGGCAACGATCTCAGTTATTCTCTTTATATTGGCCAATAACCGATTAGAAATTGTGTATTTTGGATTAAACATTGTCATTTTTCAATTACGCCATATAGACGTATTATAGACGATTGATAGACGATTGTCAAGACGTCTAAATCGTGATTTTTGTCATTTTGATTTAGTATTTTTAAGCTCTTTTTGAGCTGAACACAACATCTTTTTCCATTTTTTTATTATAAGGTATTTTTCCCATAAATTCAATACTTAATAAAAAAACAAATTAATATTCAGGAATTGAAATAAAGCTGAAAAGTTTGTTGTTTTGAAGCAAAAATGATGATATAATTTATATGCAAACATGACTAAAATAAAAAACGTATGAAAAAGTATTTAAAATTATTTACATGTATAATTGTTGCGTTGTTTTGCATTGTAGGTGCAAACAAGGCATTGGCGAGTGTTTTATGCACATTGCCCATTACTGGAGATTGGAATGGTGATGGAAAAGCTGAAATAGGTGTTTT
>JBAXDL010000018.1:0-4229 GCA_037140955.1 bacterium | reverse complement strand
TTTCATTATTTGAAAAAATATCATTTGGAATATTGATAAATTCATCTTGCCAATTGTAATCACTGATTGGCTCAAATAATCCTCCATTCAAAAAAGGAATCTGGCAATCAAACTTTTCACGATAAAAGCTCCCTGCCATTTTTGGCAAACTATTCAAACAATCATAAAAAAGATGCTCCAAATAATCATTGAAAAAGTTTTTATTTTCCGTCTGACATTTCAAGAAAATACTACGCAAAAATTGACCATCACCTTTAGATATATATTCTCCTCTCCTTGCACCAAGCCATCCTTTCTTTTGCAAGAAATATATAAATACTATTTGTCCAAGCAACTTCTTGGCAAAAATTTCAAGCTTCAGCCCATGTTTTCCAGCAAAAGCATTGAATGCCTTATCATTCTTAAGGTGACCCAGCAAACTTTCAAAAAGTTTTTTATAATTTTGATAAAATTCTCGTGTAACTATTTCAACATTAAATCTCTCAAGCAAGTCATCAAAGTTTTCTACGCGACCCTTCTTTATTAAAAAGTTTTCAGCAGTTTTTACTTTAGCATTAGCACCAAGATAAAAAGAAAATCTTCTGGCATTTGAATATTTTTTGAAAACTTTATTTTTATCATCCAAATCCAACTTTATTGTCAGCAAGGAAAATCTGTAATTTTCAGAATCTTGGTTTTTGAATATAACCAAGGCTCTGTGCATCCAATGATCAGCAAGGATTTTGAAAACATCAGTGGTGATGGCCACTCGTGGATCCTTTTCTTTTGCATGATCCATTTCCAAAACATACAAATCAAGAGATTCACAAAATCCAAGCACTTTTGCATTGGAAATTATCTTATACCTGTCCTGATTTATAATTATATCCTCCTCCTTTTCCACAAAATCAGCAGGCAAAAAATCTTCCAAAAAACTCTTAAATACCGTTTGATTATATTTTTCGTTGAATTTTATCATATGGTTAATTCTTCAGAGAGAACGATTAATTTACCTGAATCATTGGCACGATCTGCCGTTGAAAAAATATCCATTAAATATTTTGTAGGAACCATTTCCTTGAGAATCTGGAAAGCTTTCTCTGGATCATTTTTATCAATTTTCATCACTGCAATATCCCTAAGTATCCCATTAGGCAAAGCATCCAAGTCCTTTATAGCTTTTATAATATCAATGCATAAATCTTTAGACTTTGGATAAATCTCAGAAAGAAGTTTAATTTTATTCAAAGAATCCTGCTTTCTGCCTCCATCAACCGAAGCTTTGGTGTTGTCTTTAAATATGTGATTCTTGGCTATTGCATATATAGGTTCAAAATTGACACTCACATTAACTGCCTTTTCTGATTCATCAGCTTCAAAAAGTGGCAAAGCTGTCTGAGGTGAAACAACTTGAACATCCTCAGCATTTTTTCCATATGCAAAAACATAACTTCCGCCTTTTTTCGCAAATGCAACTACACCAGATTTTGTTGATTTTCTTGCAATCCTTGATCTGTGTGGTATTTTTTCAATCTTTTCCAATATTTCCAAATCGTCCTTGATCTTGAGCCAAACATTTCTATATTTAGCATCCCATGACAATCTCTCACTTTTTGAATTTTCCTCTCGATATTTTTGTGCAAAGTAATTTCTCAAATCTTCATCCTTTGTGAAAATTTTAGTATCCTCACCAAGAAGAGAATGAATCAAATCCATTTTCAAAGTGGAAATTTCTCTTGTGCGTGTTTCAATTTCCCCAGTTGCTGTTGGAAAAAAGTTATAAATATACAACTCTTCAAAAACTTTTTTATTGATTCTATTAATACGACCGACTCGTTGAATAACTCTCGTTGGATTATATGGAATATCATAATTTATAACTATTCCGCCGCGATGAAGATTAAAGCCTTCAGAAATTGCATCTGTTGCAACAATAAGATCAAAATCATCCAATTGTTTTGAATCTTCAACTCCTGCATCAAAATTTCTTTTTATGATATCTTTATTCTCATTTGACGCATCCTCTGAGCTATATTTAAAAACTCTTTCAAATCCATTCTTTTTCAATTTTGAATATAGATAATTTGCAGTATCAGAAAATTCAGTAAAAACAATTATTTTTCTTTTTTTATCTGTCCTAATTGATTGATTAATCTTTTTTTCAAAAAAATCAAACTTTGGATCTTCCTTGTTTTGTTGCCATTCCTTTTGAATATTCTTAAGCAAAACAATGTCATGCCTCAAGTCTGTTTCAAAATCATCCTCAAGCTCACTTTTTGGAATTCTAATTAATCCCTTTCCTTCCAATTTATCAAATAAAAGTTCTTGCTCCTTATCTGTCATATCAGCAAGTTCATCAACGCTAAGCAAATATCCCTTTTTTAATATAGGAACTTCCCCTCTTTCGATATACCAATCCAGCATTTTCTCTGAAGAATCAATCATGTTCTTAAGAGAAAGATTAAATCCACCAATAGAACTTTCGAAACGCCTAACGAGAAGTCTACGCATAAACTTTGAAACATTGTCTTGTCCTTGCTTGATTCTGTGTATTTTTTCCTCAACAGATATTTCATCATCGTCCTCATCAGCAGAACTAAGCTTATTTAAGAAATCAGAATCTTTTTTTAAATATTTAGCTGGTTTATATCTAGCACCAATAAAACAAGCATTCTTATCCTCCGATGCAATTCTGTTTAGAGTATCCACATATAAATCAAACATGTCACCCAAATCATATTCCAATAATTCTGGGTCTTTTACTTTTGCAAAGGATACTCCTTGTTTTTTTAGGTCATCCCTATAGTCTTCAATTTCTTCAAGATCCAATCTTGAGCGACGAATAACAAGTGGTTCTATCATTTTTCTTAGTTCATCAGCAATAGAATGAAGCTCTTCGCGTATTTCAAAATTCTCTTCGCCATCATTTTCCTTGCTGTTTTTTCTGATATCTTTTTTGATTGCCTTGTAGCGCTTAAAAAGAATATTGAAGGACATGCTAAGATTCTCAACTGTCTTAATGGTTGATTGTCCTGGGGTACTAAATAATTTAATAAGTGCGTAAATATCCTTTGGCTCATTATTAAATGGAGTTGCCGACAAAGCCATGACCAAATTTCCAGCACAAAGTCTGTGAAGTTTTTTATAGTTATCAGTATCCTCATTTCTATGCTTATGAGCCTCATCTAGAATTATGAGCATTTTTCCTTTGTTGTCACTGTGCCTCTCAAGTGCCTCCTCAACTTTTCCAGTAGTATATACAAATCCCTTGAAATCAAATTCAGCCATATAATCTTTCCACTGATTTTCGAGATGTGGAGGTGCGATAATAATAGTTTTTATTGCAAGATTATGAGCAATAGCCGAGGCTATGATACTTTTTCCAAGTCCAACCACATCAGCAACGATAACCCCACCAAATTTTTTTATTTTATCTATGCCAAGATCAATAGCATCTTTTTGATATTTAAGATCAGAATATTTCCCACCAGTAATCACTCCTGGGTATTTAGATTCTCCAATATTATCAACAGCAAAATATTCATTCAATACCTTATAATACATCAAAACTGGCTCAGGAAGTGCAAAAAGCCAAATCTTCTTTTTCACATTATCAATAAAATCATCTGCCAATTCAATGTCGGTTATGATGATGTTTTCTGGATCATTCCAATCACGTTCAAAATTTTCTATATGGCTCTCGTAGTAATGCTTTTCAGAAAGAACAATATTGTGTTCGCGTTGCTCCTTGAGCCCCGATATTGTCAGATTACTCGAACCAACAATAACAATTCCCTGCTCATCTGTTTTTTCATGCAATATATAAAATTTGGAATGATTCGCTTCAGCAGTTTTCTTTATTTCCAAGCTTCCATCTTTTATTTTATCTAGAAAAATTTCAAAAGCTTTTTGAGATTCTTCATTGTCAAAATAATCACTGTCATTAAAAATCTTAGAAAAATTTTCAATGTAGTCATCCTTTACAGCAGATCTTGAAGATATTTTAGTTTCAACTACATGATTATCGAGATTTAACTCCTTCAATGTTGAAACTTTTTCAAGTATTTTATTATCAATATCCATACCAACAAGAATTCTTATTTTCTTGTCCTTAAGTTCATTGTGTAGATCCTTAAACCCAGAAAAATAAAAATAGCCAACAAGTGCATCTATCCTGTCACAATTTGGAAGTATATTTTTTAGGTTAGCTGATAATGTATTTGTACCCTCATTTGTTATTGTTGGCATAT
>JBAXDL010000017.1:0-14741 GCA_037140955.1 bacterium | reverse complement strand
CATAGCTCAGTTGGTAGAGCAGCGGCCTTTTAAGCCGATGGTCGGGGGTTCGAATCCCTCTGTGCCCACAAAAAGAAAAAATCCCTTCAGGGGATTTTTTTGTTTGGGCACAGAGGGATTCGAACGGGCAGAAGCAAAGCAAGACACCTTTCAGCAGAAAGGTGTCGCAGTGTGCGTCGATGAGTGCGAGTGTGCGAGCATTCAGCGCTGCCCAGGGCAAGGAAATTGTGAGCGACGGCGAACAATTGACGCGTAAGTATAATTGCCCACAAAAAGAAAAAATCCCTCTATTCCAAAAGTGCGAGTCTTGTGGATTATTTTCAATTTATTTGTTATACTTTAGCTGTAATTGCTTAGTTTAATAAAAATAAAATAGTATGATAAAAAAAGTATTTTTGACTCCATCTGTGGTTTTAGCTTCTATTTTCTTGTCAGGATGTTCATTGCTTCCAACAGCTGCCCCAAAAAGTAACACTCCAATTGGTCAATGGTCTGATGTGTTTAATGGTACTAACAAAATTGGAAGTCTCTGGAAAACTGCTGATGACGGTCATTCTTTTGAAGTGAAATCAAAAATTGATGACAAGACAATTATTTCCGCAGCAAATATTCTTTCAATTGCATATCACCCAAAAAAAGAAAAAAACATTTATGTTAGTTCTGTTGAAAATGGAATTTTTAAGACCGAAGATGGGGGAGAAAGTTGGATCCCTGTTGCATTTCCACCAAAAAAGATTTATAGTTTTATCTTGGATAGAAATGATCCCGACAATCGCATGTTTGCTTCTGGTGTTGTTAATGATTGGGGAAAAATTTTTCGCACCAACGATGGCGGAAAAAATTGGGAAGAGATTTATACCGAACCAGGGCAGAAGATCACTATCACTGCCATGGCACAACATCCAAAAGAAGCAAATGTGATTTTTGCAGGAACATCAGCTGGAACAATCGTGAAAAGTGTTGATGCTGGCAACACTTGGAAAAATGTTGGAAACAAATTTGAAGGAATAACCTCAGATTTTGCCTTTGATAGTGCAAATAAGATGGCAAATTATTTGCTTATTTATGACAGAAATTTCTATTATTCGCCAGATGGAGGAATCACTTGGATTGATTGGGAAAAGGCTAAGCTTGAAGAGGTTAGGAACATGCAAGAGCAAGCTGGAAAACTGTCAGCAAGTGGCAACAGATCGGCAGGTGAAAAATTGACAAAAAAAGCTAGTGATTTGAATGAGAGAAACACAAAAAACAAAATGCCAACCCAAATAGTTTCTGTTTTTGCTGATCCTAGCATTTCTGGAACGGTGTATATTGGAACAAGAAATGGATTTTTCAAGAGTACTGATTTCGGGAAATATTGGTATGAAATAAACATCATTGAAAGTGCCAAAAAATTTGCTATTCGCTCAATTGCAGTTAATTACAAAAATCCCAAAGAGATCGTGTTTGTTGCTGGCAAAGCATTTTACAAAACATTAAACGGTGGTGATACTTGGGAAGTCACTGGTCTCAATGTTGATCGTGATGCCTCATTTGTTTCATTTGATCCATTTGATCCAAAATTTTTGTTTGTCGGTTTACGAAAATTTGAATAATTAATTTTTTATCATAAAAAATATATGTATAATGACATTATAAATTTGCACAAAGAAGATTTGGAAAAATCAATTGAACATTTCAAGATTGAAAGTTCAAAGATACGCACAGGAAGAGCAAATCCATCACTGGTTGAGGATTTGTTGGTTGACTATTATGGCGCAAAAACTCCACTCAGGCAAATTGCCAGCATCAACACTCCAGAACCACGCACCATTTCAATCCAACCATGGGACAGGGGTGCGCTTGGTGCAATTGAAAATGCTATTCGTAGCAGTGATCTGAATTTGAATCCGAATAATGATGGCATCTTGGTGCGTATTAACATTCCAATGCTAACAGAAGAACGTCGAAAAGAAATGGTGAAAGCTTTGAATCAAAAAGGTGAGGAAGCAAGAATTGCTGTGCGTTCAATTCGTGAGGATATTTTGAAAGAAATCAAAGATGCTCAAAAGGCTGGTGAAATGTCTGAAGATGATGAATTTTCTGGAAAAGAAAAATTGCAAGTTTTGGTTGATGAGTATAATAAGAAAATTGAAGAATTGAGGGCAAAAAAAGAAGTTGAAATAATGACAGTATAACACTTTTTCAATTTTGAATTTAGAATTTCTGATTTTGAATAAAATCAGAATGACGAAACATTTAAAAATTCAAATATTAAAAATTGATTTAAAATTAAAAATTGTGAGCCATGCTTAAGGGCTAAAGTTTTTATTTTGTATAAATAATGTTAACACTTATTATCTTCCTTATAATACTTGGAATTTTGGTCTTCGTGCATGAGCTCGGGCATTTTGTGGTGGCTCGCAGAAATGGAATCAAAGCCGAGGAGTTTGGTTTTGGATTTCCACCACGGGCTGTTGGATATTATTTCAATGAAAAGGCCAACAAATGGAAATTCATTGTTGGCAATAAGCATGTTGAATCAAAAAATACAATTTATTCCTTGAATTGGTTTCCGCTCGGTGGTTTTGTGCGCATCAAGGGTGAGGATGGAAATGAAAAAAAAGACAAGGACAGCTTTGCTTCAAAATCTGCTTGGGTCAGGATCAAGGTTTTGGCTGCTGGAGTCACAATGAATTTCATTTTGGCTTGGGTGCTTTTTTCATTTTTGTTAACACTTGGCATAAATCAAGAAGTTGATCAAAATGACACTTCAATTTCTGGTGCAAAAATTCAAATAGCTTCAGTTGTGCCAAAAAGTCCAGCCTATGAAATGGGAATTCGCGAAGGTGACACCGTTGTTAAATGTTCTGGGCAGGATGCTCGTTGCGCTCAAGCTTTTGCTAATATTGCAGCGCTGCAAAAATTTGTTTCTGACAATAAAGGCAAGCAAATTACTTTTGAGATATTAAGAGGTGAAAGCAGTCTTAGCTTGACCGGAGCTCCACGCTTGGAGACGCCAGAGGGTGAGGGACTTTTGGGGATTGGTCTTGCACAAACAATTTTCGTTAGATATTCAATGCTTGAAGCAATCAAGCAAGGCCCTGTTATTATGTGGAATGTGCTTTCTATGATGGGCATTGTTGTGGCTAGTCTTTTTGCTGGTGACACTTCAAATATTGGTGGACCATTGGCCATTGCACATTTCACTAAGCAAGCCACAGCACTTGGTTTTGCCTCGCTTGTGCAATTGGCAGCACTGCTTAGCGTTAATCTTGGTATTGTGAATATTTTGCCAATTCCAGCTTTGGATGGTGGGCGTATTTTGTTTATTTTGATTGAAAAAATTAAAGGTTCTCCTATTAGTCAAAAATTTGAAGGTGCCATGCACACTGGTGGTTTCTTGGTGCTTATGAGCTTGATGGCATATTTGGTTGTGCATGATTTGATGAGGTATGGGCTGGGTGGAATATTTTAAAAAGTAACAATTATTGAAAAGTATCAATCCTTGACAAGTGTTCTTTTTTTGGATATGATAGCTGTGTTTGCAAATCATATTAATTGTGATTTGTGGCCGCTGCAAGCGGTATTTTTTAATCACTAAAAGAAAAAAGAAATGGTGCGATTTATTACCAAAGAAGGATTGAAGAAACTTCATGAAGAACTTGAAAATAGGAAGACAACTTTGAGACAAGAAATTGCTCAAGCAATCAAGGAAGCAAAAGAACAAGGTGATTTGAGTGAGAACGCTGAATATGCTGAAGCAAAAACTCAACAAAATGAAAATGAATCACGTGTTGCTGAGCTCGAAATGATCATCAAGAATTCGCAAGTTGTTGAAAGAGACAATTCAAAAAAAGGAGCACAGATGAGCAGTGTTGTTACTGTTGAATTTGGTGGCAGCAAAAGCGAGTTTACTATTGTTGGTTCAAATGAAGCTGATCCAGCAAATTTCAAAATTTCAAATGAATCTCCACTTGGAAAAGCATTCATGGGTCACAATGCTGGTGACAGTGTTAATGTGACAACGCCAAGAGGTGTGATCACATACAAGATTATTGCAGTAAAATAAGGAAATAAAAAACTTTGAAAATATTTTAAAAATCCCATTAGTGGGATTTTTATTTTTGTGATAAAATAAAAGTAGTTTAAAATATTAAATTTAATAAATAAAAATAAAAAGATGAAAATTAAGAAAATATTTTTTGCATGTTCTTTTTTGATTTATATTTTTTCATTGAATAATATTGCCAGTGCTGCTTTTGTGTCTGATGGTAAATTTTGTGGTTCATTCCAGGGTCAATATTTGCCTAGTTTGCCTTCATATCAGGATCCTGGTTTTTGTGTTGCTGGTTATGCTAGTAATTGGGGTGTGATGCCTGGTCCAAACAAATATAATCCAGGATCTTGGTTTTGGCAGTGCGGGTCTCTTGCTACTGGAGATTGGAGTTCATGTTCTGCTGTTGATTATCCAATTGGAATATGTGGCTCAGCTGCAGGTGTTGGTGTTAATACTGCTCCAACAAAAAATCTATGTGCAGGTGGTAGCTGGTTGGATGTTGCTAATGGTGGTGATGTTATATGGAGCAAGAACGGATTGTGTTCAAATGGAACTACTTTTGGATGTCCTGTTTGGAAATGGTGGTGCAATGCTGGTAAGATTACTAGTTCTAAGTATTGTCAAGCGCCAGATACTACCACATACGCACCAATTGTACCTAAAAAACTCCCGGCTTGCTCTTGTGGATCAAGTAATGGTATGGAATTTTTATCTCAACCATCTTCAAATTTATGTGGTACTGTCAATTCGGCACAATTAATGACAAGCACTAGTGGTAGCTATTGCTGTAATGGTGGTGATTTTAATGGGGATTGTGGTGTGGGAGAATTTAACTGTGTTGATTCTGGTGGTTCCTGGGATTATTCAGGTGATGGTTGGTCGTGGAATTGCTCTGGAAGTGAATGTGCTGGTTCAGTAAACTGCTCTGCATTGCAAAAAATAATCCTGTCTCCAGTTGATGGATCTTGTGGTGCATCAAATGGTCAATCACTCCCAGCGGCTCCAACTGCAAATCTTTGCTCAACTGGCTCATCCTCATCTTCTGGTTCTTGGTCTTGGAGTTGTCTTGGACAAAATGGAGGATCTCCTGCTAGTTGCTCTGCAACACAATCAGGTGATTGTGGCTCATCAAATGGTAAATATTTCTTTCTGGCACCATCTTCAGCTCTTTGTTCGTCTGGTGCAGTTTCATCGGTTTCAGGAACTGGACCATGGAATTGGACATGTGGTGGTACTACCGCTTGTGGTGCTAACAAAAAATATGCCTGTGGTGCTGGTTATTCTGCGGTAACTTTCGGTATTGGTTGCTCTAATGTGTATGCCAATACTAGAGTATCTGCACCATATGAATCAGCAAGTCCCGATTGTTCAACTTCCATAGATCCAGCAGGAATTAGTTATATCACGGACTGCACTTGTCATAGTGGTACTGGTTCACTTTCGAATCTTGATTATTCATCTTGTGTTGCTCCAACACTTTCATTGACAGCAGATCCAAACAGTGTTGATAAGGGAGGGTCTTCAACAATCTCATGGTCATCAATCAATACCACCTCTTGTAGTCTTTTTGCTGACGGAATATTAACTGGCTGGGCTTCTGATCCGGCATTTGGTTCTAATATATTTAATGGCATAATATCTTCAACAAGCTATACTATGAAATGTTGGAATACTCCTGATACATCAATTAATCCTCCTGTTGTTGAGCAAAGTGTAACGGTTGGCATAAACTCACCTGTAGATGGAATTTGTGGTTCATATTCAAATACGACGAATGATTACTTAACTCTACCTTCCATGCCAACAGATGCAAAATATGATCCTGTTGGTCTTTGCTCTGATGGTTCCACCCCTGCAACATCAGGATCTGGACCTTGGTTTTGGACTTGTGATGGAAAAAGTGGTGGCAATCCTGCAGATTGCACAGCAAAAAAGACTTGCATATCAAGCTATACCTATGATTGCTCATTAACATCAACTGGTGAAGTTTGCAACACCACAGATAAGGCAGGACAAACAATCATAACCAAAAAATCAATGTGTTCAAAATTAGATAGTTGTAGTGCGGCAACAACATATCCATCAAATGCGGAATGCACAAGTCATGGTGTTCCTTGCGCAACAACGAATGAAACATTGTATTGTCCACTTCCAAAGACGGTGCAAAAGTGGCAAGAGTCGGGTTTATAGGAAATTAAAAAATTAAAAAATAAAAACATGGAACAAAAAACAAAAGCAGTGATCCTGATTTTAATCATCTTGCTTCTCACAACAGGAGTTGGGATTTACATTTTCAAAAAAAATAAAATTCAAACACAAGCTCCAACTCAAGAAGCGCAAACTGAAAACAAGCAGCAAGCTCAAGCTCCAAACAATGGCTTGCTAGCAGAGAAACCACAACCCAAAAAAGCAGAAAGTATCAAAGTAACTTCAATAGGAGGGACAGTATCTCAAATCGCAAAGGATTCGATAGAAATTACCAATGGTGCGGCAAAAATTCCCTTGCAGATAACAGAACAAACGCCAGTAATTTTGGTTGAAAAAGGAAAGACTGTAGTTAAAAAAGTTTCTGACATTAAAAAGGGTGACAAAGTTTCAGTAATGATTAACATGGAAAATTCAACAATTGCTTCTATTCAAATTGGTGAAAGTGCTGGTAGCGCAATCTAGAGATTGAAATATATTTTTTAAAAATGACTCATGAGAATGGGTCGTTTTTTTTGATTGTTTTGTTTTTAAATGTTTCTATGCTTAAATAAATATATCCTTATGCTCTTAATTAATGACATGAATTCATGCTTGAAAAAGAATTAGAAAAATATTTCTCTTTTGCAAAATTTCGTCCAGGACAAAAAGAAATCGTGGAGAGTATTATTGCTGGAAAAGATGTGGTGGCACTGATGCCAACTGGTGGTGGCAAGTCTCTTTGTTTTCAATTGCCAGCAATTTTGAGTGACAAAATTTCTATTGTCATTTCGCCGCTCATTGCTTTGATGCAGGATCAAGTTGATGCGCTTAATGCGCGTGGAATTTCCGCCACCTATATCAACAGCTCGCTTGATCAATATGAAATCATTGAGCGTTTTGAACAAATCAAAAATGGAAAAGTAAAGATGGTGTATATTGCGCCTGAGCGTTTTGGGAATTTGCAGTTTCAAAAACTTTTTGCTGATCTGCAAGTATATTTGTTGGCTGTTGATGAGGCGCATTGTGTTTCGCAGTGGGGTCATGATTTTCGTCCTGATTATTTGATGGTCAGCAAATATATTGCCATGCTGCCAAAGCGTCCGATTGTGGCAGCCTTTACTGCTACAGCTACGCCGGAGGTTAAGGATGACATTATTGAGCGTCTGGAGATGAGAACTCCTGATGTTTTTGTGCGCGGATTTGATCGTCCAAATTTGAAATTTTTTGTGCGCGAAAATTTGAAGAAAAAAGAAAGAATTCATGAGGCACTGCGAATCGTTAAATCAATTGCTGGCTCAGGGATTATCTATGCAATAACACGAAAAGAAACTGAAGAATTGGTGCGCTTTTTCAAAGAAAATGGAATCAATGCTGGCGCATATCATGCTGGCATGACACCAGACAAAAGAAGCAAAATTCAAAATGATTTCATGGAGAACAAATTCAAGGTGATCATTGCAACCATCGCTTTTGGTATGGGTGTGGACAAGGCTGATATTCGCTTTGTGATTCATGTTGGAATGCCATCAAGTCCGGAGGGATATTATCAAGAAGCTGGCAGGGCTGGCAGGGATGGAGAAAATGCATTTTGCATTTTGTTGCATTCAAAAAGTGATGCAAGTCTTCATCATTTTTTCATTATGTCTAATCGCGGTGAAATGTCGCAACAGGGAAAAAGCTTGGCTGATGCAAGGATTGTGACCAGCATCAAATATGCACGTTTGGATAAGATGAAAGAATATGTAGGCACTTCAAATTGTCGCAGACTTTTGCTTTTGGAGTATTTTGGCGATCCATCAGTTGCAAATCATTCTGGCAATTGTCGCGGTTGTGATGTTTGTTTGGAATACAAGTGGGAGAAAATAGGAGATGGTGATGCTCCTGGCAGGGTGAAAAAAAATTCAGCAAAAGGAGCTCAACCGCTTGCCATGGAAAGTGAAACTGTTTTGGAAACAGTCAAACTTTACAAGCAAAAATATTCACCTCAACAAATTGCCAAAGCGCGCAGTCTTGGTGTTAGCACAATTTTCAATCATCTCACGCGTTGGTATCTGGAAGGTGGCGACCTGGAAGTTGCTGATTTTGTGTCTGAAGATGAGGAAAAACAAATTTTGCTAGCTCTGAAGGCATCATCAGGAAAAGGAAGATTAACTGCAGTCAAGGAAGATGCTGGAGAAAATATTTCCTATGAGCAAATAAGATTGATACTTGCAAAAAGAAAAATGCAAAAACAAGTTTAATAAAAATTTTAATTTTAAACAAAAAATATTATGGAAGAAGTTTTGAAAAAAATCCAGGAGCAGCAAGTCAAGATTGATGCAATGTATGAATCAGTAGAAAAGTTGCGAAAATATTTTCTCTGGACATTGATTATTACTGTGGTAACTATTGTTTTGCCGATTGTGGCTATGATGTTTATTTTGCCATCACTTTTGAACACACTGACTGGAGCTTATGGTCTTGGTGGAATTCAATAAAAAATAAAATTATTTGCAGTTGTGCATAACTTTTAAAAGAGGCTAAGTAAAGCCTCTTTTTTTGTTACTAAAAAATGTTGACTATTGTTGAAGTGTGGGGTAGTATTGCATTAAGGTGTTGAGAAGTGGGGAGATGTGGTGAAAAATAGTAATCAGCAAGAAGTATGTTTATCGGAGAATATCAACACAACATCGATCCAAAAAAAAGACTCGCACTTCCTTCGAAATTTCGTAAGGAATTGGGAAAAAATGTGGTGGTGACTCGAGGACTGGATAAATGTTTGTTTGTGTATCCTGCCAAGGTGTGGAATGAATTGGCAGAAAAACTGGGAACGTTGCCGATGGGGGAGTCGACAACAAGAAGTTTTGTTCGTTTGATGCTTTCTGGTGCGGTTGATGTTGAAATTGACTCACAGGGAAGAGTGTTATTGCCTGAATACCTCAAGGGGTATGCTGGTTTGGACAAAAATGTCATTGTGGCTGGACTTTTCAATCGTCTTGAGGTTTGGGACGAAGAAAAATGGACACAATACAAAACAAAAGCTGAGGAAAATACTGATGAAATCGCTGAGCAACTTGGAAAGCTTGGAATATACTAATATATAATTTTGTAATTTTTATTTTTTAATTTTTAAATAATTTCTTAATTTCAAATGTTTTAAATGTTAAACATTGAAAATTTTGATTGATTTATTTATAAAATTAAAAATTTGAAATTAAAAATTTGATGCAAAGCGTTCACAAGACTGTTCTATTAAAAGAAGCCGTTGAAGCTTTGCATCTCAAGCCAGGTATGATTGTTGTTGATGCCACGCTTGGTGGCGGTGGACACAGCCTGGAGGTTCTTAAAAAAATTGGACCAAATGGAAAGCTTGTTGCATTTGATCAAGATTTGGATGCAATTGCACGCTTTGAAATGAAAATTTCCGCCATAGGCGGACCAGCCTTTGGCTGGAAAGTTGGGAGGGTTTTGTCTGACGAAAACATTAAATTGTTTCATGACAACTATGCAACCCTAAAAGATAGACTAACTTTAATTGGCATTTCTCATGTTGATGCAATTTTGGCAGATCTTGGAATTTCATCTGATCAGCTTGCCGACAAAAAAAGAGGAATCAGTTTTCAGGGAGATTCTCCACTTGACATGCGCATGGACATGACACAAGGCATCACTGCCGCAGATGTTGTGAACACATATAGTCAACAGGATCTTGTCAGGATTTTGAAAGAATTTGGTGATGAGCAATTTGCCAATTCAATTGCAAAAAACATTGTAGCTCAGAGAATTTCAAAACCTTTTGAGCGAACAGAGCAATTGGTTGAATTGATTGAAAAATCAGTGAGTGGAGAATATAAGAGGAAAAAGTTACATTTTGCAACAAAGACATTTCAGGCTTTGCGCATAGAAGTTAATCAGGAGTTGAAAACTCTGCAAGAATTTCTTTTGCAAGCAATTGAGGTGCTGCGGACTGGTGGCAGACTTGCGGTTATAACTTTTCATTCAGGAGAAGATGTGGTTGTTAAATATACACTAAGGGAAAATGCAAGGGGATGCATTTGCCCGCCGGAATTTCCAGTGTGTCGTTGCAATGAGGCTGCAAAGATAAAATTGATCACACGTAAGGCAATTTTGCCAAGTGATGAAGAAATATCTGAAAATCCTCGTGCAAGAAGCGCAAAACTTCGAGTTTGCGAAAAAATAAAAACAAAGTAATTATTTATTTCTCTGGGGGGAACCACGAGAAATGACAAAACGAACTGTCGTCATCAGGAAATCTTCCTGCCAATGGCAAATAAACAAAAAAAGAAACACAACGCCAAAGGTGGCACCAAAAAAACACACTGCTGGATTTATCAGCCCAGTGTTTATTGTGCTTGCCTGTGGTGCTTTTGCTGGTTTGTTTTATATTTATTCCGTTAATCAAACTGCAATAAAAGGAATTTCAATTCGTAGCGCTGAAAAGCGAGTTGCTGATGAGCGAAAAAACAATGAATCATTGAAGATCAGGGAGGCTGAGTTGAAATCACTATATCACATTGAAGATATTTCAAAACAATTAAACATGACACCAACTGTTGGCGTGAAATATCTTGAAGAAAATCCTTCTGTGGCATATAGCAATTCAAACAAAGATGGCAAAAAATGAAAACTTATGACTAGCAACATCTTTATATGGGAAAGTCGAAATTTATAAAACAAAGAGGTCAAAATCAAAAAAGTTCAGAAAAAAACTGGAGAATTTATGTCCTAGTTTTTTTTGTTTTGTTTATGGCTTCTTCGATTTTGGTGAAGTTATATGTTCTTCAGATTGCTCGGCATTCAGTGTATGTTGCATTGGCAGAAAACCAACACAATAGCAAAACCCAACTTGCTGCAACTCGTGGTGAGATTTTTTTGCAAGATGAGATTCAGCCCTATCCGGTGGCTGTCAATAAGGATCTGCAAATGGCCTATGCTGTTCCTCGCGAGATTAATAATCCTGATGAAGTTGCTGAAAAAATATATACCATTTTGAATTTAGATAAGAATTTCATTAAAAACAAAATTAGTGATCCGACTGACATGTTTGAAATTTTGAAACACAAATTGTCAGATGAGGAAGCTCAAAAAATTAGAGATGCAAAAGCTCCTGGAATATATTTGTCTGGTGAAAATTTCAGATATTATCCTGCAGGAGAACTTGCTGCGCAAACAATTGGCTTTGTTGGTTCCAATGGCTCGGAGCAGCGTGGCATGTATGGATTGGAGGCATCCTGGCAGGAGAAATTGAAGGGAATTGCTGGCAGCAAGAATCAGGAGGGTGATTCTCGTGGAAGATGGATTCCTGTTTCTGATCGCGAAATTCAAGATGCTCAAAATGGTCCTGATTTGATTTTGACAATAAATCACACTGTTCAATTTGAGGTTGAAAAAATACTCAAGGAGACTATGGAAAAATTTAGTGCAGATGGGGCCACCGCCATTGTGATGGATCCAAAAACTGGAAAAATTTTGGCCATGGCAAATCAACCAAGCTTCAATCCAAATGATTTTTCTTCGATTGAAGACATTTCGCGCTTTAGCAATCCTGCAGTTAGTCAGCCATATGAATCTGGATCAGTTTTTAAGGCCTTTACAGAGGCTATTGGGATTGATGATGGGAAGATTAATGGTGACACGACATATACCGACACTGGCGTCGTGAGTGAGGCTGGATATGAAATACACAATTCAGATTTGAAAGCTAATGGTGTTCAAACGATGACACAAGTTTTGGAAAAGTCCTTGAACACTGGTGTTATCTATATTGAAAAATTAGTAGGAAACAAAAATTTTGCTGATTATGTTGAAAGATTTGGTTTTGGCGCAAAAACAAAAATTGATTTGCCCGGAGAGGTTGGTGGAAACACGAAGAACTTGGAGAATCCAAAAACAACTATAAATTTTTTCACAGCTTCATTTGGTCAAGGTATTTCAGTGACACCAATTCAGCTGGCGGCTGCCTATGGAGCACTTGCAAACAATGGCACGCTCATGAAACCACAAATAGTGGATGAGTTGCGCTATTCCGATGGACATGTTGAGAAAATAGAGCCAGAGGAAGTTAGACAGGTTATCACAAAAAGCAGCGCGCAGCAAACCTCACAGATGCTACGAGCGGTGGTGACAAATGGGCATGGAAAACAAGCAGATGTGCCAGGATATTTGGTTGGTGGAAAAACTGGAACAGCGCAGGTCGCAAAAACAGGTTCCAAGGGCTATGAAGTCGGCATGAATGTTGGTTCCTTTGCTGGTTATGCACCAATTGATGATGCAAAATTTGTTTTGTTGGTTAAAATTGTTGATCCAAAAGGTGTGGAATGGGCTGAATCATCGGCTGCGCCAACTTTTGGAAAAATAATGAAATTTTTGTTGGAATATTACAAGGTCAAGCCAACTGAAGATCCAACCAAAAGTCCGATGTATAAAAAATATGAAGTTGACACAAAGCCAATAGATCCCTCGATTCAGGCAGCTTCGGCTGCTGTGGTGGTTACAACCGATAGCAAAAAACAAGATCAAAGTGCTGAAAAAAAATCAAGCAAATCAACAAAGGCAAGCAATTAGGCATGCAAATCAATTTTTGACAATTGCTTTGTTTTCAAATTATTGCTACTATTAAGCACTGTAATGTTGATAAACAATATAAATACTTACAAATGAAACCACTAAGAATAAAAATTTTAGAAATAATTTTGAAATGGATGGCCAAGGTTGTGCTGAAAGTTCATGAGCCAAAAATTGTGGCAATAACGGGTTCAGTTGGAAAAACATCAACCAAGGCTGCTGTCTTTGCTGTGCTGTCTGAGAAATTTTATGTGCGTGAAAATCAGAAAAACTATAACAATGAAATAGGAATTCCACTTACAATTATTGGCGTGGATAGTGGTGGTAAAAATATTTTCAAATGGCTTTGGATTTTTTGCAAATGGATCATGGTTATTATTGTTCCGAGATATCCTGATATTTTGATTTTGGAACTTGGCGTTGATCATCCTGGGGATATGCAATATTTCATGTCTTTTTTGCATCCAACTGTTGGAATTGTTACCAATGTTTCTGTGAGTCATATTGAATTTTTCAAGACTGTTGAAAATATTGCCAAGGAAAAAGGATTTTTAATTGAATCTATTGGCAGTGATGGTTATGCAATTTTGAATGCTGATGATGCTGCTGCTATGGCGCTTAATAAGCGAACCTTGGCGCAAGTTTTTTCATTTGGAAAGTCTGAAATGGCAAAGGTTGGTGCTTCAAGTGTTGTATATAATTACAATGATGACAAACCAGAGGGAATTAGTTTTAAACTAAATTATGATGGCAAGAATATTCCAATAAGATTGAAAAATATTTTAGCATTGCATTATGTGTATCCCGCTTTGGCTAGCATTGCAGTTGGAATTATTTTCAAAATAAATTTGGTTGAGATTGCAAAGTATTTGGGAAATTTTCATGCACCTGCTGGACGCATGAATTTGATTGAGGGAAAAAATGGAAGTTTCGTGATTGATGACACATACAATGCTTCTCCAATTTCAACGTTGGCTGCTATTGAAGTTTTGGAGCAATTGAAGTCAAAAAGAAAAATTGCAATTTTGGGTGACATGTTGGAACTTGGAGATATTTCAGTTGCAAAACATCGAGAAATTGGAAAGGCTATTTTTGCAGCAAAAATTGATATTTTCGTGGCTATTGGAAAAAGAATGAATGACGCTGTTGGCGAGCTTGTTGCGCTTGGTTTTCCTTCTTCAAATATCTTCAAATTTGACGATCCAAATCTTGCCAAAGAAAAGGTTGAGCAAATGCTTTTGGGGGGTGATTTTGTGTTGGTCAAGGGTTCGCAGGGGATGCGCATGGAGAAAATCGTTGAGGGTATCATGAAAAACCAAGAGGAAAAGAAAAATTTGCTTTGTCGACAGTCTGCAGCATGGACAAAAAAGCCTTTCATTAAGCCATAAAATTAATCAATATTGATTGTATCAATATTTGTTGACTTTTTGTCAAAAAAGGAGTATAATATAAATATAGGTGGATGAATGAGAAAATTGAATAAATGTTTGGGATGTGCTTTTGTGCAACTTGAAAATAAAAGACAGGTTCTCCGGCGGGGTGGTTGTCTTTTATTTTTTCTTAATAGTTTTTTAACAACCAAATCAAAAGGAGGTGAGTCAGATGAGAAGAAAACAGCGTGGAATAAAGTTGCATGACATTAGTGGCTGGGTCAGAAGAATGCTTCGTGAGTGTGATCATGATAGTCTTGCCAGAATGGATGAAGAAGATTTGAAGGATCTTGAAGTGCGATTTGTTGCAACAATTTTGCGAATCAATCTCAAACCAAGAATCTTTCTCCCTTATTAGTCCAAAAAACAAAAAAGGAAAAACAAAAATGAAAAAAAGTACATAAACCCTTGACATTCAATGAATGCCAAGGGTTTTTCTTGTCCGTTTCTAATGTCTCTAGACAAATTTAAAAGCCATCATTACTGATGACTTTTAAAAATTTGTAGCGCCAAGGAGAATC
>JBAXDL010000016.1:0-15935 GCA_037140955.1 bacterium | reverse complement strand
TGTTTGCCAGATTGGAAGACCAGTTGCGTCGATAGTTAGGAGCTTACCAGTATTTGCAACACCACCAGTTAATTTTGACAAAGTGTTTGCAGCAGAAGCATAGATCATGTCACCAGCTGCATAGGTTGTTAGATTTGTTCCACCATTTGCTATTGGAATTGCACCAGTTATGCCCAATGTTACGGTTCCGGTTGCAGAAGCAGTTGAAGAAATGTTTGTTCCTCCAAGAATTGAGATTGTTCCACCATTGCCAATTGTTTGAGGTGAACCAGTTGAACCAGCCAAGTTGAATGAAGTCATTCCACCAGCACCACCAACTGTTTGCCAGATTGGAAGACCAGTTGCGTCGATAGTTAGGAGCTTACCAGTATTTACAACTCCACCAGTTAATTTTGACAAAGTGTTTGCAGCAGAGGCATAGATCATGTCACCAGCTGCATAGGTTGATTGTCCTGTTCCACCACTTGTAACACCAAGTGTGCCAGAAACTTGCGAAGCAAGCGCTATTTTATTAGCAGTAATTTGTTGACTAGCACTTAGCGAGAGATATCCTTGCCCAGCAGGATCAAGCGTGACTGCTGAATGCAGAGTTGACAACGCTGAGGCGCGAGCAATCGAACTTGGAATATCAGCATCAACCAATGTGCGAAAAGTTGGTACAGCATCAACACCAAGTAATGGTCCAGCCAAAATTGTGTTTGCAGCCTGGTTGCCAAAGGTAATATTTGCATCTGAACCAGTCTTTGAAACACTAAAGTATGATGAATCAAAAGCCATGGTAGTCACACCACTATAGGTTGACCCACCAGATTGCTTCACATTAATAACACCAGTAGAGCCTGCTCCACCACTATCATCGCCACAATACCAGTTACCATTTATTCCATCCCATTTCAAAATTTGTCCATCAGTGCATCCTTGCAACAACTTTTTGACAGCATCAGCATTTGAGAGTCCACTTATTTGATTTTGCAAATTTGTAATATCAGCAATCGAAACAGCTCCTGCACCCATGGAAGTGAAAATGTTTCCGTCATTGGAATATTGCCACTGATTCAAAGTTCCATTGAAACGCAACGCTGGTTTGTTGCCAGAATTTCCAGCAGCCAAATCAAAATTACTGCCACCAATTCCGTTTTCAGAGCCAATATTGAAAACCAAACTAGTACTTCCGGTGTCAGAATTTTGCAAATGAATGTCTTTGATGTTTTTGAAGCGTGCATCATTTCCAAGCACCAGTTGATTTGTTCCAGTTCCAGTTGGAAGCATTTTCAAATCAACTTTTCCATTAGCATCAAGTTGTGGAATATTGCCTGATCCTGTTCCAGTTGTTGCGCCATTTAATGACAAAGCATTGATCGCCAAAGGAGCTGCACCAAGCTTTTTACGAGGAAAAAACTCACTGTCATTGTTGATTCTTATTCCCAAATAGTATTGTGTTTTTGAAAAATCAATACTTGCTGGCAACGCAGTTACAGCTCCAAGATATGCATCCAAAAGACCATCCTTCAGGAAAACTTTCTGAGTCTCTTGCCAAACACGCGCACCAGCATCACTGTCAGATGGATACACATCGCTAGTTGTGCGATCTTTGCTATACAGCGCAAAACGCACAGTGTATTCACCATCTTGCAAAACATCATTTTTTCCGTTTGACAAAAAGGCCGACACATTGATTTGCGGAACAACCTGCGCTTTGGCAAAATCAAAGAAAACTCCAACAAAAGCCAGCATCAGCAGGAGCGTAAAGATTATTCTGTTTTTGTTTTTATACTGTTTCATCCTTGAAAAAGCAAACCTTTTTTATTTTATATTATTTCAGAGCCCAACCGAAAATGTCTCCCATCTGATTTGAAATCAAATCAAAAACCGAAACAGGCTTGGCACCAGTAAACACCGCCAGTGCATCCGATGAAACAACTTTTCCAGATCTGTCATTTGCACTAACTCCAAACACATATCGCGTCGATTGCTCCAAATCGTTCAGGATTAATGCATGTGAAAATCCATATCCATCTTCTTTGATATTCTTTTCTGCTCCATTTCCATTTTTTGAATATTTTATTTCAGACTTGGCCAATTTGTTTGTTTTCCAAGAAATCAAAAGCTTGGTCTTTTTTCCATCCCTGGACATCAATGTTTCACTGTGCACGTCAGTAATCGCCAAGGTCAATCCCTCGCTGATGTTGGAAAGAACAACATTTGAACCACCACCAATTGAAACATTTTTTATTCTGTAGTGCTCGCTCACGCCAGCTGTTTCATCTTGATCACTAGCAACAACCGCATCAGCAACTGTCTTTGCTTGCTTGCTTGTGCTAGTGTCAGTCACAATTCCATCAGTAACAACCGCACTTTCAACATTTTCTGGAACTTTCAAGGCAACCTCACTTTGCACAGATGAACCAGCAGGCATAAACTTGTCTTTGAAAAATATAAACAACCCAACAAAAATTGTAAAAATTATCAAACCAATGCTGGCCATTTTTATTTTTGCTATTTTTTTCTTTTTCAACCTATTCTCCTGAAACGCTTGAAAATCAGCTTCTTCCTTGCTTTTTTCATGCTGAAAATCTTCACCATCATCCACTGGAGAATCATTAATCTGTTCAACTATTTTTTGTTGATTTTTGTCTTTTTCCTCTTCCAATTTATTTTATTTAAATTGATGAAAAATAGATGCAATTTCGCATCTAAATTATACCCTTTTTTGGCATTTTGAGCAATAATTGCTGATGTTTTTTTTAGGCTTATCTAAAGCAAGAACTAAACATACAAAAAAAGTTATCCACAGCCCAAAGCAAATATTTTCCCAAAAAACAAAATTCACCCATTTCGAGGTGAATTTTTTTTGAAAAAATCTAAACTTACACATTTACCACGTTTTCAAACAAAATTGTTTTTTTGCGGCTTCCGTGTGAACAAAGTGAACGAAAGGCAAGCAAAAAAAATAATTTTGTTTGAAAGATGAAAAAACATACTAAGAAGAAATATTTTTAGACGTCAAGATTCTTTACGCTCTTGGCATGAGTCTGAATGAAACGTCTGCGCGGTTCAACATCTGATCCCATCAAAATGTCAAAAACTCTGTCAGCCTCTTCAGCATCATCAATTTCAACGCGCATCATTTTTCGATGTTCCGGGTCCATGGTTGTGTCCCACAATTGTTGCGGGTTCATTTCTCCAAGACCCTTATATCGTTGAATGGTCACGCCGGCAATTTTTTCAATGTCGCCACCGCCTTCTTCAATTTCTTGTTGAGTAAGTTCATTCTCATCGCCATTTTCTTGCATTTTTGCTGCCTTAGCTGCGTTTTTGATTGCAGTTTTTTCAGTCGCTTTGTCAGCTGCTTTCAAACGGAATTCCTCCACCACAGCGTCTTTTTCCTGATCATTGAAAACCCAACGCACATCCTTTCCTTTTTGAATTCGATACAACGGCGGTTGAGCAATATAGATATTTCCATTTTTAACCAACTCTTCAAAATATCGATAAAAGAAAGTCAAAAGCAAAACTCGAATGTGCGAACCATCCACGTCGGCATCGGCCATGATAATAATCTTGCCATAACGCAAACGACTAGCATCAAAAGTTTCTCCAATTCCAGTTCCAAGCGCAATGATGATCGGTTTCAAAGTGTCAGACTTTACAACTTTGTCCAAACTTGTTTTTTCCACATTCACCAATTTTCCTCGCAACGGCAAAATAGCCTGAAACATGCGATTCCTGCCCTGCTTGGCAGAGCCTCCAGCAGAGTCTCCCTCCACGATGTACAACTCAGAAAGTTCAGCATTGCGCGTGGTGCAATCTGCCAACTTTCCAGGCAAGGTCATGCCCTCAAGTGCTCCTTTGCGCAGCACTGCATCCTTGGCAGCTCTGGCCGCGATTCTGGCGCGCACAGTCAACAAACATTTTTCAATCATTGCTTTGGCATTTGTTGGATGTTTCTCCAAAAATTCCACCAAACCTTCCGCCGTGATGCTTGAAACAATTCCACGAACTTCTGCATTTCCCAATTTTGATTTGGTCTGTCCTTCAAATTGCGGATTGCGCAGCTTCACACTCACCACCGCAGTCAAACCTTCTTTCAGATCCTCACTAGTCATGCCGCCATCTTTTTCCTTGATCAAATTGTTCTTCTTGGCATAATCATTAAGCACACGAGTCAATGCCATCTTGAATCCAGTCACATGCATTCCACCCTCTGGTGTGAAAATGTTGTTAGCAAAAGAATACAGATGCTCCTTGTATCCATCAGTATATTGCAAGGAAATTTCCACTGCCACATCATCGACTGTTTTTTCAACATAAACCGGCATTTCATTTTTCACCACTTTGCCGCGATTCAAAAATTTCACAAAAGAAACAATTCCTCCGTCGAAATAGAATCCATGTCGACGAATTTTATATTCATCTTCAATTGCCAAAACATCGCGCCTATCTTCAACCACGATCTTCACACCTTTTGTGAGATATGCTTGCTGGCGAACATAATCCAAAATTTTTGTCCAAGAATATTTTATTTCTGGAAAAATTTCTGGATCAGCTTGAAAAATCACAGTTGTTCCTGTGTGATCAGTCTTCCCAATTGATTTCACATCGCCCTGTGGAATTCCTTTTTTATATTCCTGCATCCAAATTTTTCCATCACGACAAACTTCAACTTTTGTCCAAGCCGAAAGAGCGTTCACCACTGAAACACCCACACCATGCAATCCTCCGGAAATCTTATATCCCTCTCCTCCAAATTTTCCACCAGCATGAAGCACAGTCAAAACAGTTTCCAAGGTTGATTTTTTGGTTTGTGGATGAATCTCAACTGGAATTCCACGGCCAAAGTCTCGCACTGAAACAATATTATCTGCCAAAAGTTGCACCAAAATATCATTTCCATTTCCTGCCATCGCTTCATCGATTGAATTGTTCACCACCTCCCAAATCAAATGATGCAAACCTTCCGTTGAAGTTCCGCCAATATACATTCCAGGACGCTTTCGCACTGGGTCAAGTCCCTCAAGCACTTGAATTTCTTTTGCGCCATAATCACTCCCTGTCTTTTTTTCCTTTGCCATAAAATTCTTTTCGTAAATCTAATTAATTTTCTTATTTTTTATTATCAATTTTGAATTTCCAATTTTGAATTTTGAATCAATTTTGAATTTCTTAATTCTTAATTTTTGAAACATTTAATCATTAATATTTCATTCAAAATTCTAAATTAATAATTCGAAATTATTTTTCACATCAACATCACAAACCTATCTCCTAGTTAAAAAGTACAATTCAGCAAGTAAAACACCTGCCACTATAAGT
Source organism: bacterium (assembly GCA_037140955.1). Lineage (GTDB taxonomy): Bacteria > Patescibacteriota > Minisyncoccia > Moranbacterales > GWC2-37-73 > UBA12068. The sequence goes on along the minus strand of JBAXDL010000016.1, from coordinate 10,622 downwards.
GCCCCATCCCACCAGGTCAAAATTCGATATTGCTGAAACACCAGCAACAAGCAGAACAAAATTGCAATCAAAATTCCTTGCCTAAAACTAATTCCGATATATTCAAAAATATTTTCCTGACCATCAACAGTGAGCCCTCGCAGCCAAGTAAAAAAAAGAACAAAAATTCCAGAAAGGAAAAGCAACGTGCTTCCAAAAAAAAGAAGCTGTCCACCAAGACCAGTTTTTTCTGGATCAACTTGAACAATTACCAAAATCAGAGCCGCCAAAGAAATAGCAGAGCTAATTCTAATTCCCCAAAGATATGATTTTAATGTCATACACTTAAATGCATATAAACACCTTGCAAACAGCCATCAAAAAACATGGCTTTTGGCAATGTGAATTTTTTGTTTGTTTTTTTATTTACTACTTATCAATTATAGCCCAAACAAAGCAAGAGAGCAAGTAAAAATAATCAATTTGTCCAAGTTTGACAATGCGCAGAAAATGCGTATAATAAAAAGACGTTAAGGTTTCTGGCAGCAGAGGCATATATAGCGGGATGGAGCAGTCTGGCAGCTCGCGTGGCTCATAACCACGAGGTCGTAGGTTCGAATCCTACTCCCGCAACAAGCTTGATGTGTTTTTGAATTAGCGGTATACTTAGTGTACAAAAAATACCGTAGGTTCTATGGCTAAATCAAAAGAAAAACACTTAACTCGCAAGCTTAGGAAAAAAGGTCTGAGCATAAAAGAAATTGCCAAGAAAGTAGGAGTTTCAAAAAGTTCAGTCAGCTTTTGGTGTAGTGATATAGTCCTAACAAAGCAGCAAGCACTCAAGTTGCACAACAGCATGGTTCGAGGTAGCTATGCAGGAAGGATGGCTGGCGTTAGGATGCAAAAAGATAGAAAAAAGAAAAAAATTGAAGATTGTTTGATCGAGGCAAAAAAGGAAATTTCTTCAGTTAGCAAAAGAGATCTGTTCATTGCAGGACTAGCATTATATTGGGGAGAAGGAACAAAAAATAACTCTGACGTAAGGTTTTGCAATTCCAATAAGACTGTCATAGAGTTTATAATGAAGTGGTTCAGAAATTCATTGAACATACAAGACGGAGAATTTAGGATGTATGTTGGAATAAATGAAATTCACAAAGATAGATTAAGTGAAGTTTTAAAGTATTGGTCCCAGGTAACAAATATACCGATTGAACAATTCAGAAAGCCAGTATTATTCAAAGTGAATAATAAAAAGACTTACGAGAATTTTTCAAATCATTACGGCACACTTACAGTTAGAATTTCAAAAAGTAAATACTTACTGTATAAAATTTTGAGTCTAATTGAGGTGTTAGGAGCGGCAGGGTAGCTCAGTTGGTTAGAGCACCGCCTTCATAAGGCGGGGGTTCGTGGGTTCGAGCCCCACCCCTGCTACAGGGAACAATTTAATGGGGTCGTAGCTCAGCTGGTTAGAGCGATTGCCTGTCACGCAATAGGTCGTGGGTTCGAGTCCCATCGGCCCCGCATTAAACAAAAAAACATCCACAAGGATGTTTTTTTGTTGGTCCGATGGGACTCGAACCAGTGGCAATGAGCTAGAAAATTTTCAGTAGAAAATTATCGCAGCGAATGCCGATAAATTCGAGCGAGCGAGGATTTAGCGCCACTGAGGGCAAGGAATGAATGAGCGACGGCGAATGAATGACGCGTAAAGCATAAAATGACGCGAAAGTTCTATTAAAAAAATTAGTAATAATCAAGCTATCCCCTACTCGCAAAGCGCCTCCAAAATATCATCAAGCTTGGCAGTCGCAACTCCAAGCACGCTGTCCCCTCCGCCATAATACATAAAAATCTTTCCTTTGCGATTCACAATACCACAAGGAAAAACAACTTGTGAAACTTGTCCATTTTTTTCATATTCAGTTTCTGGCTCGAAAATGCAATCAGTAGTTCGAGAAAGAACAATGCTCGGATCTTTCAAATCAAGAAGCAAAACTCCCACGCGATATATCGCACTATCAGAAACTCCATGATAAAAAAGCAGCCAACCTTTTTTTGTTTTTATTGGTGGGGCCGCAATTCCAACTTTGGCAGAATCCCACATACCAGTTCTTGGTCCAACAATTGGCGTGAAGCTTTCAACCTTATCCACCTCAAAATTCAAGGATTTTACTGGATCAAAACAAATATGATTATGTGCTCGATGAAAAATATAGTATTGTCCATTTATTTTTTCAGGGAAAAGACAAGCATCCTTATTGTCAATTCCAACCGGCGTGACCAGTGTTGGCACCGACCAATTCCATTTATTTTTGAGAAAATCTTTAGTTTTAATATTCGTAGCCGCTACTACTGGAGGATTCACTCCATCATAAGCCGTGTAAAACATATGCAATTTGTCATCCACCTCCGTGATGCGCGGATCCTCGCAACCAGAGTTTCCCGGATGACTTTTTCCCTCAAAAGATTGGTTCGGTTGATAAATAGGGTCTTCCAATCTTTCTAAAATTTTTATCCCATCTTTGGTCGAAGCATAACCCATAGTTGAAGTGTCATTTTTTCCCATCGCGCGATATACAATATGAATTTTTCCACCAAGTTCAACAGCGGCAGGATTAAACACGGCCTTGTCTTCCCAATCATGATTTTCAACGGGAGACAAAATTGGATTACTATCATCTCGCACAAAAACAGGTTCTTTTTTCATGCTCTTCAAAAGGTCTTCCAAGTTAACACTCGCCCGACAACAAGTTGTGTCAGTTGCACCATAGTAAATGAACAATTTTTTTCCAGCGATAAAGCAGCCTGAAGGAAAAATAACATTTGGAACTTGTCCAAATTCTTCATAAGCTTCCTCTGGAACAAGTAATGGTCCCGAAGTTCTGGCCACAATTTTTGAAGGATCCTCCAAGTCCAAAAGCAAAGCCTCAATACCGAAAATTTTATTATCACTAAAATAATTTTGAATATGCGAATATATCAACAACCATCCATCTTTAGTTTTGATAGGTGCGGAGCCTATTTCCACATGATCACTTTCTTTTCTGCGCAGCACAATGCGATGATCCTCAATATTGTCATGCCAATTTTTCCAATATTGCGTGCTCCACAAATCTTCAATTTCATCAAACTGCGCCAGCGCGGTAATAACAGGCGGACTGTCAGTGTGTGCGCTTAGCATTGCCACATATTTTCCTTTTATTTTTTCAGGAAAAAGCACCATTGCTTTAGCATTAAAAGGTGTCACCAAATGTTTTTCTTTTATTTTTTTAAAATCACTAGTAACTGCCACAGCAATTTTGATTCCCTCAGCTGCAAACGGAAAAACAGAAAGCGCAGTATAAAAAATATAATATTTGTTGCCAATTTTTGTCACACGTGGATCCTCACATCCAAATTTTTCCCATTCATGCTCAGGAAAAATCAGCTGCCTGCGTTTTTCATAGTGATGAGCATCAATGCTTTCAGCATATCCAATAGTAGAAATGCGCAATTCCTTTTTGTGCACATATTCAATTTCAGATTCAGCGCGATACACCAAATGAACCTTTTCACTATCTTGAATTGGACACCAATTGAAAGTCCCAAAAGATTCCCAAGCATGATCAGAGATAGGCTTCAAAAGTGGATTGTGTGTTGATCTTCTAATGACAAACATATATTTTTATTTTAAATTTTATTTTTCTTGTATATGTTCTGTTTTGAGATTATTTCTTTTTTTGGCCAATAGCCGGCGACAGCGGCTTCTTGAGCTTTTGAATATCGTGTATTTATTCAAAAGCGTGCCAAAAAGAGAAGTAATCGAACAGTGCATGAATATCAATATTAATTACTGATTGCTAATCCTATTTAAAATTGATTCACTAGAAACAGCGCTTGTCATCATGTCTTTCAAAAATGCATCCAAATCTTCACTTGCAACACAAACAACACTATCAGCTCCACCATAATACACCAAGAGCTTGTCATCTTTGATCACAGCTCCGCAGACATACACCACGCCAGATTTGGCACCTTCGTTTTCATAAGATTCCACCGGCTCCAGAATTGGATGTTTGCAGCGATGCAAAATTTTTGTAGGATCGTCATGATCAAGCAACATCGCCCCAACCTTATATTTGTTTGGATCGCGTTTATCCATTGCGTGATATAAAACCAGCCAACCATGCTTGGTCCAAAGTGGCGGAGAACCAGCTCCACGCACAATGTTGTCCCAGCGATGCTCATCAATGCCTGGCTTTTTTCCACTCTCAATTTCAATGCCACCTTTTTCCAAACTGTCCACATATTCTATCGAAATTTTTGGAGTGATGCTGTGCAAAATTGCATATTTTCCTTTTATTTTTTCAGGGAAAAGCATCCAATTTTTTTGAATCTCACCATGCTTTGAGATCAATTTTGGTTTTTTCCATTTCCAAACTTTGTTCAAAAAATCACTAACACTAATCGATGTCAGTCCCACGCCAGGTGGATTTGCACCATCAAACAAAACGTAGGTCATATAAATACGTTTGCCAATTTTTGTAATGCGCGGATCCTCGCATCCCGCCCATGAACCGCCAGAAACATAATCACTGCCACCAATAGTAATTTTTGGATATTTTGCCAAAGAAAAAATTGGGCTTTCCAAACGCTCGCCAATCGTGACACCATCAGTCGAACTTGCATATCCAATTGTTGAAATGCCATCTTGCCCAATTGCGCGATATAGCAAATGTATTTTGTTGTCCAAAAAAATTGCAGCAGGATTGAAAGTTGCATCATTTTCCCAACTGTTTTTTCCTTGTGGTTTTAAAATTGGATTAGCGTGATGCTTTTTTAATTTTCTGGCATCTTTAATATCAATCAACCCCGAAGAGGAAAGATTAATAACTTTGGAAATGATCTCATCAAATGGCGACGCCCAAAAAATATGCAAAGAATCATCAATAATTGCAGATCCCAAAAATCGCTCAGGAAAATCCTTCTTTTCCATTTTTTCCTGCCAAATCGGAGCATCGCAGCGCCAAATTGGAGCATATGGCTTGTCCAGCGCAAAAAGAGCCACACCAATTTTCAATTCCTTTTTCTTGGTTTTGGTTGGTTTTTTCACTTCATATAAAACCAAAATTCCACGATCAACCACCACTGTTCCAACCACATCCAAATCACCATCATCAAAATGTTTTTTTCTTGCGCCAAACAATTTTCCAGAAGAATGCCAGGTTTTCAAATCAGTTGAACCAGCCACAAAAATAGACTTGTTGCCATAATATGCCAAGAAACTTTTTTTGTGTTTGTGCTCGCACACAAAAGAAAAAGTGTCGACCGGCAAATCAACATCATCAGCCATGACTTTGAAATTGATCATGTCAGTTGATTTTGCAATCATAACCTGTTTTTTTCTGGCAATCGTTTCAGAAAAAACCAAAAAACAATCCTTTCCATGCACAAAAAATGAAACCTTGCTGTGATTTTCAAGCTGCTGCTTTTTGCCATTTTCAGAAAAAATATTCAATTCTTGCTTGGCAAAAAAATCAATTCCATTTTCAGAATAAGACAAAAAGACGCTATTTTTCTTAGCACTTTTAATGCTATAAATAAACACCACCCCCTTTTTATAATTTGCAATTGCAAAAGGATGATAAGATCCACTATATTTTTCCACAACATTTGGCATATTATTTTTGTTTTAGTTTTAACGTACTTTTTTTGTTTTATCAATCCAAAAACTCCAAATATCTAAGAAAATTTTCATACACGCCAACAACCGCTGCAGCCATGCGCTGATCAACCACAAAATCAACCTCATGCACAATTTGATTTCTTATTTTATGTGCGCCTTTAAGCGCCTCCAAATGTTCATCAAGATGATTTTCACTAGCATCTTCCAAGCGTTCCAACATGTCACCACCTTTATATCCAATGCCAGCAAGCAATTCATCCGCAATTGCATCGGCTTCAATAATTGCAACCTTGTATTGTGATGGACTTGAATCATTCAAGCGCTCCTTGACCTTGTCCCAACGTTTTTGCATTTTTCCTTTTGAAGTTGTAGGCAAATTCATTCCACGCAAACCAACCCGAATGTCCTCACCCACATTTCGCAAAATAAGCAGCAAAACCAAATCAACAAAAACCACCAACAAATATATCCCGATCAAAATTTTGACCACCAACATAAAAGGAGAATTATAAAAATTCACAAAAGAAGCAATAAAACCATTTATAATGAGCGAGATGTTATATTCCATGGATGTTTTTTATTTTATCTCCCAAGTGTGTGCCATATTAAGCAAGCCTTCTTCATCAAACCATTTCCCCATCAATTGACCACCGACTGGCAGATCCTTCCCCTCTGTGGCAATTGCGCCAATTGGAAATGAAATCGCCGGCACACCAGCCAAATTAGCAGTAATAGTATAAATATCAGAAAGATACATTTTCAATGGGTCCTTTGTTTTCTCTCCAATCTTGAAAGAAACTTCTGGTGCGGTTGGAGAAAAAATAAAATCAACTTTTTTGTAAGCATTTTCAAAATCTTTTCGAATGAGCGCGCGCACTTTTTGCGCCTTAAGATAATACGCATCATAATATCCAGCACTAAGAGCATATGTCCCAAGCATAATTCGACGTTTCACTTCATCGCCAAATCCAATTCTTCTAGTGTCCAAATATGTTTCAATCAATTTTTTTGGCAGCGCGCTTGATTGCCCCTTGGAATCAAGTTCATCATTGACTCGCAAGCCAAATTTAATCCCATCAAATTTTGCCAAATTGGAACTAACTTCACTAGTCATAATAATATAATAAGTTGCCAAAGCATATTTTGAATGCGGCAAACTAATCTCTTCAACTTTTGCGCCAAGTTTTTTGAATTTTTCCAATGAAGCATCAAAAATTATTTTTATTTCTCCATCCAATCCCTCAAGATATTCTTTCGGCACACCAATTGTTTTTCCTGCAATTTCTCCATTCAAATAATCTTCAAAATTTTTGTCACCACTTTTTGCACTTGTTGCATCCAACAAATCTTGGCCGGCGATGCGAGACAAAATAATCGCACAATCCTCCACAGTGTTTGCTATTGGACCAATTTGATCCAAACTTGAAGCCATGGCAACTGCGCCCGAGCGAGAAACGCGACCATAAGTTGGTTTCAAACCAACCACGCCACAAAAAGATGCTGGCTGACGAATTGATCCACCAGTGTCAGTCCCCAAAGACCAAACAGCTTCTTTGGCAGCCACTGCAGCAACTGAACCGCCAGAAGAACCACCCGCCACGCGCAAAGTGTCCACTGGGTTTTTTGAAATTTGATAAGCACTATTTTCAGTTGAAGAACCCATGGCAAATTCATCCAAATTTGTTTTTCCCAAAATCACAGCTCCACAATCTTTCAATTTTTTGATCACCGTTGCGTCATATGGTGAGATATAGCTGTCTAAAATCTTTGAAGCAACAGTCATGCGCACACCATCCATGCAAATATTATCCTTGATTGCACAAGGAATTCCCTCAATCAAATCGATCTTTTCTCCCTTGGCAATTTTCTCATCAACAAATTTAGCTTGCTGCATTGCAAGTTCTTTTGTCAGCGTCAAATAGGCTCCGATTTCCTTGTCAGCCTTTTCAATTTCAGCAAAATACTGCTCAGTCAATTCCACTGAGGTAATTTCTTTGTTTATTAATTTTTTATGTAAATCCCGTATCATTATAGTAATTTTAAATTTTCAAATTAAAGTACGCTTTTAACTTTAATATATTCGCCTTTCACCTCTGGCGCATTTTTCATGATTTCATCTTTGCCCATCTTTCCAAAGTCAACAGCATCATCATTTCTGAATTTATTTTGCATGCCAGTAATATGACCAATAGGCTCAACACCAGCAACATCAACCTCATCAAGCTGCTTGAAATAATCTAAAATTTCAGACAAATCATGTTGATATTTTTCCACATCCTCATCACTTACTCCAATGCGAGCAAGTGTGGCAACTTTCAATATTTCTTCTTTTGATAACATATTTGGAAAATTTTTAATTTTGTAATTTTATAATTTTTAAATAATGCTCAAATTTTTAATGTTTAAAAAATTTTGACATTATGAAATTATTTATAAAATTAAAAATTAAAAATTAAAAATTTAATCCCTAATCAATTTCACAAACTCTTCCTCACCCAATATCTTCACTCCAAGCTTCACTGCTTTGTCATATTTTGAGCCAGCATTTTCTCCGGCCAAGACATAATCAGTTTTTTTGCTAACAGATGATGAAACACTGCCACCCTCTTTCCTTATCATATCTTTTGCCTCGTCTCTTGTAAAGCCAGACAGTTCCCCAGTCAGCACAAAAACCAAGCCGTGCAATTTGTCGCCCCTGGTCGCATCAGCCTCATTGACAGCAATTTTGACCCCAAACTTTTCCATTTTGCAAAGCAGTTCAATGTTTTGCTTGTCACCAAACCAAGCAGCCAAACTTTCTGCTGATTTTTCACCAATGCCCTTCATTTCCCGCCATTGTTCAATTGTAATTTTTGGAAAAGATTCAATCACATCATGCAAAATTTCCACCCTCACTGTAATTTTGTCATTCCCATGAAAATTGGAATTTGAATTTTGTAATTTTGCTATATTTTGCGCAACAAGCAGTGCTGTTTCCTCACCAACAAAACGAATCCCCAGTGCATACAAAAATTTTTCCAAGCTAATGGTTTTGCTTTTTTCAATTGATTCAATCAATTTTTCGGCCGAACGCTCGGCAAACCTTTCCAATGGCTGCAAATCGCCAACTTTCAAATCAAAAATATCAGCAAAACTTGAAACAATCCCTTCGCTCATTAATCTTTCAACAATACTCTCACCCAGGCCAATAATATCAAAACCTTTTCTTGAAACAAAATGAATCAATTGCCCCATCTCAACCGCAAAACATTTTGGATTGGTGCAATAATGCGCAGCGCTGAACTCCCGTATTTCAGGTAATTCATTCTTATTTGTATCTTGTTTTAAAATTTTGTCATTTGATTTTTGGATTTTGATTTTTGGATTTTTTTTAATGCTCGTTTCTTGACGCTCAACCTTTCCTCCACAAATCGGACAATTTGCTGGCATAACAAATTTTCGTTCTTTTCCAGTGCGCAAGTTTTTTAGCACGGAAACTACCTCCGGAATGACATCTCCAGCTTTCTGAATGACCACAGTGTCACCAATTCGAACATCAAGCCTGTTTATCTCATCTTCATTGTGAAGGGTCGCCCTGCTCACCATGGAGCCTGAAACAAGCACGCTGCGAAGATGCGCCACTGGCGTAAGTGCACCGGTTCTGCCAACTTGCACAGCAATGTCTTCAACCACGGTTGTCACTTTTTGTGCTGGAAATTTGTATGCAATTCCCCAACGAGGAGCCTTGCCAGTATAACCCAGCAAATCTTGCAACTCCCTAGAATTCACTTTGAGCACCACTCCATCAATTTCATATTCCTGCTTTTCTTTTTTTTCTATCCAGCTTTCATAAAATTCTTGAATTTCTAAAACTGATTTGCAAAGTTTGAAATCATTATTTGTCTTGAATCCAAGTCTACTCAAAAGCTCCAATTCCTCAACCTGCGTATCAGGAATTTTTATTGGATTTTGGATTTTGGATTTTGGATTTTGCAAAGCATCAATGTCATAAATAAAACAATCCAATTTTCTTTTGGCAGCAATGCGCGGATCAAGTTGACGAATTGTTCCAGCGGCAGCGTTTCTCGTGTTAGAAAAAACAGCCTCGCCCGCAGCAAGCCTTTCTTTGTTGATTCTGGCCAATTCATTTTTTCCAAGCCAGCATTCACCAACCACCGTGATGTTGATTTTTTCTTTCAACTGAAGTGGCACACTAGCAATTGTTTTAATGTTATTAGTCACATCTTCCCCCACAGCCCCATCACCTCGCGTTGCCCCACGCACCAAAACACCCTCTTGGTAGGTCAAAATTATCTTCAAACCATCAATCTTCATTTCACAGCAAAACTCGAGATTGTATTTCGTATCTTGTATTTCATATTGACTCTTGGGTGAAATTTTATTATTTGGATTTTGGATTTTGGATTTTGAAATTGCGCGAAGCGTCTTTTCCTCCCAATCAACAAGTCCTTTAAAATCAAAAATATCATCAAAAGACCATTGTGCTTTTTGATGACGCACCTTTTTGAATGCCTTCAAAATCTCACTCCCAACTCTTTGCGTGGGACTGTCTGGCGTCAAAAATTCCGGATTTTCTTTTTCAAGTTGCAAAAGCTCCTCAAAAAGTGAATCATATGCGCTGTCATCAATTTGTGGCACATCCAAAACATGATATGCTTTTCGATGCAAATCAATCTCCTTGCGAAGACTCTCTACTCTATTTTTGACATCATCTTTATTCATATTTCAATTATATCACAAAAAAGGCCAATTGGCCTTTTTTGTGATATAAATTTTACTAAAAAATCTAGTAACATTGTAATGAGCTATCACTACAATGATCCTGACAATCCCAATCACAAGTCGCCTTATCAGTATTTGTTATTCCACTCCAGCAAGCACTATCACATGTCCAAACATAAGTACATGCACTACATAATCCTCCACAATCTACACCTGTTTCTGTTCCATTTTTAACTCCATCACTACAAGT
>JBAXDL010000015.1:0-23351 GCA_037140955.1 bacterium | reverse complement strand
AAAACGTATAAGCTCAAACAAACAACCAGTGAATCAATATTGCTATTGATTCGAAGGACTAACCACAATAAATTGCGATTTTGTCCAACATCTATGATTTGGCTACAAAATCGCATCCTCACGAAAGTGGGGATCCAGTAACTAATCAATAAATGCTATTATTACAACTTGTTAAAGTTCTCTATTTTTTACTTTTTAGGGTCTTGCCCCAAGAGTATAAAAAACACATCCTCACACACATCTTTTTTGATATGCATCGGGATGTATTTTCTGACATCTTCCGAATTTTTAAATATTGATTGTTGCGTTGATGTTTCCTAATGAATTTAACATCTGCTCTTCTCGATTGCTTAAACAGTTTAGCAAGGTAAAAATAACTTGTCAAGTGTTTTGAAAACATCTTTTAATTTTCAGCTTTTGGCTTTCAATTTTAAGGTATTTCTTGGCTCAAAACATGCCTTCTTTTGCCGTTTTTTAATACTAAACTATTACCTGAAACTTGTCAAAGATTTCATCCTTAATTAACCCTTGATTTCAAGTTCATTTGTTTTGCAAATTTTGGCATATTCCAGCGCGCTTGGTCGAATCCTTCTTTCTTGCGTTGCAAAATCAACTTCAATCAATCCAAAACGTGGCCAAAAGCCTTTATCCCATTCAAAGTTATCCAAAAGTGACCAATAGAAATATCCACGCACATCTGTTCCCTCTAAAATTGCACGATGAATCCAAAACAAATGATTTTGAATAAAAGAAATTCTTTTTTCGTCACCAGCATCAGCCAAACCATTTTCAGTCACATACACAGGAAGATTATATTTCTTAAGTCTTTTTAAAATATGATAGATCCCTTCTGGAAAAATTTCCCAACCAAGATCACTTTCTTCTTTGTTTTTTAAGCGCAATTTTTTTGGAAACTTAAAGCGATTGTGAAAATAGTATTGCACCGTCAAAAAATCATTGCGACCAATGGTCAAATTCAACATTCTTTTGTTGGCAATATATCTTCCAATTTTGACCATCAACCTGTCCAGCAAAGATGATTCATCATATGCAGCAAATGAATGCAAGATGTTTGCAAAGCCAACTTGCGCATTTTTGTCAGCGCGATGAATGCAATCAAATGCCAAGTTGTGAGCATCAGCAAAAACGCCATACAATCTCCATGCAGCAAAATAACTTTTTTTAGCAGGAGGCCATGCACCACTAGTGTATGCAGAAGCAATAACAGAAGTTGGTTCATTGAGTGTTATCCAAAATTTCACATCACTTCCCAATTTGCTGGCCACATATTCAGCATAGGTTGCAAAATGTTTTGCAAATTCGGGGCACTCGCATCCACCTTTTTTTTCTAGCCAAAGCGGATTTGTCCAATGCCACAAAGTCACAAATGGTTCCATGCCACGTTTTTTGAGAGCCAAAATAACCTGACGATAATGTTCGATTTCTTTTTCATCAAATTCTCCTTCTTGCGGCTCAATGCGTGACCACTCAATTGAAAAACGATGCGCATTATGTCCAAGATTTTTGGCAAGCTCAAAATCACTCTCAAAAAGATTGTAGTGATCACAAGCTTTGCCTGAGATATAGTTTTCCTTTTCAAACATTTCTGGAAATTTCTCCTGTTGCCAATTTTTCCATTTTGTTTTCGCCTCACTTGCCAAGCGAGAGGCATTTTCCATTTCCCAAACAGACCATTGATTCAAAGTATCACCTTCAACTTGATGAGAGCTGGTTGCAGCTCCCCAAAAAAAACCTTGTGGAAATTTAATTTTTTTCATAATTATTCAATAAATAAACTTTTCTAAATTATCTACAGTCCCCTGGACACACGCTTGGATTTGCTTTCTCGAGTGGTCCACACACGCCATCGCCGCACTTACTCTGTCCTGAATAATTATTCATATTTGCAGGTGTTTGAGCATTTGAATCGATTGAAATTTTCTTTTCTGGCAATAATCTCTGCTCGATTACATCTGAAACTGTCCTACTATTTTTCCCGCTTGGATCAACAGAATGCAAAAATTCCATATATTTAATAATAGCATCTGCCTCATTATGATTACCTGTTGCATTATTATTATCAATACTATGTGCAACCGCACCATAAACTCCACTTTTCATCGAATTGAATATATTCTCAGCTTCACCTAGCTTTGTATCATTTGTTACTTGTGCATGAGAAACTCCATAACGAGTAACACCACCAAGTTCATACGAAATCATAAAATCATTCATGCCTTGCAATGTATATTCATCTGATAAATAAGGTGGTTTCATTGAATTATTTGTGGGCCTTCCTGAGCAAGTGGTATAAACAATTTCCTTGGGCATATTTTCAATGTCAGTATCGCCACTCAAGCATCCCGATTCAACTTCCGCATTGAGCTTTAAAATCTTTTGTACATAAAGATCCATGTTCCCAGTGTAGTTTTCCTTTTTTCCCATTTTTTTTCTTTCTGCCAATGATTCTTCTTTTGACTTATTAGCATATCCATCCCAAAGTGCATGATTCAAAGCATGATGATGTGCAGCTATTTCATGTCCTGATTTTTTCCAAGATTCCAAATCAGCCATTCTTTCAGAATTTCCCTCAATATAGTCAGACCACTGAGCTGTGAACATCAATGTTAGTTTTATATTAAATTCATCTGCTTTTGCGATTATTCTTTTTAGTGTCAAATAGCTTTCATCTAAAGTTGGCATGTCTGTTCTTGAAAGATCAGGAAGGGGTTCATTATGGATCGCAATAAAATAATAAGGCACAGCCTCAAGACCAGGTTCATTTGTTTTTGAGCTTTGTGGCTGCGTTTTTTTATAATTAAATAAATAAATTAAACCAAAAACAATAATGAATAAAAGGATAACCGCAACCATTGCTTGATAAATACTTTTTTTAGACATAAAAATATAGAGTTGCAACTGAAATTAAAAAAACACCAAATTCAACCACTGCAATCGGATGCCATTTGTAATAGATATCATGAAACCACTCGTCACTCCAATGCTGCGAAACCATTTGAGTCAAAGTGTTTTTGTCAAAAGCAAAAACAAGCTTTCGCAGTCCTCTTTTTTGAATTCTAGAATAATGATAGAGAAAAACAAAATTTTTGCTAGAAAAAGGATACAGCCATTTTATTCCCCAACCAATAGCAACGCTGTCGTGAAGAAAGTGAAAAAATGCACAAAAAAAGAAAAGCATCGCCCAAACATTTCCACCCAGCAAAAATGCAATCCAAGTCCCAAGTGGCAAAAACAACAGCGGATAATGAATCATGTTTCTGTGCTGATAATCCTCACGTGAAATTCCTCTTTTGAAAAAATGCAGCAAAAAATCAGCATCAGGACAGAGTGCAAAAAGAATTCCACCTAGCACCAAAAGTTCACCGAGATGAATACTATAATATTGACTTGTGAAAATCGCCACCAATATTCCAACCCCAATATCTAGAAACATAGTTTTTGTTTTTATTTTTTAGAGACAATTATCTCTATATTGCCTGGCATATATTTCCTCAAAACCTCAGGAATAATCACACTGCCATCAGCTTGTTGAAAGTTTTCCAAAATTGCAATAAACGGGCGCGGCGAAGGAAGCACGGTGTTGTTGAGCATATAGACATGTTTTTTCTCTCCAGCTTTGTCAACATATTTCACATTGAGTCGTCTTGCTTGCCAGTCCAAGAAATTTGAAGCAGAGCCAGTCTCGCCAAAACCATCACGTGACGGCATCCATGCTTCAATGTCATAGGCACGATATTTTCCAGCACTCATGTCACCACTGCAAATCTTGAGCACGCGATATGGCAATCCGAGTTCTTTGTGAATTTCTTTGGAAATTGCAAACATTTCCTCATGCATGTTTATTGACTCTTCTTCATTGGCAGCCATCAAAACAACCTGCTCAACTTTCATAAACTCATGAACGCGATAAAGTCCTTTGGTATCTTTGCCATATGAACCAATTTCACTGCGATAACATTGTGAATATCCCACGATTTTTATTGGCAATTGCTCCTCTTTCAAAATCTCATCGCAGTAATACGCCAACAGTGATGGCTCAGCCGTTCCAACCAAAAACTTTTTCTCTTTGCTTGCTTTTCCATCAGCTTCTTTGCCTTGCTCAGCGATAGGAGAGTCGCCAGAAGCAATTTCATACACCTCATCAATTTCACTGTCATATTCTCTTCCTTTGAAATATCCAGTTCCAAAAAGTGCATCACCCTTGACGAGTGTTGGTGGGATCATTGGAGAATATCCTTTTTCAATCAATTTGTTCATGGCATACATCATCAAAGCCATCATCAAAGATGCACCTTCATTTTTCATGTAATATCCACGAAAGCCAGCCACCTTGGTGCCTTTTTCCAAATCCAAAATGTCCAAACTTTTTCCAAGTTGGATGTGATCCTTCACTTCAAAATCAAACTTTGGGATGTCTCCATCTCTTTCAACTTCAACATTGTCAGCATCACTTTTTCCAATTGGAGTGTCAAAAGAAATAACGTTTGGAACTTTCACCATCAAATCCTCAAATTGTTGCTTGATTTTTTTGTATTCCGGTTCTTTCTTTTCAATATCATTCTTGATTTCTTTGCCTTTTTCAATGATCTCTTTGCGCTCATTGTCATCCTTGGCGGTTTTGATCATTTCATTGAGATCATTTTTGAGAGCTGACAATTGCTCAAGTTCTTGCAGCAAAACAATTCGTTGTTTGTCCACACTTAGCAAGAATCCTAAATCTAAATCTATCCCTTTTTTGACAATAACATCCTTGATTTTCTCTTCATTTTCTCTGATAAATTTGATATCCAACATATATTATTTCAATAATCATTATGCTTTTAGCTTAACCTTATTTTGAGCATTTTGCAAGACAGAAACAGCAAAAAGACATTTTCAATCAATGTCTTTAATGTTTCGACAACATTCGACGGTCCGGCTAGATTCGAACTAGCATACCATGCTATTAGACGGAGAGAGTAATGATTGGCAAAATTCACCAACAAAGATAATCAACCAAGGCCTTTCCGCATCACCCTAATAGCCGCTCTTCCAATTGAGCTACGGACCATGCCAATAATACAAAAAAGTGCCTTGAAAATTTCAAAGCAACTTTCGCAGCAAAGAAGACTTGTATTTTTCTGGTTCATGCGATTTCAGGTGAACTATTTTTGTTTTTTCCAATCCAAATTCTTGCAATTTCTGCTCAAGCTTGTCCACAAAAAATTGCTGATCATATCCCAGGCAAATAACATCAGGTGCAAACTCTTTGACCACGGCATATTTGTCACCAAGACTTCCCAACACAATCTTGTCTGCCAAGCCGCTTTCTTCAAGTTCTTTTTTTCTTGCCAATTCTCCATGCACAACTTCCCTGCCTTTAACTTTTTTCACTGTCTTGTCGCGAGCAATCACAACTTGCAAAAACTCGCCACAAAGGCGAGCTTGCTTCAGAAAGTTTTTGTGACCTTCATGAAAAATATCAAAAGTGCCAAACACCAAAACTTTTTTTCCACCAGAGGTGGATCTGCCTTTGGCTGACATTTTAAGATTTTTTATCATCTAAATTTATTTTTTATCAAGAAATTTAAAAGAATTCATAAATTCACCAAACATAAATTCCCCCTCATTGAATTTTTCCTCATTGTAGACATAATTAATCTCAATGGTTTTTCCCCGCGCAAAATATGCACATCAATAATCTTTCCAAGTTTTACATTTTTATCAGCAATAATATGGTAAGTAGCATTTTCTCCATCTATTGGAATTGTTTTTTTGTCAATCAACATTTTTCCATGCGCACCGTCAGGATTTTTTGCAATGGCAAGCTCTCCAGCCAAAACCTGAATTGTGAGCTGCGCCCCATTGTCATAAAAAATATCACTGCCAATATTATGCTGAGAAAAAACTTTATTAGAAGCAATAATTTTTGAAATCTGCTTCCCTATATTTGCTTCGTTAGTTGTCACATTCCAATTTTCTGGAATTTCAATTGAATACAAATTACTCTTGTCTTTTAGTATTTTTATACTTCCGGCCAAATCAAAAGAATTCTGATTTCTTGCCTCTTGTTTTTTTTGAACTTCTACCATGTTATTCCAGATCCCAGTGACATAAAAAAGTGTTCCGCTTTCTTTATTGTCATTGTATGCTTGCCGAGAAATTTCCTTTATCTTGTCCTGATAAAAATAATATGTCACAAGTAAAATTAGCAAAATTATCATCGTCGACATTTTGATGAATCCCTTGATAAAAAGAAAACTTGAAGCAATTTTTTCTTTCATATTTTTTTGTTTTATTTTATTTTTGTCAGATCTCCATTAATGACAATTGGTTGCATTCCAACTATTTCTTCTTTTGATGAAATTTCAGGAATGTCATTGAGCAAATAAATTGGCTTATCCAAAAACAATGCAAGTCCCATTTCAATAAGCGTATTAGCCCCAACATATCCAGCAACGCCATTTTTTTCAATATTCAAAACCAAAATTACATCTGCCCATTCTTCTTTTTTAAAATGAGTTAGCATTGCAACTTTCTTTGCATCCCAAACCCAAGCATCAGGATTTTCTGATTTGCGAATTCGATAATATTCAGCAACAGGAATCATTTTTCCTTCACCATTTTTGATTTCTGTTGGTGGCAAATCAACTTCATGCCCCATGTCTTCCAACTCTTTTTTGGCTTTCAACATTTCATCAAAAAAAGCAATGCTTCCACAGATTGTAATTTTCATATTTTTTAAAAATTAAAAATTAAAAATTAAAAATTTTTTTAAATTACTATCCAGCCCAATAATTATTGACCCACAAAATGATGTCTAGCGCAAAAAACAAAGTTGAAAACAAAATCCAGGCCTGCAAAATCATTTTGTTTTTGATTGTCGCAAGCAAAATGAAAAGTGGAAACATGACCAAGCTATAACGCCCCACACTCATTAGTGTTCCTGAAGTGAAAGCTGCAATCAAAGTTGTGGACATGAAAATTGCATAGAGTGGTGAAAGTTTTTTCCAAACAACCACCACGGCAGAAATGATGAAAACAGCCAAGAAAACATCAATGCTCATGTTTGCGATTGATGGTTTTGAAAAAAATGAAAAGTGATCCCAATTGATAGTGAATGATCTTCCCCAAGCGCTTTGAATTTTGAAAAACAACATCGGGTCGCCAAATTTGATATAGTCATAAAAAATAAAAGCAAAACTTCCCAATGGTGCAAAAACAACTGGCACAAGTTTTTTCCAGTTTTTTGGAGCAAGCACATTTTGGAAACCTTCGATTTCAACAATTTTCCAAAGAATTGGCAATGCCAAGAAAACTCCATTGCTGTGCGTCAGCGCACCAAGAAATGCAACCAAGCCTGCTAAGTAGAAATTTTTGCGAAAAGCATAATAAAAAGTAGCAATCGTCAAAAACAAAAAGATTGATTCGGTGTACACAACATTGAAGAAAAAAGCAGTTGGAAAAATGAGCATCAAGAGAATTGGCAATTCCGGATCAATTTCTGGATGAAATTCTTTCACAAATTTGTGCAGATACACACAAGAAAGCAGCAAAAATGTCATGCTCAAAATCCAGCCAGCCAACACAAAGTTTCCAAGCAAAATTGTTCCCAAAATTTTGATCAGTGTTGGATATAGCGGAAAGAAAACCACATTAGCCAAGGTGTTGTTGGTCGGCAAATAATATCCATTTTTCACGATGTCCAAATACCAAAAAGAATCCCAACGATTGTGCATGTCAACAAGATTTGATTCTTTTGCCACCGGAAAACTTTCTGGAGTGATCCAAGTGTATGACGTGTCTGGTGTCAAATTAAAACGGTTCAGTGCCACAAATCCAAAAAGATTTACCACAAAAAGCCAAGCAAGGACAATTAAGATTATTTTTTTCATATAAATTAAAAAAGCTTTATTTAGCACTATTCATCGCATACATGAAAAAAGCAATCAATGAAAATAATAAGATAAAAAATGTTAATTTATCTATAAAGCTAGTCTGACCTCCTTTTCTCTTGTACCTAATTAAAAGTATTATCAGAATTATAGGCAAAAAAATAAATAATACTGGTAATGCCAATATTAAGAAAAATCCAATTTTATCAACTAAGAAAATAAATACTACAACTACAAGCAAAAAGAGACCAAGCACAGAAACAAAATTGCTTTGTTTTTCAGGTATAGCTGGTTTATCGAAAATTTCCATATTTTCTTCTTCCATTTTTTTATTTTTAAAAATTTATTCCTTAGATTTCATCGCTGGAAAAATAACACATTCGCGGACTGATTTGTCCATCAAAAAGGCAAAAAGTCTTTCGGAAAATCCCATGCCGAAAGCTGGTGGCATGCCATACTCCAAAGCTTCCACAAAATCATCGTCAATCATTTGCGCTTCTGCATCTCCAAGTTCACGAAGTTTCATTTGATCCTCAAAGCGAGCCTTTTGATCAATTGGGTTATTCAGTTCTGCAAAAGCATTGCAAAGTTCAGCTGTGCCAGCCACAATTTGAAAACGCAAAACCTTCTTGGAATTTTGTGGATCGATTTTTGCCAATGGAGAAATTTCCAAAGGATGACCAACCAAAAAACATGGCTGAATCATTTTAAGGCGCACTGTTTTTTTGTACACAGTGTCAATCATACGACCCTTGCCATATGATTTCTCGTATTTTATTCCAAGTTCATCCGCCTTCGCCATCAAAACTTCGGCAGACACGTCCGCTGATGACAAATCTATACCTGTTTCTTTTTTAAATGCATCAAAATAATCCACCACGGGAAATTCTTTACTCCAATCAATTTCTTGCTCACCATATTTCGAAACAAATCCACCGGTCACATTTTTCACTACTTGCCGAAACAAATTTTCAGAAAATTTCATGCCTTTTGCAAGATCCCAATATGCTGCATAAAACTCACAATGATCAAATTCCTGCAAATGATTGCGATCGATTCCTTCATTGCGAAAAACACGACCAATTTCAAAAACTTTTTCATATCCCCCAACCAAAAGTCTTTTCAGTGCCAATTCCAAAGAAATTCGCATATAAAAATCTTGATCAAGTGCATTGTGATGAGTCAGAAATGGTTCGGCGTCAGCACCCCCTGGAGTATGCTCAAACACTGGGTTTTGCACTTCCAAAAAACTATCAGCAGACAAAAATGTTCGCACTGTTTGCCAAAAAATATTTTTCTTTTTGAAAAGTTCGCGAGTTTCAGGATTTGTCATCAAGTCCAAATATCTTTTTCGCAAAAGCTCTTCTTCATCCTTGATTCCAAAATGTTCAGTCGGAATTGGACGAATGTTTTTTGAGAGCATTTTCCAATCAACAACCTTCAAAGATTTTTCTTCAGTCTTGGTCACAAACATTTGACCAGTCACTTGCACAAAATCACCAAGCTCAACATTTTTCACAAAAAGTTTGAAAAGTTCTTCAGCCATATTGCCTTTGTTCAAAAACAATTGCATCTTGCCTGACTCATCCTCAATGTTTGCAAAAGCCGATCCTCCCATGGGCCGCATTGAACGAACACGTCCAACCAAAGTGATTTTCTTTTCTCCAATTTCCTCAAATTTTTCCAAGGCCTGGGCATTTTCAAAATCACGCTGGGTTTTTTCAGGATATGCGTCCATGCCAAATTCTCTGATTTTCTCAAGTTTTTCCAATTTTGTCTGCAAAATATCTTCGCGCATTGTTTTTCTGAATTAGTATTAATATAGAGGCATATTAACCTCTTTTGCGAGTTTTGGCAATTTTCACTGCCCCTTGGCGCAAAATTTCAATTTTTCCAACTTCATCAATTTTGACCAATGTTGATGGCTTTGATTTCAATTTTCCTGCGTCAACATAAAATTCGATTTTCTCACCAAAATACTTTTTGGCCTCGGCAATGTCAGCAGCCGGCTCTTTTCCTGCCAGATTTGCACTTGGTGCAACCAAGGGGCCAACCTTTTTCAAAAGACTTGTCAGCTCATCATCAAGAGGAAAACGAAACGCCAAGCCACCACTGCCTCGATGCAGATATTCCAGCTTTTTTTGCTTACAAGGAAAAACCACACTAACCTTGCCAGGCCAAAGATCCTTCAAAACTTTTTTTTTCTTCAAGGTCAAAGATATTTCAAATTTTTTCAAATCATTCAAAGATGCAATCAAGATTATCATTGGCTTTTTCAAATCTCTTTTGCGAAGCAAATACAACCTTTCAACTGTTTTCTTGTCCAGTGCGCTTGCCACAATTCCATACAAAGTGTCAGTTGGCAGCACGCCAACACCACCAGATTTCAAAATCGGTGCAAGAACTTTTTCAATTTCCATCCAAGAATTTTTCTTCATTTCAAATAATGCAAAATACTAAACTATTGTTTGGCGATTTTTCACACCTTGCGAGAATCTTGGCTGACGCACAATGACTGATTCTTCATCCTGCACATCTTCTTTCTTTTTTGTTCCGAAATTACTAAAAACAAAAATATACAAAATATCCAAAATGGCCAAAGAGTTGATGATGATCAATGTCAAAAACCAACCAATATGCCCGCGCCGCGCCGCTCGCCAAAGCGCAGCAGCTTTGAAAGGAATCGTCAGCAAAACAACAATAGTTACAATTAAAAGATGTTCCAAAATAAATTTCTCCATTTTTTTAGCTTATACAATTTACCTAACAAATATAACACAAGATTAAATTAAAAAACATATTGCAGATATTTCAAAAATACTATATAATTTTATTATAAAAGGTATTCTACCTTTTGGTATCTGCGCTCGCTCGGAAAAGAATAGGATTATTCTTTTCACTCGCTTCGCTTGATAATAAAACAAATATCAAAATACGGGTGGTTCTTTGGGCTTCAAAACCCTGAGTTCTTCTTGTCAAAAACAAAAATGACATACAATCAACAAACAAGTGATGAAATGAGTGAACAAGACAAGACTCATAAAATAGAAATGCTTCGTCAAATGATGTTGCAAGCTGAGAAAACCATGCAAAGCGCCAAAGCAATGCTTTTGCAACTGGAAGGAAAGAAAAAAACTGGACGAAAAAGAAAAGTTGATGAAGACGCTGAAGGAAATGTTGTCGAAGGAACTTTCGATGGACAAATCATGATTGGAACTGATGGAAAACAATATCCCGTGCCTGCAAACTACGCTTCAAAATCAAAACTCGTTGAGGGAGACATGCTAAAACTCACAATCACCCTTGATGGATCTTTCGTATACAAACAAATTGGACCCGCAAACAGAAAAAGTGTCATCGGAATTGTTAGTCAAGATGAAAAAGGAAACTATTTCATTTTTTCTGAAGGAAAACCATACAAAGTTTTACTTGCCTCTGTGACATATTTCAAAGCTGAGCCAGGAGATGAAGTTGTGATCATGCTTCCAAGAGACATCGAATCAACTTGGGCTGCCATTGAAAATGTTTTGCAAAAAGGTCATGAAACAGCAATGACCATGTCAAAACATGTGGCCGCACCAAAGCCACTACCAACACCAAAACTCAACAAAAATTTTCCAGCTGATGGAGAATTGAATTCCTGGAAAGACAATTTGCGAAGCGATGTCAAAGAAGAGACCACGAGAACATATGATGAAAAATCATTCAAAGCAACTGATGACTTTTCGGATGAATGGACTTCAGACATTGAAGAACTAGAAAAAGAAATTAAAGCTCAACAAATTTAAACAAAAAAATATGGAAAATACCACCGGAGTTAGGATCACTAAGAGAGACTATGAATTTGCTATTGTTGCTGGGCTTTTGATTGGCTTTTTGCTTTTGCCAGTTCTCAAAACAGCCAAACCTGACTTGTTTGCAAAATTTGCAGTTGCAATTGTGCCATTTTTTCTACTTGCCACACCACTCGGACTTCGCATCGCTTTCATGCTTGGAAAGAAAATTGCCATCATATATCAAATTGCAAAATTTGGATTGATCGGTGTTCTCAACACACTTGTTGATCTTGGGGTGCTTGCACTCATCACTCTCCTGTTCAGCGCATATTTCAAAATAGAATCAACAAATGCAATCATTGGCGCTATCACCTTCTATTCCTTGTTCAAGGCAATTTCATTTATTGTGGCAAACATCAGCAGTTATTTCTGGAACAAGCATTGGACTTTTGATCAAGGCGCAAAAGAACAAACAAAATCAGAGTTTGTGCAGTTTTTTGCAGTCAGCATCATCGGTTTTTTGATTAATGTCTTCATTGCTTCCTTTGTTTTCAAAACAATCCTAGCATCATCAACCACCCTCACTGACGGCCAACTTGGTCTGCTCGGAGCAGCTGCTGGATCAATTGCTGGACTTGCCTGGAACTTTATTGGATACAAACTCTGGGTTTTCAAAAAGTAAAATCCAACATACAAAATCCAACAATAAATTACAACACAAACTCCCCGCTCTGGGGAGTTTTATTTTTAACAGTTCGGTGTTAAGATGTGGTAAGTACTGAGAAGTTCTATTATTTTGAATTCTCCCTCACCGCATGGTGAGTTTGTTTAAAATTTAAAATTTAAAATTGGAAATTTAAAGCATATGTCATTATCCCTATATCGCAAATATCGCCCACTCACCTTTTCAGATGTGATTGGCCAAACCCACATAGTCCAAACACTCTCTAATGCAATTTTGCACAATAGAATTGGTCATGCCTATCTTTTCACTGGCCCACGAGGAACAGGAAAAACAACCATGGCCAGAATCTTTGCTAGAGCAGTGAACTGTCAAAACCCCAAAGGAGCTGATCCTTGCTTGGAGTGTGACGTCTGCAAAAACATCACACAAGGAACATCGCTTGATATCTTCGAGATAGATGCTGCCTCAAACACTGGCGTGGACAACATCAGAGAGCTGCGAGAAAATGTGAAATTCCCACCATCACAAGCAAAATTCAAAGTATATATCATTGATGAAGTTCACATGCTTTCGACCGGTGCATTCAATGCTTTGCTCAAAACGCTTGAAGAACCACCCGCTCATGTCATTTTCATTTTGGCCACCACGGAAATCCACAAAGTTCCAGAAACAATCATCTCACGTTGTCAGCGCTATGATTTCACCAGGCTTTCACTTGAACACATCATTGAAAAACTTTCTGCCATTGCTAGCAAGGAAAACATTACAGTCGAAAAAGATGCACTTGAAATGATTGCCATTGCTGCTGAAGGAGGCATGCGAGATGCGGAATCTCTTCTTGCGCAAGTCATGGCACTGGAAGACAAAAAAATCACAGCCAAAGAAGTTGAAGAAATTTTGGGCACCACACAAAGACAATCTTTGGAAGCAATGGTGACATATCTTCTCAAAAAAGATTCTGCCAGCGCAATCACACTTGTGAACGAACTTTCAAAAGATGGCTACGACCTGGATGTTTTCAACAAATCTTTCTTGAACTACTTGCGTCAAGTAATGCTTGTTTGTGTTGATGAAAAATTAGCAAAAATATTTTCATATGAATTGACCAAAGATCAGGCTTTTGCACTTCTTGAGCAAGCGAAAAATCACAAGCCAGCTGAAATTTTGACCATCATTCAGTGCTTTGCTGAAATTGCAGGGAAAATGAAATCCGCCTTCATTCCACAACTTCCCTTGGAAATGGCAATCATAAAAGCAACCAACAGTGACACGCAAAATCAAACTGCCCCTCAGCAACAAAACACTGCAAATGCAGCGCCAGCATATCAACAAAAAGCTGCTCCAATTGCGGCCCCAATTTCCCAGCCAGTTGAGACTTTTTCAATGCCAACACCACCGCAGGCGCAAAAAATAGCCCCTGCGCCAGCTTTGCCACCAACAAGCAATCAAGTGGCACCGTCAGCACCATTTCAAGCAGAAGAAGCAATTCAAATTCCAGACGAAAAGGAGCTTGCTGAGCCAAAATTAATCAAAAATGAAGCTCAAATTGCTGATAGTGATTTCTCAATCAATGATATAAAGAAAAACTGGGGACAATTTATCAGGGACATAAAATTGATAAACCACAGTCTTTCAGCTGTTTTGCAAAGTTGTCAGCCAATCAGTGTGGATGCTGGCATCGTCACCATTGCCGCCAAATTCACTTTTCACAAAGACAAACTCAACGAATATGGCAACAAATTGACATTAGAAGAAACTTTTGCTAAAATTTTAGGGTTGCGATTGTTGATAAAAGTGATCACTGCTGATGAAGCAGGCATCACAATCGCCTCAAGTTTGACGACACATTCCAGCAATTCTGGCGCCGAACAAACACCATCTGAAACAAGTTCCCTTCTTTCAGATGCCATGGGAATCATGGGCGGAAACATCGTGCAGTAAAATAGCTTAATAGATTTTTGAAAAGTTTTGTGTGGTGTTGGGCCGTAGCCAAGCGGTAAGGCAACGGGTTTTGATCCCGTCATACCTAGGTCCGAATCCTAGCGGCCCAACCACCAACATTTAGTATCGAGAGACCTAGAGGGCTTAAATTGAGCTATATTAGGTCCCTCGAGCCTAAATTAGTTATAGCGATGGTTGGACCCCCAACTCTGCACACAATTTAGAAAATATTAAAAATCGCCATTTTATGGCGATTTTTTGTGTTCATATTAGAGCAATTAAAATGTCAGAGTGTTTATATAACTAGTCATTGTTCCTCCCTGCGTAAATCCAGCCTGAATAAATGGATATCCTTCTGTTGTTTTTTGCGAGCGATCTTCCCATCTAAAAAAATAATTCGTTCCCTTGTTGTTGTGGTTTGATGTCAAACTATCCAGATTAGCATCTAATGCATTCTTAATAATAAATTGCTTAGCCATTATTTCCAGCTCTTGAAAATTGTAACGAGGAGTATTGTCATACTTCTTTTCATTCTCACTGCCTATTGGAAGATTGCGTGAGCCAAACTCTATGATTTTGCCAGCAGAATTCACCTCATATCTATCAGCACCTGCAATATATACACTAACAGGAACATTTTCTCCATTTGAAGATTTGCTTTCACTTTCGTATTGAACCATCAGATCTGATGAATCAGCAAATTTGCGAATTTCTGAAATGTCTCGTTGTATTATCAATTCTTGAGCAGTCTGTTTTGACTCCTGCTTCATTGAACTTTTTTTATATGTCAGCATTCCCACGAATGCAACTATCAAAAGCAATGAGATTATCAATATTTTATTTTTCATAAATAAAGATTTACTTCTTATAAGCCTATTCTATACCAACAAATAAGTGCGTCAATTTATAATTATAGGGATTCATTTTGTATCACATCTTGATATTCCAAGAAACTATTTTTTATTTTGTAATTTCTTCTGTCTTTTTAGTATATTTTCGGCAAGTCTCTTGAATTCATCTTCCCCCTCAACGCCCCTAAGTCGCCCAGACAGAAATCCTAGCCTATAACTAGTACCTTCACTCATTAATCGCCAGTTAGTATACTCCAGGGTCTTTTTTAGAAGTCTTTTTAAATCATATTCACTAGCCATTTTCGTGCGATCACTTTTGCTATCATGAACACTAAATGGAATAATGACATCTTTTTCAATCTCTGGATTTAATAATTGAAACTTGATATAACTAGAATCATTCAATACTGGAGTAAGCAGATTTTCCAACTCAACTATTGTGATTTTTTTTATCTTATCAATGACATCATATAATTCCTTATTTTTATCCTGTTCATCCCAACCATCAACTAGTTTTTTTAATGAATCTTGCTTTCCCTTGTGAGCAAAATACTCCAATCCATCCGTAGCCGATAAGCAATATTTTTTGCGATTAGCTTCAAATTCAGAATCAACTTTTTCCTCATTCTCCTTGACGCTTAAATCTAATATCTCAGTATCTTTATATCCACATTCTGAACAACTATATGTGGTTTCTATGGTATTATCTTTTTTCACATGGGCAGACTGCAGTTCTGCTCTACATTTTGGACATGGATTTGGTTTAGACTCCCATTCCTTTCCATTCTCCCAATATGCTCGACGCTTTTCGCACTTTTCACATTGAAACATAAACAAGACCTCATCCTTATCAGAATTATAAGGCATTAAATCGCGAGAAATGCATTTCATTTTTGAAGAACTGCAACCAATACAGCGAACATTGCTCGGCTCAGTAGCATTTTCCAGTTTCCCATCCATAGCGGAATCTCTCTCCATCCACTCCTGAATAGTTTTTTCTTTTTCGAGATATCTTTCTCCCTTAAGGAAATACATCGAGGTTTTTATGAGGCAATTTTCAAAAAAATCTTTTTTAATTTTTGCCACAGCTTCATCATCATCTCTTAAGGACTCCGGATTCTTACTTTTTTCCCATCGCTGGCATTCTTCAATGGTGAACTTATCATAAAGCTCGCTATAATAAATATGATCCTTGAGATGTTTCATTCTTTTATTCTCAATTTTTTACATGAACCAATTCAATTAATTCTTTTTTCAAAAATTCCACATCTTCGTTCGTTAAACATTCTGGACTTCTCAGTATCAACTCATTTAAAAATCTTTTCTGAACCACATGAACTCCTTTGATTTTGTTGAAACCAAATCGCATAAAAGCCCACTTACTTGAGAAAACTAGTACTGGTTCAATAAAATAATATTTTCCAGTTTTATTTTTTATGTGATTACTCAAATCAACTGCCTCATCCATGGTCTGCTTAAGCACATTTTTCTCCCGAAAATTAAAGTCATTTCGCAAAAGATTGAACCCATTAAAAGTCATCTTTCCGCTGTGACTTTTAACCTCAAGTGCAAATGCTCCATTTTTGCCAATCACAACAAGATCAATATTTCCAATTTTTCCACCAATCTTAACATCTTGAAATATTAGAAAATCTTCTGATAAATTATTCGACAATTCATCACAAATTTCATATTCAGCAATTCTTCCAATTCTAAAATTAAATGCACTTCGAATGTAGTTGCCGAGTTCTTTTTTTATCCACAAAATAAGCGGTAAATACATTGCAGTTGCAACTAATATGCTCAGGACAGAAGCCGTTTTCGTGAAATTTATACTTATATACGAATACAAGGTATATAAAAACATGATATACACTAAAATAGCAGCGATTCTAGACGCATAATCCATCCATATTAAATATTTGCTCCTTTCTCCGAAAACTTGTGCCATTTTGTTTATTTTTATTTTTCAATTAAAACCTTTCTTGGTCTTGCTCCATCAGCCTCACCAACAATGCCTGCATCTTCTAGCATATCTATCAAGCGAGCCGCTCTTGAATATCCAACCTTAAAAACTCTTTGAAGCATGGCAGTGGATATTTTTCCACTGCTAATTGCGTGCTTCTTTACCTCATCAAATAAATAATCAGAATCGATATCATAATTTCCCGTCTCGACTTCATTAAATTGGATTCCTTTTTCCACAAGTATCTTTTTTGCAGCCTCATGAACTTCCTCACTTGAAATATTTCCGTCTGGCAAAATTTCTAAATATTTTTTCATATTGTTTATTATTTCTTATTTTTTTCATCAAGCTCCTCAAGTTTCTCATCAATCTTCGCTTCAATTTCATCTTTCATTTGTTCTTCTAATTTTTCCAACTCTTCAATTTTTGTTTCCAATTCTTCAATAGTCTTTCCATGATTATCAATTTCTTCAGTAACTTTATTAAAAATAGTTTCAACCTGAATCTGCATTTGCTCAATTTCATCTTTGCATTTGTCCTCAAGAACTGAAAAATCCAATTCAACACCCTTAACAAACTCAATGTCACCACCAATTGTTGTCATCCTTGAATTCAAATCTTTGAATTTCTTGCTGATGCTTTTCACTTTGGCAAACAAATAGAAATTAACCACCAACAAAGCAAGAAAAGCAACTGCGAGGATTGAAAAATAG
Organism: bacterium; assembly: GCA_037140955.1. Classification (GTDB taxonomy): domain Bacteria; phylum Patescibacteriota; class Minisyncoccia; order Moranbacterales; family GWC2-37-73; genus UBA12068. The sequence continues at coordinate 5,524 of JBAXDL010000015.1, read as the reverse complement.
ATTTCCATATTATTTCATAAAAAAATTATACTTCTTTTAGTTTTTCAAGAATTTTAACCATCGCCAAAGTGTCCAACTCGCAATATTTGAGCAAATTCTTTCTGATTTTTTCTTTTACATCTGTTTCAACGTTTTCAAAGATTGTTCTGCCCCAAGCTTCAATTGCCATGGTTCCATTTTGAATATCCAATTCTTTGTATGAAAGCTCTGGCACCAAAACTGGCAAAACTTTTTTGATTGAGGCACTACCAAGAAATTCAGGGTGCAAATAATCCTTCTTGAACACTTTCATTAAGTCAAATACGCGTGAATTCAAATCTTTCAGAAATTCTTTTTCCTCTGGGTGCAATTTCATCAACTCAACATTGCGACCTTTCTCGAATGGTTCATACCAAACAATAGCCGTTCCAACAGGTCCAATATTGGCTCTCATAGACTCCAGCAGGCCACTTGTGGCATGTGCAAGGTCATCCGCCAAATATTCAAAATGCTCAAGCCCTCCATCTTCCTGCAAAACATGCAAGGAATACTGAAAAACCAACTGCTGACTTGTTTTATACCCATCTAAAAGAGGCACTGGTTTGCCAAATGTTTCATAGTCAAAAAAATATAAAGGATAAACAAGTTTGGCCAATGTGTTTCGCACAGCTTGTTTATCAATTTTTGGAACACCACTTTGTTGAAGTTCAATTCTTGTTCTCTGAGGTTCCGTGGCTTTGAAATCATCAGGAACATCTCTCGGATAAAAAATTTCATCATCAACCAGCATTCTCAACTTTTTCTTTTGAAAAATGTGTGCGGTTGAATATTCTGGAACTTCAGGATTGAAAATACTGAAACAATCACAGCGTTGTCCACTGCTCGCATAGATACAGCCACATCCAGCAGTTACAACATCATCTCTTTGCAAAAGCTCCAGTGCTTGAGATATTTCAGCCTTGGTCTCTTTTTCAATTTTCGCTATATCATCCGAAACTTCATTGAAAACAAACAGTGCGTTCAAATCTATTTCTCCATTTCTAATATATTCACTATTCAAGTGAACCAAGAAACTTTTCCCTATTTCAATCCCCGATTTTTCAATTACATTTTTTTGAAAAGCAATGTCTTTCATGTGATTGTGAAACAGATCAGTCTTTATGCTGGAACCAGACTTCACCTCATATAAATTCCATTTTTGAGTCTCTTGATCTAACTGCAAAACATCAATTTTTGCAAAAATGCCATCAGCTGTTTTGAAAGTAGCTTGAAAAATCGTTGCTTTCTTGGCAATCAATTCTTTTGTCTCCAGGGCGGCACCTTCCTTGTTAGCAACAAGAATTCCAGATGGAAAAAACTTCTTGAAATATTCTTCCACTTCATATCCATCCTTAATCAACTTTTTCAGAAATTCAGAAAATTCGCCTTCAATATATTCATCTGGCCTCTTTTTCTTGAGCCAAAGACATTTTGGACAAATCAAATATTCCTTGAAGTCTGTTTTTGATAATTTCATAATGAGACAATTAAAAAAATTCATTAAAGATAATGTCCAGTTTTTTATGAAACTCTTTCTCCTTAAGTTTTGAGAAACAATGTCTTGTAATTTTTATCTTTTTTATTTCTCCATATTTCATTAAAGTAACTTTCCACAAATTATTCTCATCTCTTTCCGCAATGATATCCATGAATAATTTGTTATTAATTAAACACTCCCAATAATGTAATTTTTCAGAAATATTTCTTGGAATCCAGTTGTATGTTATCTTTATTCTTCCAAGATCTTTTCTAATATCTCTAACATTTTTATATCTCTTTGCTAAATCCACATTTAAGCATTTATTTATTATATTTCTGAATTTTCTGTGAACATGCGGTAAATAAATCGATCTATTCGGAAATTTTCCTGAAATAATTGAGTCTTGTAAAATATTTTTCTCCCTTAAGGAATTCCACTGATTAGCTAAATGTGAATTTCCGTTCAAGCATCTATAAATTGTAACTCCGAACATATAAATATCACTCTGCTCTGTGGCTTCCACCTGACTATTGGAAACTTTTTCTGGTGGAACATGTATTGTATAAATCTCCTTAAAAAATGATAATCCATTTTCATTCTTTAAGCTTGCCAAGCCGAAATCAGACAATTTGTATATATTTTCATTCTTTATTAAAATATTTCCAGGCTTAACATCCAAATGAAATATACCCTTATTATGCGCATATTCAAGAGCATGCAAAACGCATTCTGAAATTTTTAAAACCTGTTTAGCATCCAAAAAATTTCTTACATTCAACAAGTTTTGGATGCTTCCTTTTTCTAAGAATTCCATATTAATCCTTATTCCATCTTTTAACACTTCGGCATCATAGACCTCCACGATATACTTTGATTTTTTTAAATATTCTAACACGGAAGACTCAAATAAATTTTTCTTAATTTCAGCTATTTTATCAACTTCTTCCTTGTTTTTAGTTCTGATATACTTAACTGCTTCTTTCCTATTCGCTAAATAAGTATTCTCACATAAAATAACTTCTCCAAAGTTTCCTTCAGCTATTTTATTAATTACCACTAATTTGCTTTGACTTTGCATAATCAAAAAGTTTCACTTAAAAGCGATAATGAAACTAGGCCGTCAAGAATCTTATCCGATTTAGCTATTTTATACTTTTCACAAACACTAATCTTTTCTTTTTCTAGCAATGTTTTAAAATCCTTGTTTGGAATCGACAACTTTTCCCTTACTGATACCGATGTTAATTCTAAAATATCAATACTATTCTGATAACAAAAAAGATGTAACATTGATGCATTTGCAAAACCCTCTACATCCTTTATTGCTCCCATGTATCTTTGAGGTGCCTGATAAGCAAAAATACTATTTGGATATTTTGTCCACAAATGAAGAAACTCATCCAAAACCTTGTTATATTTCTCCCCCCTACTTTCTGCGGATTCTAAGGGCATATTATCCTTATTACCTATAATTAAATTTCCAGAATCAATATCACACTCAATAAAATTTATTTTTTCTTTCTCAAACCTGAATAAAATTATTTTCATAGCGTTAATTTATTTCTTATGGTAATTTTCCACAATTTCAATTTCCTCTGATGTAAGCTCGTAGAGCTTATAAATAAGCTGATCAACATCATTCAACAACTGTTTATTTATATCGCTCTTATTTTCAGTTAAAATTCTCTCAACTACTATTTCAATTTCTTTCATTATATGTTTATTGCTATCATCAATCTTGCGAATTGGAAACTGTTCAATTTTGTACTTTTTCCATCGATTTGTTCCCATCCCAGAGCTAGTTGTTATTTGTTCAAAATACCAAAGTGCCAATCTTGAATTCAATATACCAAGCAAAAATTTCAAGTTATCTCCAATCATTGCAAATAATGTCGCTTCCGCTATAAAACCATTCTCGTCAAAAGCAAATTTAGGACTGTCTGATAATTCTCCCCAAATAATTTTTGGCTTATCAAACTCTTCAAAGTAGGCACAATTTCTCAAATTAGTCCAATGAGAACCTTTATTTTTACGTATTTCCAATTTTTCCTTATATTTTAGCAAGTGATCATATATTGCTGGATAATTTTTCTCAACATCAATTCTGGAGATGCCATCCCTCAGACCATTGTGAGAATTAATCATCCATAACCCAGACCATTCATATGCATATTTTTTAACATCCCGACCGCGAAGCATAGGTTTAATAATTTCTACAGATTTAGGATCTTTCAAAATTAATTCGTCTTTTATTTTCGTATTGATAACATACGCATCATTAAATCCATTAAGCAACCCGATGCGTATCTTTTGATTATATTTTCCTAGGGGCTCAGAAATGGCTTCAAGTTTTAATCTTATTTCAGCCGATTTATCATCACCGATTATCCACCCATTACTATCAAGATTTTTAATTATTTTAAAGTTTTCATTGAAGTATTCATCCATGGTCTTGTCATTACCGACTAAACCAAAGTTAGTTGCATGAAGCGAGGCATTATATGCCTCTTTTCTCAAAACGAGTATGTTTGATTCAACAATAGCAGATTCAAAAATTTGTGATTTATCAAAATTTATTAGAATTATTGGATTTGCCATACTGACAAATAGCTCTCTCAATGCTTTACCATATTTAGTTTTCATCCAAGAATTAGATGTTATATACGTCAGTACGCCGTTGGATCTCAATAGCTGAATACCCCTTTCATAAAAAATGCAATAAATATCAGCTGACTTTGAAAATGTACGATAACTAAGCAAAGAAAGTGTATCACTAATAGTTCTATTTTTTTGTAATTGAAAATAAGGTGGATTGCCTATCGCAATATCAAACCCTCCATTTTCCCTATTGAAAATTTCCCCAAAATGTAATTTCCAAGGAAAAAATGGACGCAAATGATCCTTTTTCCACTTATCTAAAACACCTTTTACTGCTAACATTTTTTCAGTTCCCTTCAGGATTTTTTTACTATCATTTACACTATTTTGCACAAAAGACTCAGCATTTTTAATCTCCTCATGACATTTGCTCTGAATTAATTCATCCTCAATATTATCAATTTTTCTTTTTAATATTTTTTTCTTTTCTGGATCGGATATACTGAAAAACTCCGCATGCAATTTTTCAAGTTTATCAGTCAGACTGTCACTTTGATCAAGAATAAGTTTCCCTTGAATTCCTCCAAGTTTAAAAAGTTCTTTTTGTTCTTTTGTCCTCTTGTCCATTTTTTTGCCACCACTAAAATCAAATTTGATAACACTGTCCCCAATGACCAAATCTTCCAGCAAGCTATTTCCTTGCATGATTTTATAATCCAAGTTTGGCAGTGGCTCAACTTCGTCGACATCCTCTTCAACCACAATAGACAGCCAGAAACGCAACTTGGCAATATCGACTGCTCCTGGGTCAATATCAACACCATACAGAGAGTTTTGAATCGTTTCTTTTTTTAATTCATACACGCTAAGCTCCTTAATAGAATCGGGTGATTTTAAAAATAATTCTGAATCGGGTGTTAACTGCAAAAATACTCGCAACCTAATTATCTCCTGCAACATTCCAACCAAAAAAGCACCACTACCACAAGCAGGATCAACGATCTTTGCATTTTTTAATAAATCATCAAGCTCTTTAAACTGCCCGGGCGCATATGATCCGCCTTTCCAAACTTCCTTGAGTTCACTAATATCGCGACTCAAAGCCTCTCCATATCCAACATATTCCCTAATGTTTTTCTCGGACAAATTTGAATGATTTGATGCTAAATAATTTATCAAACTCTCCCTGCACATGTATTGCACAATTTCACGAGGTGTATAAAAAGCACCTTGTCCCTTTCTGACATTATCTTCCAATAAATTCTCAAAAACTTTTCCGAGCATTTCTGGGTCAACGGAAACTTCTTGATCGTCTGGGGTATTTTCATCAATTGTAAAATTGTAAAGATCAAAAATATCCAAAATTCCACTACTTTCATTATTTGAAAAAATATCATTTGGAATATTGATAAATTCATCTTGCCAATT
>JBAXDL010000014.1:0-23885 GCA_037140955.1 bacterium | reverse complement strand
CTAGCACAGAAGATGACAGCGTCCGGCAGGCGCGCACGTTGATTTGAAATGGAGCAAACGTAGTGGAGCGACATTTCAGATCAACGTTTTGCGATATGAGAAGTTCAGTCCCTTTTAAGTCACTAATACTTCAATTATCTCACGAACTATTAGAAGTTGCCAACGTATATTTAATCACCAATAAAAGGGACTGAATTTGAGCGAAATTGAAACGAAAATCACAAATATTTTCCTTAATTTAAGCCATTTTTTGGAATTTTTTGTGCTCATTCTTGACTAAACCATGAAAAAGTGCTAATATACAACATTACCATATTTTTTTTGATAATCCCAAACACGAGGGTATCGTGAACTGTTCTTAAAAAAGGAGATGACCATGAAATTTATTGGACATTGCACAGCGGAAGATTGCGAAAAGAAAAATGAAAACGTAAATTTTCCTGTACCACACGACAAGGTTGATGCATTCAAAAATGAGCCACCAACTTGCACAACGTGTGGCAACTTTCTGCAAGGCGACGTAATCGACGCCTAATGAAGTACCAATTAGACGGTCGCATTGAACTCAAAAGTTCGGCGGCCGTTTTTATTTGTTTTAAAAAATTCCAAAAGATGGCTGTGCTTATAAAGAAAAATATTTGGGATTTTTTTTCCATGCAGCCTCATACAAAATTTTGCATCTATTGTGAATATTTTGTAGCACTTACTTACATGTGAAGTTTGTTTGAAGCGTAATGAAATTGATTATCTAAGGACATTATATCTAAATATCTAAAATTAGTCAAAAAAAATGGGACCTCTCAAAATGAGAAGTCCCTTGTTTGGTTTTTAATGAATCCAGCCCTCCGCCCAGGCACCATAGAGGCCATTGAGTTCACGCATTAGAAAAGCAATGCGGTTAACAGATGAATAATCTATGAAGCCGGTTCGCTTGAAATTGTATTCTGAAATCGTCTTTGCCTTGCAATTTCAGATTTCAGCGCAAGAATTCGATTTGGGCGATAGGCACTTTGTGCCAAGGTAAATACTCTGCTTACCGCTTGCTGACTTAAAGCCTTTCCTGTCATAACCTCAAACCTCTTGAACTAAAAGTGTAGGAACTGGGTGATCAAAATCTGGTCTGATTATTTTCCTGGACATTATCGCGAGCATGAAAGCAAAATTAAAATAACGCTGCTGGTCATGATGTGGCAGTAAAATTCCAGCAATCAGCTTAAAATTTCTAAGCAACATTACATTGCCTTTCCTGAGTTTTCTAATTTTGTCATTGTGTCGCAATACTTTGCTTTCTGATAATGCCGGTGCCTTAAACAAAACAGTATTATCAAGTCTTCCAGCTACCGGAATAAAGCCAAAAGTTGTACCCACGAATTTCATTATGGCCATAAAGTCAACTTTGTCTTTGATTGGCAAAACGAAGTGTGTAGAGCATTCATCATGCCCAAATTTCACGCCTTGGCCATTTCGAACAAAAATAACCGAGCTTTCCTCTGGTCGATTTCTCCATACCGCTAAATCCCCATCCAATATGCCGATATTTGACATGTGTATACCCCTTTCTTTGTTGGAATTACTTGCTAAATTTTAATGAACCAGAAATTGTAATTTACCTAAAAATAGGTAAAATGTCAATGGCTGGGTTTTTTACAATGAAGAAGATGAGATACATAGGTAACACTCTGGATTTATACAAAATGCAACAAAAAAAGCCTTTGAGAATTTTCTCAGAGGCTTTAAATTTAACGAGATTAGCAAGTTATCTCTATTTGACTGTTTCCATTAGCGCAATGCATTCTGGACAGGTTATATCTTCCTTATTGCCATTCCATCTTTCGACTTGAAAGATATATCCATAATTCTTATCACATGCCAAGCCCTTGCTTCCTGTTGCAACAATAAATTTATTTATAAGCGGTGGTAGATCTATTTCTTCGTGAATCACTGTGTCATGGACAACTCTGCAAAGTCTCATGAAAGCCTCCTTAAAAATAATTCAAAGCTCGAAACAACCATAGAAAACTGATTCGCGACATCTGCATCCAAAATACACATCATCTTTTGAATTGTTGGGATGCTCAGCTCTTCGGCAAAATGATTTGCAGCGTGGACAAACCCAAGCATACAAAATATTTCCATCTGGACCGACGAGATTGACAACTTCCTCATCTGAAACTTTGTCATCGCGATCAAAGCGCCATGCAACAAGGCGGTGCTCATTTTGTATATTTTTTTCATGGATGTTGCTTGCGGTGTATTCATCAAAAGGTCTTATTTCTGTGAAAATTTTGAAGTTATATTTTTTAGCATCTCGCAACAACCAATTATGAATTTTTTCAATATTTGGAATTATTCCTTCATGTGGCAAGATTTTCAAAAAAGCAACTCTTTTCATTTTCCACCTCCTGATATTTTTTGAATTTCCCGATATGTCAGTGCCTCAACGATATCAACCCAATAAGTGAAAATTGTCAGCAAATCAAACGCTTGCTCCTTACTGTCAACATTGTGACCGCTATATGTGATAACATCTCTGTCGCTCCAATCTGAGTCTAGAAGACTCCCGCTCATCCCAAGACAAGCACAATTACCCTTAACTGACATTGATCTCAAAAAAGCAGTGTCATTCCAAAATATGGCACGTGCATATTTGTATTCAACAATCTCACAAATGCGTTTGTTGAAAATATCCTGTTTTTCAAAGCGAAGGTTCCTTGCTTTTTCAGCAAAACGTGCATCCAATTGGATTGAAAAGCAACAACTGCTAAGACTAATATCTCTCCTTTTGGACCATCCAAGAATCTTATATGCAAATTTCATCATATCCTCCTTTGTTTTCAAATGCAGCAAGTCGAGATTTCAAATCTTGCAAATATTTAGAATTTTCCCGAAGTTGCTTTTTCCAAAAAATCAAACTGTCGCGATACAAGAAATATTCCAGCCATGGCAAAAATGCCAACAATATACCAAGAAACACAAAGCCACTCTCCCATCCCATTGCTAATCCAAGTAGAATTAAGATAGGGGATAAGATACTTCCTAATTTTTTCGAATGTTCAATTTTGGCAGAAAAATCGATAATGATTTCTTCGTCTGAATGCATAAAACTTTCAATCATTGCGGTGTGATTTTCCAAATCATTGTGAGTCATCGGCTTTCTGCGTTTTGCTAATTTTGCCATTTTTTGCTTTTTGCGAATGCGAGCAATTTTGCGCCTTTTTTGTTTTTGCTTCATTGCAAACCTCCTTTTGCATTTAATATGTATTTGTTAAGTTGCTATTCAACTGACTTTAAATGATATAGATAAATCAATTGTAAGTCAATATACTTGTTGACTTATGCCATATTTCTGCTATTATTTCTTGAGGATAAAAATAGCATTTTAACAATTAATACAAATTCCAAGAGAGGGAAAAGGAGAAAATATGTCAAAAATAATAATTGCATCTGGTCCTGTAATCGTCGAAAATGACAAGGTTTTGTTGACTCAGCATGGTGATACCGACTTTTGGAAATTTTGTGGAGGCAAGGTCGAAGATTCTGATCAAAGATTGACAGCTACCGCAATGCGTGAAGCTAAAGAGGAGATGGGTTTTGAGATAGAAATTACCAACCCAGATCCATTTGTTATGTATACACTTAAGCAGATTGATCATGGCTTTATAGATGTCTTGCTAGTTCATTATCAAGCTAAGCGCTTGGGTGAAGTTAATCCTGGTGCTGATATTCGGCAATGGCATTGGTTTACACAAGAAGAACTGACTAAAGAAGAATTGGCACCAAATATTCTGCCAACCTTAAAACATTTTGGTTTTATAAAATAAACTAAATATAAGAGGTGGGTTGGAATGTAGAAGTGACTAAGGCACTTTAACTTAATTTGGAGGTGGAATATGGTAAGGCAACGACCTGAATTAACGATGCTTTTCAAGGGTATTGACGGTATTTCGACAGAGCAAAAAAGAGAAAAAGATCAGGACATGGGTGGACATTGGACTACTCCGGCGAAAAAAGCGATCAGGGATGATGTGTTGGTAATTCTGCAAATGCCACAAATCGAATTTGATGCATGGATTAAACAGAAAAATGAATCCGTTGATGTATTGTTGGCTTTATATGAAGCCGCTGGAAGTGTGCCCAATCTTGCACATGGTACTGATGGTGCAACATTTGGCTCTACCAAAACTGTTTTCAAGGAATTGATTGATGAACTACGGTATGCAAAAAAGCACTTGGATTTGATTGCTAAAATCAGAAAAGAGGATTTTTCCTAAAACAAGTATAGATAAAGATACTCCAATAAGCCCGCAGCTATAATGTTGCGGGCTTTTTTTATATGTTTATGAAAAATAGATAATTTCCTATTAATGGCAAGTCAATAGGCTTATTGACTTATGTCACATTTCTGCTATTATTCCTTGAACACAAGATAGCACATTAACAATTTGAAGATAAAAAAATAGGGGGTTATTATCTATGTTTAGTCCATCATTATTACCACTGATTGAAAAGTATGAACATTTTTTGGAGTATTCAGGCAATTGTCAAAATTGTGGATCAACAAATGTATCATTATTAAAACTGTCTGAGTGCAAGACTAAAAATGGAAAAGGTTCATGCGTGATATCCTGGGACAAAGAAGGGGAGTGTATTGTTAATAATAATCAATAAGGTATGTAGAAATTTAGAGCTCAATAAAAATAGGAGGCATAAAAATGGAAAAGCAACTTTCTGATTTGATGGGCGCTGACTTGAATGGATATCGATTGATGAATGCGTATTGGATGGAGCCTGTGCATGGCTTGTCTGGAGCATTTCCAGCCTTGAATCAGACAATCGCTGGCAATCCGCCAGTTGTGACATTAAATGAGGAACTACTGAAAAAAGTTGTAGAAATGCTACCTGCAAAAGATTGCGGCATCAAGATTCATTGCCTGCTTGCGCTCGTTGATTTGTACAATAACGAATTGGTTTTTTTGCAAGAGAATGCCTACAGAATTTCTCCAGGAAGAAAATTTATCAACATCCTAACAGAGAATGATCTTTTCAAAATCAAAGCGTCAGGTGAGAATCCTTTTGCTTGGGCAATATGAATGACTGAATATTGTTATGAATAATGATTTATACATTAAAAATTCTCGAAAAAGGAGGTTTCGCAATGGAAAAGATTGCTGGAGTAAATGTTAAAAAAATCAAGCCAGAAGATTCAAGCATGATTATGACTAAAATTGGTCAGCATCATTATGGGATTGGACAGTCAGTTAAAATGTTTGAAAATGGAGAAGTTATTGACGAAGGAATACTAAAGAAAATTGGAACAGGAGGGGACCCCAAGCGATTCGAAATCGAATTCGAGAGCAAAAAACTTTATCCTAACTCCACAGAAGAATTTGTTTTCTTTCCTAGTAATGATGAAAAAATGGCTGGGTGGAGATTACTCTTTAAGGATCCAATGGGCTATGGCCTTTGTTATAGCAAAAGAGGACCTCTTTATGTTTTTTTACCATCTTGATATTTATTAATATCAAAAAAGTCAATTGTAAAAACAATTGGCTTTTTTATTTTTTTGATATTGACTTATGCCACATTTCTGCTATTATCCCTTGAACACAAAAATAGTATCTTAACAAATTTCAAATAAAAAAGGAGGCAACATGTTTTTCAGGAAACTTGCAAGAAAGATTTTAAAGGACGAGAGGCATATTGGAATAACACTATATCCAACTTCAAAATGTGACACTGGATGTGCTCATTGCATTGATGACAGCACCTGCAAAAATCCAATTCATTTCAAAAAGGAACTGGCAGAAAAAATTGTCAAAGAAGCGCGGCGTGAAAGATGGCAATTGTCAGTCTTGCTCACCGGAGGAGGAGAACCACTCATGACCCATGACTTGCTTGGAATCACTGATGTTTTCGGAAACTATGAAAGACTTGGCATCTTTGGAATGATCACTTCTGGCTTTTTGAATAGGGAGACAGAAAGAAAGACGCAATTTGAGAATTTGCTAAAAAGGGGGTATATGAAAAATTTCTCCATTGATCAAAGTTTCAGCTTGTATCATGAAAGTTTTCCTGAGCGTCTTGCCAACACTGCCACTTTGATGATGCAAAATCAAGAAATTTCTGCTTTTCGAATCAGGGCAGCCATGTCGCTGGAAAATTGCAAACAAACAAAATTAAAAATTGAAGATGTTTTGAAAAAGCTGGCAGAAAAAATTGACGGGAAAAGTTTTGCATTGCCAATCGGATTTCATGAATCTGACAGACGTTTGTTTCATCTTTTTGAAAACACAATCATTGGGGGCGCGCAAACATACAAGCTTTTTACTGAAGCTGTTTTGATGACTTCTTGGCATGCCATCAAAACAAAGAAAGGTGGAACAGTGATCAATGTGATGCCAATTCCTTTTGAGCAAATAGGCAGGGGATCAAGCATCAATCAGACTTCTTTTTCTAAGTCAGTTTGCTATACGCTTGGAGTTGATTTTGAAGACACGTATTTGATTGTTACTCCTAGTGGAGATGTTTTTGCTGATTGTTCTTGCACTTCAAGTGATCACATGAGGCTTGGAAACATTGGCAAAGATTCACTTGTGGATCTCATTGCTCGCAAGGATGTTTTTTCCAAAAAAATCACACAAGCACTTCTTGCTGATTCGCGTCATTGTCAATGGGGAACAAAAGAAGCATGCGAACTTTGCAAGCAAATAGTTTTTGAAAAAGGTATCAGCCTTTGAGAATTTTCTCAAAGGCTTTTTTTCTTATATTTCAAAAGAGAAAAGATTGCAAAATAGAAAAGCATGGCAATGCCAAGTGACACCACTAAGAATCCCGAAATCAGTGGCAAGGCAAGTTCAAAAAAAATAATCTTACTGAAAAAATACTTGAATCCAAGGTGATATGTTTGATAAAATTCTTGTGAAAGATGCGAGGGTGTTTGATTAAAAAGAAATCCACCAATGATTGTTGCCAAAGGAAGTGCCACAACCGTGCCCCACATGTTTGTGGCAAGCACGCCAATGCTTGCTGAGGCCCTGTTTAGTTTCAAAACAGATGCAAGCACCAAAGTTGTTGCCAATCCTTCTCCTGGAAGAATTCCAAGAAACACACCCAATGCTGCGCCACCAGCAATGTTGTGAGCACTGTCTTCCAAGGTGAAAAAATGCAAGAAGAAGCTTTTTATTTTGTTTGAAATTTTTTTCATGAAAAAAGTATTGTTTGATTATTCCTCCTTTTGGCACGCTTTTGAAAAAATACTCAATTTTCAAAAGCTCAAGAGCTGCTGTCGCCAGCTGTTGGCCAAAAAGAAAAATATTCAAACAATTTTAATATTAGTATTAATAATAATCCCAAAAACACTATTGAACAATAGCAATGGATGTGCTATAAAAAATGTATGAGCAAGCTAGTATTTGATATTGAAACGGTTGGGGATGATTTTGACAGTCTTGATTTGACATCCAAGGAGGTTCTTACACGTTGGATAAAAAAAGAAAGCTCTTCCGATGAAGAATATGAAAAAGAATTGATTGATTTGAAAAGCGGCTTGGCGCTTTCTCCACTCACTGGTCAAATTGCAGCCATCGGAGTCTATGACGTTGAAAAAAACAAGGGAGCAGTGTATTTTCAAGCGCCTGATAGCAGTATCGAAGACAGTCAGGAGGGCGACATTAAATTCAGGGTTTTGAGTGAGAAGGAAATGCTGGCTCAGTTTTGGAATTTGGCTGAAAAATATGATGAGTTTGTTAGTTTTAATGGACGGGCATTTGATGTGCCTTTTTTGTTTGTCAGAAGTTCTATTTGCGGAGTCAGACCAACAAAAAATTTGATGGCCAATCGCTATCTTTCAAGTCAGCCATATAATGCCAAGCATGTTGATTTGCTTGATCAGTTCACTTTTTATGGCTCAGTTCGTCGCAAAGGTAATCTTCATCTTTGGAGCAAGGCTTTTGGCATAAAAAGTCCAAAAGAGAATGGTGTCAGTGGTGATGATGTTGGAAATTTGTTCAAAGAAAAAAAATTCCTAGAAATTGCCAAATATAACGTTGGTGATCTTGAAGCAACAAAGTCGCTATATGAATATTGGGAGAAGTTTATGAAATTTTGATTTTTTAATTTGCAAAGAATGTTTAATATTTTTTGCGAGATTGTTTTGTTTTTAGGCCGTTTGATTGCGACAGTAATCAAAGAGCGATTGGCCATAGATTTGGGCCAAGAGCATGCCTAAAAAGAAAATAATTGAGACAAAAAAACCTCGTTACTTCTTTTTAACAGAAAGTCCCTTTGTTTCCTTGTCTAAAACTCTTGCACGTTCAACATCTTGACGCACGCCAGGAGAAAGCACGCCCATGATGTTTTTGAGGGCAATGCCATCAACTTTTAATATTGACTCCCATTTATCAATCGGTTCTAAGATTTCACGCAGCTGTTTTTCATCGTACTTATATGTTTTTCGAATTGTCTGTGCAATGATGCCTTCATCACAAAAAACTCTTTCAACACCTTCTTGCTGCATATATGTATTTATTTTTTCTGACAACTTGGCAAATTGTGATTTTGTTGAAGTGATTGCTGCTTTCAAATTGATGTAATCCTCAATGGCGGTTTTTATTTCTTCCTCATCCATTTTTTCTTCATTTTTGAATTTGTGTTTCCACATTGGGCAAATTCTTTGGAAACCACACCAATCACAAAGGGGAGTGACATTTGGAACAAAAACACCTTTTTCAATTTCAGCAATAACATCCAAAAACAGTTGTTTGGAAGTTTCCAGTTGTTCCAATGTTCTGGTTGAACTCAATTTCACTCCATGTTTCAAGTAGTAAAGACTAACCGTTATTTTGTCCAAATTGGCAACTTCTTTTGGATAACGAGCAAGAAAGGCATTTAAATATACTGATAATTGAAGATCATTGTCAACTTTTTCTTGTGAGGGCATTTTCTTGGTGGTTTTGTAGTCAATGATTTCATAGCCATCTTGGGTTTTGTCGATGCGGTCAATGATTCCAGAAATGATGTGCGAGCTGCCTTTTGCTTTGTCTTGAATTTCAATGGCAAAACGACTTTCCAAGTCGACAATATTATAATCAGAAATTGTATTTTTTTTGTAATATTCTTGAATCATGCCAACTCCCATAGTAAAAGCACTTCTTTCTTCCAATTCATTTTCAAAAACATCACTATTCCAATTCTTGGAAAAATAGTCCAAAGCATCTTCAAGTTTTGGAGCCAAGAGTGCTGGAGTGTGAATGAATTTCAATGCGCCATGAATAAGTGTCCCAAAAACCGCTTCCTTTGATTTTGGTTCTTTGATTTTATCGATATTTTGAAATTTATACTTCAAGCTACAATTTTGGAATGATTCTAGGGCTGAATATGATAAACGCATATGAGAAAAAGTTTATAAAGTTTAAAAGTTCATCAAGTTTGTAAGGACATGAGATGCATCCTTATTATGCCATGTTGGTAAAAAAGGGCAAGAAAAAAATCACATGAGAGTTCCATGTGATTTTTAAATTTTTTATATCATTCTTCTTTAAATCTTAACCCCTGCCATTATCAATGTTTTTGCAGCAATAGCTGGCCAATCGTGCAATATTCTGTACCCATAATGACCGTGTATCAATATATAAGTTCTGCCGCTACCGTCCGACGCTGATTTGGTTACAGGTAGCAGTCCAACTTTTTGCATAGCTACAAACTGTTCTTCATTGGGCAAGGTCTTGTTTGCTAAATAAAGATAGGCCCATACACCACAAAGAAAGAGATCTCTGGAAATAACATCATTTTCACGCACAAAACCACATCTTGGACACTTCATTGGATGTCTCCTTTTTTAGTTGAGCTGATAATGAACTTCTCAATAGTATGCACTATTTGACATTAATAGTCAAGGCTTGACGAAAATAATAAAACTGGATACTATGAATGTATACTAAATTAGTAGGTAATAAACAAGCAAAAATATGAATCGGGCAGTGAAAATTCGAACATATAAACAATGTGCTTAAATTCAGTGGCCTCGATGATAATATAAAAAATAACTTATAAAAAAATTCTAATAGGGCATAGCCCATTCGAATTTCTACTGCTCGATGAAATTTTCAACCAAAGCTGAATATGGCCTCAAGGCCATGACCAATCTTGCCCAGTGTTATCCTGAGCAAAAAACAATTGGAGAGATTGCCAAAGAGGAAAATATCTCTCAAAAATACCTTGAAAGGCTTATGGGATTTCTTCGTGATGGGGAAGTGGTGCAAAGCGCCAAGGGAAAACAAGGTGGATATACCCTCGCAAGGGATCCAAAAAAGATTCCTGTGGGAGAAATCATTGAATTGCTCGATGGTGAAATTGCTCCAATGCGCTGCGTGGGAAAATTTTGTGCTAGCGAACACAAATGTCCATCAAGCATGGTCTGGAACAAGCTGGGAGTGCAAATCAAAAAAACTCTATACGACATCAAACTAAGCACACTGATAATGAAATAACACTTTTGCATATTTATGAATAAAATATATTTAGACTACGCAGCCACAACACCAGTTGATAAAAAAGTGCTGGAAAAAATGTTGCCATATTTTTCTGAGACTTTTGGCAATGCCATGAGTGTGCATGGTTTTGGACAAGCAGCGCTTGAGGCTGTTGATGAGGCTCGAGCCAAGGCTGCACTTTTTTTTCGTTGCCAATCTTCTGAAATTATTTTCACTTCAGGAGCAACTGAAAGTAACAATCTTGTTGTGAAAGGCTTGCTACGTTCATACAACTCCATTGCCAGGAAAGCTGATGAAAAACCACATATTGTCACCACTAAATTTGAACATCATTGCGTGCTTGATGCTTGCAAGTTTGCTCAAAAAGAAAATTTGGCTGATGTGACTTTTGTTTCTCCATCAAAAGATGGCCTAATTTCATTAAAAGACATTAAGGCTGCAATCACACCGCAAACAATTTTGATTTCAGTGATGTATGTCAACAATGAAATTGGCACAGTTCAACCAATTGCTGAAATTGGAAAATTTCTCAAAAAATTGAATGCCGAAAGAATTGGCGCAAAATTGCCAAAGATTTATTTTCATAGCGATGCAACACAAGCAATAAATTATTTTGATTGCCAAGTTGATGAGCTTGGAGTTGATTTGCTTTCCATGTCAGCGCACAAAATCTACGGACCAAAAGGTGTTGGTCTTTTGTATGTCAGAAAAGGCACTGCAATCAAGCGACTTATTGATGGTGGCGATCAGGAATATAGGCTGCGCGCTGGCACACACAATGTTCCAGGTATAGTTGGCCTTGGAGAAGCTATTAATCTCATCAAAACTCCAGCAACTCAAAAGAAAAATCAAGAAATTCTTGAACTACGAGATTATTTGATCAAAAGAGTGCTTAAAGAAATTCCAAAATCATATTTGAATGGTTCGCCAACAAAGAGATCACCTAATAATGCAAATTTTCGTTTTGATGATGTGGAAGGAGAAGGATTGATACTCTCACTTGATTTGGATGGAATTGCTGGTTCTACTGGTTCTGCATGCTCATCTGGCGCGCTTGATCCTTCACATGTTTTGCTATCACTTGGACTCAAGCATGAACAAGCACATGGAAGTTTGAGATTAACAATAGGGAAGCACACCACAAAAAAAGAATTGGACATTGTAATTAGCAAGATAAAAGAAGTGGTCAAACGTTTGCGAAAAATTTCTGGCAATGTTTTGGCAGATTTTAAATAAATTAAAAAGCTCAAAGTCTCTTAAGTCTATAAAGTCTATAAAGCAACATTAGAAAATGCTTTAAAGACCTTAAGCTTTATGGACTTTTGACTACTGTATATGCAAAAATATTCAAAAAAAGTTTTAGAACATTTCACCAAGCCTCTCAATCAGGGGAAAATAAAGAATGCTGATGGGGTAGGGACCGTTGGCAATCCAAAATGTGGCGATATTATGCGCTTATATATCAAAGTTGCAAAAAATAAAGCAGGACAAGAGGTGATCAAGGATGTGAAGTTTGAAACACTTGGCTGTGGAGCTGCAATTTCAACATCTTCAATGACAACTTTTTTGGCAAAAGGAAAAACAATTGAAGAAGCAATTGAAATCACAAACAAAAGTGTGGCTGAAGAGCTTGGAGGTCTTCCTTTGGCAAAGATGCATTGCAGCAACTTGGCAGCTGATGCTTTGCATGCAGCCATTAAAGACTATCAAAAGAAGAAATAGTGGGGAGCTCATGGTGCAATAAGTGCCTTTTTGGGTTAAATGTATTAGTAAATACAATGTCGCACATTATATCTTTTGCGACATTGAACCAAGAAAAGACCATATTGCATAGCCTTATATATCACATCATTAAGCCATTTCATATAAACATATACACCACTCTATAAGCTCTTATTTTGAGCCCTGCTACTATATATTCAAACAACCCTATCAACTTACCCATCTATACCCAAAATCCAACCCGATCTGGCTATTTTTTTTCTAACCTATATCCAATAACAGCTTTTACTCTTAAAAATGTGTTATCTCGTATTTAATGCCTAAAACAAGCCATATTTAAGGGTATACATATACCACTTCTCCATCCAAAGGGCCTTACAGGTCAATTTTGAGCGTCGTTTTATGGCTTGTTTAAGCCATTATTTTGACATGTTTTTTAGGCTATTTTAGTGTCATTTTGTGGCAAATTGGATCAAATATTGACACTTTTGTCACCCTCAACTTGATTGATTTCATGATGCGGGATTGAGGTGTAATCCGGATTCATGGTTTCACTTGAATGACAATATTTTTTGATATTATTTTTTTTAATAAACTATTTTTGATTTTTTTTAAAAAATAAAAATAAAAATTTTTTCATTTAAGAAAAAATTTCAAAAAGCTGGATTTGCAAGAAGCAATCACGGTCCAACTGCTTTGCTGTGTTTGATGAAGTGTCTTGCTGTGACATCGATAGTCGGTTGGCTTTGAAATCAAATCTCAAAACAAGATTCAATTCCCCAAGGCGAGAGAAGATGCCCTATGCAATGTCGCACAACCTATGATATATAAAAAAATAGAATATAACAAAAAGCCATTCTTAATTATAAATTATCATTTGATTAATTATTGTGCTTGAGCTTGTTCCCATCGCTCCAACAAGTGCGCGTGAAGTGTCAAGGTACAAGTTTGCACCAAAATATGGATCATGTACCACATATTTGCCAGTATTAGCTTCCTTGTGATGAATAACAACATAGTGACCACCACTTCCCTTTGTTTTTCCAATATAAACAATGACCGGATTGTTTTTTGCAATTTGTGCATCAATAATTGACCAGCTGATGTTTCCATGACTTTTTCCACTGCCAGTCAGTGCTAATTTTGGAGCAGACCATACCGCTGGCCAATTAATAAGATCTCCAGAATAAATAGGCTCAGAAGAAAGTTGACCAGGGTTAATGGTGCCACCATGCTGCTTGAAAACCATTGCAACAGCAGTCACAGCACAACCATAACTCTTCATCAATGTTTTGGTGTTTCCAATTGTTTCATTGGCCCACTTCGGATCTCTTTGAGAAAAATACCAACTAGTTGGCGCGAAATATTTTGAATCAGGTTTTGGATATGAATCAACAGAGAGTCCGCTGGCTGCAAAAAACTGATCAACGTCCAACAACTCTTGCTTTTGCTCTTCAACGCGAGCAAGCAGTTCACTATAACGAGCCTCTTCTCCTTTTGTTTGGGCAAGCAAATTAGCCTTTTGTTTTTTTGCTGATTCCAATGTTGTTCCTTGTTTTTGAAGCTCTTCCTTAGTGCTGATAAATTGAACTTTTTTCTTATCAAGTTCGCTGCTTTTGACATCAAGATCTTCTTTTGTGGCCTTGACCTCTTTGACAATGTCAACGATTCTGTCTCCAGTTTGACCAATTCTGTCCTTTTGAATAATAAAAGAAGCTACGTTTCCACTACTTAAATATGAAATAACGGGACTGGTCAAATTAACCTCATAATATGACTGCATGAGATTGCTAAGCATTGCCTTTTGAGCTTCCATTTTCTGCTTTTTTTCTTCAATCTGAGCTTCTATTCTGTTTATCTGGCTATTAAGATCATCAATTTGTTGCTTGCTGACATCAATTTGCGCATTAATTTGCTCAATATTGTTGTCAGTTATAGACAATTGATTGTTGAGTGTTTCGCCTTGCTTTTTTTTGATATCAATAATCTCACGATACACCTCAGCGCGCTTTTTCAGTTCATCAATTTTTTGCTGAGTTTCATCTGGCACAGTTGTTGCCGAAGGAAGGTCTGTGATTGAATTTGCAGCTTTGATGTTTTGCCAAAGCACAAAAAATATTCCCACATTAAGTGCAAGCATCAAGGCCAAATAACTATTTTTTGATTTTAATTTTGTTTTGATTTGCATGTAAAATTTTTTTTCTAAAGCTCGATTGCATTTTCAATTCTTCGTAGAACTTCTTTTTTGCCAAGGATCCAAGCACACTCAAAGGGTGATGGTGACTTTTGCGCGCCAGTCAATGCCATGCGAAGAGGCCAAAGCAAATCGCCACGCTTCTCCCCTGCTGCTTCTAGCAATTTTTTTTCAAGATTTTCTAGTGTCCAATTTTTTTCATCAATTTTTTCCAATTCAGTTTTTGATTTTTCAAGCCAAGATTTTGTTTCATCCAAGGTGCTTTCTTTCCATTTCAATTGTTCTTTTTGATATGAAATATTTTCAAAAAAGAATTTGTTCTCATCTCCAATATCAGAAAATTTGACCAAGCGTTGTTTTTCAATTTCCAAAACTTTTTTCAAATATTCATCGGTTTTCATGAACCCAAGAGTATTTTTGAAAAATTCTTTTTCCTTCAAAAATGGGATCGCCTCAGCAAACAACTCATCAGCTGAAAGTTTTTTGATGTATTGAGCGTTGATCCAATCCAATTTTTTGATGTCAAAAACAGCGCCGGCTTTGTGCACCTTTGTCAGTTCAAATTTTTCAATCAATTCCTCCATTGAAAAAACTTCTTGTGTGCTGCCCTCTCCAGGATTCCAGCCAAGCATCACCACAAAATTCAAAATTGCTTCTTTCAAATATCCCTTTTTCAAGTAATCTTCAACTGCCACATCACCCTGTCTTTTTGAAAGTTTTGATCGGTCAGGATTCAAAAGCAGTGGCAAGTGAGCAAATTCAGGCACTTCCCAACCAAATGCTCGATATAGCAAAATATGTTTGGGGGTGCTTGGAAGCCAGTCTTCGCCGCGAATAACATGGGTTATTTCCATCAAGTGATCATCCACCACATTGGCCAAGTGATAGGTTGGGAAACCATCAGATTTCATCAACACTTGATCATCAATCGTGTTGGAAGAAAAAGAAACTTTTCCGCGCACAGTGTCCACAAATTCAATCGTTTCATCTTTTGGAATTTTCAAACGAACAACTGCAGGCTGATTTTCTGCAAGCTTTTGAGTCACTTCCTCAGCACTAAAATTGGACAAACAAAATCTGTCATACATTGGAGCCTTCTTTTCTTTTTGTTGCTCTTCTCTCATTTGTTCCAATCGCTTTGAATCACAAAAGCAATAATATGCCTTGCCTTGAGCAACCAATTGCTGGGCATATTTTTTGTAAAGTTCAGTTCTTTCTGACTGCGCATATGGACCAAATTGTCCAACTTCTATTGTTGCTGGATATGACAAAGACTCAGTTTGTTGCTGGCTTTTTTTGATTGCTGGATCATTTTTCAAGAAATTTCCCTCTGTCCAACTCAAGCCCATGAAGCGCATAGACTCAAGCAATTGCTCAGCAGCACCATCAACAAAACGTGTTTGATCAGTGTCTTCAATGCGAATCAAAAAATCACCACCTTGTTTTTTGGCAAACAAGTAATTGTACAAAGCTGTTCTAAAGTTTCCCACGTGCATATACCCAGTCGGAGACGGAGCAAAACGCACTCTCACTTTTTTATTCAAATCGTTCATGTTGTTTTTTTGAAAATATTATCTTAACAGGAAAAATGATTACGGCACTTATAATCCTTCGCCATCTTCTTGGTTGCAAAATCATTCTCCAGAGCCATTCCAAGCCAATTTGTTGCAAAATCATTGGCGCTCGGTGAGTTTTTTTGGTGATAAAGTCAAAAGCACCACCAACTCCCATGGCTAATCTAATATTAGCAGATTTTTGAGTAAAGATAAACTTTTCTTGAAAAGGTGCGCCAAAGTTACAAAACAAAATACAGCAATCGGTCATTGGCAATTGATCATCTTTTTTGGTGTGATCATGTTGACTCAAATCGTAGTCATTACCAACAATTTTCAAAGCTGGATAAATCTTGCTTAAGGCAAATTTGATTTCTTCAAAACTGCTTAGTCCATCTTTTTTTATTGCCAAAAAAACGGTTATTTTTTTCTGATTGGCAATTTTCAAAATTTCCGAAAGCAAAGCAACTCCTGTAATTCGCTGTTTCAAAACTTTTCCAAATCGCAAAAATGCATAGGAAATTCCAACCCCATCAGCAACACTCAGCGCACTGCCTTTCAAAATGTTTTTAAATGTTTGATTTTTTTGCGCCTCAACAACAAACTCAGGATTCACTGTCACAATCTGATGAAAAGCCTTTTCAGTCAAAAAAAATTCTATTTTTTCAAGAATTTCTTTTTTGGAAAAATTATCAACTCTAACACCAAGAATTTTCATTTGATTAGTCTTTAAAGCTGAAAGTCTTCAAAGTCCATAAAGCAAGATTCAAAGAATGCTTAATAGACTTTATGGACTTTTGACTTTTTTGTTATGCCAAGGGGCAATCTTCAAGAGAAACATATTCCGCTCCCCCACCCTTGCTTTCCATGATAGAAACAAGATCAACCGTCATTGAAACATTTATTTTTTCTGAAATTTCTGGCTTTACTTCCAGTTCATCCCACTTTATTTTCCGAATCCTTCCTAATGTGATGTGTGGACGAAATTCCTTGTGTGTTTGCGGTCTCATGCCAAGTGCGTTTTCAACAGCTTCATTGAGCAAGCCAAGCTCCACGCATGGTGAGCCAGTTAAAACAACCATCTTGGGGTCATTTTTGTCAGGACCAAGTTCAATTGAATTGAATTCCAAATCAAAAGATTCAAATTCTTCCACTGCCGCGCCAACTTTTTCACAAATATCAGGCAAAACGCTTTCATCAACATAGCCAACAAAAGCCACTGTGATGTGCAAATTCTCCTCTTTCATCCACTTTATTGGCAAATCTTCCCATTTGGAAACAAGTTGAAACAAGCGCTTTTTGAGCGCATTTGCAACATTTATTTCAACAAAAACTTTTTTCTTTTGCATATAGCCCAGTTTAGCACAAAATAGTAATAAATCAATACTTTTGGACTATTTTTTCTTCCAATCTCCACTCTCAAAACGATTTCTGGCTGAAACGTTGTGCCAATCATGTGGGTCTGATGCATATACAGATTTCCAAAATTTCTGCGCGCTTTTGGTGAAAAATTCAGGATACACAAGTTCTTCTCGCTTCTTTTTCCAAATCCTTCCCAATGAGCATCCTTTTGCATGCATTTCTTGAAGCTCCATGTCCACATCAATGTTGTCAGCATCTTTCACAATCCTTGACTCAATGGATTTTCGCTCCTCATATTCCTTGAGCAAATCAATCATCTCTTTTTCATGCACTGTGTCAAAAAAAATATCCCTGACTGCAAGCTCCTCATCACGCTTCACATATTGCCTTGAAATATAGTTGACGTCGCCAGTCCTGCTTTCTGTCAGATCATGCAGCAAAGCAAGTTTCATGATTTTTTCATGACTGCCTTTGCCTTCATATTTTGCAAGTGTCAGTGCGATCCATGCCACGCGAAAAGAATGTTCTGCAACATTTTGAACATCAGGATTCAAAAAATGCTTCCAGGTGCGCATGACATTTCTCAAGCACCCAACCTCATATAGCAACTCAACATCTCTTTTGATTTTATTTGGCATATTGTTTACATGAGTTTATTATTATCTTGCTATTATTATTTTTTTATTATCAAATTTATTGATGCGATTTCTTACTTTGCCAATTCCATCTGATGGTGGCAATTCTTCCGGCATTGTTCCACCCAGTTCTTCAATCGTCTTCCTGACTTTTTGACCAACGGAATAATGCGTCAAATTGGCATTCATCTCTCCTTGAATTTTTTCTCTACGCAATTTTGCATCTGCTTGAGTTGCGCGAAACAAATTTGCTGCCAATTCTTCACTTCCCATGTGATCAAGAATTTTTTGCGATTTTTTGAGTCCTTTTTTTTCATGAATATCATTAGCATCCAAACCATCATACAATCCCTTGTAACCAAAATTCTGAAACTTTCCGTAATTCTGCACGCCCGCATTTCCTGCCGCCTCAGCCAGTGATGTGTTGTGCGATTTTATTTCACCTCTCAAGTTTAATCTTTTGTTGTCCTCAATCAATTGGTCCGTTTTTTCCTGTCTTCTTGTTTGAATTGCGAAATATGTCTGACCCAATGCAACAACCTCTTTCGATGGATCAGAATTTTGAATGATCAAATAGCAAGCATAGCGAGACAAGAATATTGTCTCAATTGACCTTTTGGCTCCAGAACCTATCGAAACCATATCGTCGACTTCAACAAAATGGTTGTGGATAACTTCTCCGCTATTCTTACATGACTCCTTGGCTTTTGCTATAACCAACAAAAAATTGCGATATTCCGTATAGTCCAAAACCTTCGCCAAATCGCGGGATGACCAGAATTCAACCTGAAATTCATTGATTCTTTTGATTTGTTCAAAAATGTTGTTGCTCATATTTTTGTTTGAATATTTTATTATAGTGATATTGTATCATTATAATAAAATTCTTGCAACCAGGCTTTCGAATCAAGCATTTTTCAAGCTATTACGATTAGTATATACCTACACAATAACAAAAGAAAAAGCACTTCTCACCTCTGGGCTGAAATTATCATCCTTTCAACAATAATTTTATTTTTTCACAAACTTCTGATGTACATGCAGGATCATCATCCAAGCCAACAATAAAATTCCTAAGAGATTCCCTGTCTCTGATCAAAAATGTGCCAATTTTACCTTTCCAGGTTATTTTTCCATTAGAAAATACGAGTGCCTTTTGTAGTGCTATTGAACTAAAGCCATTGTCTTTGAGATAATTTCTCAAGGCATAGGCGTGCTTCCTGAGCTCAGTACGTGGATCCTTTTCCGGTGAAAGCATCAACAATTTTCCATCTTTTTCACAAAAATATTCATCATCTTCGAAATGAACAGGATTGGAATAATTCTTCACCTCCAGTGCAATCACACCCTTGTTGCCAACAATGACAATATCGTTATCAAATTTATCGTTCGGCAAAACAATATTTCTCAACATGTCCCCTTTTTCAATCACACCATCTAGCCATGAAGCAACCTCATCCTCTCCTTGAAAACCTCTTTTTCCATTCTTGACATTCTTTATTTGCAAATCAATCACTGGTCTCGTCAGAGAGTCAATCCAATTGACCAATTTCACATTGAAAGGATACCAGGCAAAACCCATGAGAAAAAAGATAACGATGCTATATTTAGCTACATCATGCAATGAATAATATGCGGAAAATGTTACAGCTATAAGAAAAACAAGTGCAACAAAGGTCAAAAATATTAAAGCTCTAATGTGTATTTTTTTTGAATATGACATATGTGAAAAATTTTTTTATTTATTTTAATTACTGCATATGAAAAAGGTACCTGACCCTTTATATCTCACTTGTGCTTTTGAAATATTACGCAACAAAAAAATCTGACCAATTATATTCATTTTTATATCACAAAATCAATTCTCTTCTGTAATTTTTTTTATAAAATATTTACCTTTGTCGGTTATTTTAATTCTGTTTCCTTCATTGCTGCTACCTTCAATGATCCCATTTGCATCATAAGCTGAAGTAATGTCTGAAGGTATTCTATTGGTTCCACCTATATAACCACCACTTTCGTAAATTCGCTGCTTAATAATATTAAAACTATTAAAATATTTGCTTTTTTTGAATTTCTCATATTCCTCATCCCACTTTTCATCCTGCGTTTTCGTTTTTATATTTTCAACCTCCTCCTCCTTTGTCAAAACCTTCACTTCTGCAGTCAATTTCTCCTCTTTTTCTCTCAAAAAATCACGCTCTTTTCTTTCTTTTAATATTTTTTCTTCATATTCATTATCCAATGCTTGCTTGTAATATAGTTTTGTTATTTTTGAAAGCCAAAACACGGCTATATATGAAAATATCAATGAAGGAAGCATGCTATATACAATAAACCAAAAATAACTTGCAGGATAGAAACTAAGAATATAGTCGATTTTCAAAAAAGATCTTGACTGCATCAAAAGATCAGAATCAATAAAAAAAGTTATATACCAAATTCTCCAGTTCCATGCAAGCCAAGATAAAATAAATGCTCCCCAGAATGGACTAACAAATTTGTCATTTAGATTTTTTTCTAAAGATTTTTTCATATTTTCTAACATATTTTCGCAATAAAAGATTAAACAAAGATTTTAAGCCTTATAACATTAATTCTGATTGATCATTTTTCTAATAATTATTTACTAATTTAAAAAGTTTTTTTTAAATTAGTAACATGCTCACCGTGCAAAATTTCATACTTTAATAAGCAATTTATCTCATTTTCCATGAAGTCATTCAATACACTCTTTAGATCCAATATATTCTCATCCTCGATTGCCTTAATAAAGCCAAACCAATGCAACCCATTTCCAAAAAATAGGTTTCTCTGCGGATGAACAATATTGAGAGAAATTTTTTCTTCATCCAAAATATTATTATTAAAAAAATTCAAAACTTTTCTATGTATTTCTTCTATGTAGTCTCTCTTATCTTTTTCTTGAAGATATTCACCATGCACAAGTCGATGACGTAATCCAGTTTTATTTTTCCATATTTCCCCACCCAAATCTTCACCAAGAATATTTATTATTTCAACATGCTTCTTGGTATAATTTTTTTGTGATAGACTTTTTGCTAATGCTTCAATTGCTGAAAACATCAGTAATAATTTTGAAGAATATCCAAAAGTATTAACAGTATCCTTCCAGTAGAAGAAAAACTCCTCAGGTATCACCTGATTTCTCACTAATTTTTCCATAATTTTTCTTTCTGAATTCTGAAACATAAGAGGAACAGGATCAACTTCTTTTGTAAAATAAAATAGTGCAACTGACTTATTATTGTCCAGTGACCTGACTAAAAATGGCTGTGCATAATGTTCTATGTAGGCTTGTCCAATAAGAGATACACGAGAAATTATTTTTTGTATTTTATTTTTCATATTATTAGCGGCATCTATACCATCTTTAGCCTCAATAATTCCAGAAACCAACCAAGCATTATCAATCCACCCATCACAAGAATTAAAATCCCAATGAGTAAATAAAATGTCGTCAAATTCAAATCCACTATGTATATCTTTTTTATTTACAGCATTTTTGAGAAGAGTTGCTATTTTATATTCAACTAAATATTTTGACATAAAAATTACTCCCAATATAATACAAGGATTAACTTACTATTTAATTTTCCACAATTCTTATCTCCTCCTCAGTCAAATCATAAAGACGATAAACTAGTTGATCAATTTGTCTTTCATATTCTTTAACCTTAAACTGCTGTTCCTTGTTTGTTTTATAATTTTCTGAAGATATTATATTTTCAACAATACCCACAATTTCAATGAATTTATCTTGTGCTCCTTGCCTTAAAACAGTCGCTGGGATTGGAATCTGCTGTATATAAAAATTATACAAATCCATACCCCTAATTGCTCTTGCATAAATAAAATTATATGCATACCAGCTAATGAAAGAAGAATTTAAATAGGCCAACCAAAACTCTGGTGATATTTTTTCATTTAGTTCAAATGACATTAAAGTATTGGTTATAATAATTCCCTCTCGATCATAACATGCAGTTATCTTGATATGTGGAATTGGATTTTCAATGTGCGCTACAAGTCTTTGTGCAATTATCTTTGTTTTTAAAAATTCCTCTACCTGTTTCCAGCTTAATTTTTGTCTGTTTTTCAACCATCTATTAGATTTAATTTTCCAGCGACCAATATCAACACCTTTAAGTAATTTGTACTCCGTTTCAATATCTGAATAAAAATCAACACCTATTGCTAATCCTAATTTTCCAGCGACCAATTTTTCATTAATTTTTTCAGTCTGAATTTTATTCCAAAAAGACCTTGGCATCTTCAATAGATAAACTTGAGCCGTAGAATTTTCCAAAAATATTTCGTCTTTTTTTCCTTGACCAATTTTGACAATATTATCATTTTTATCTAAATATAGACAATTAATATTTGAAACTAGGTCATTTTTAACTAAACCAAAAGCATTTGCCTCTAAAAGCACATTCTCAAAAGCTTTACTTGAATCAAGCAAGAAGTGTAAATTATTTTTTAGCCAATAATTTCTTCTGAAACCTTCCCATGCATCTCCATACAAAGATTTTTTTGGAATAATAAAAGTTAAAATTCCATTAACTCTAACTAAATTATCAAAAGATTTTTTACAAAATAATTCCGCACTGTCACCACTACTAAATTCAATTTTTTCAATTTTTCTAAAATGCCTTTTTTCTGAAACAGTCAAAACATCCCTAAAGCCATATGGTGGATTTCCAATCACGATATCAAAACCTAGATTTTCTCGATTAAACACTTCCCCAAAATGTAATTTCCATGGAAAAAATGGACGCAAGTGATCTTTTTTCCATTTATCCAAAACGTTCTTCACTGCCAAAATCTTCTCAGTTCCCTTGAGCATTTTCTTGCCATCATTTGAGTTATTCCTAACCACAGATTCAGCATTTTCAATTTCCTCCAAACACTTGCTTCTAATAAGCTCGTCCTCAATATGATCAATTTTCCTTTTCAGAATTTTCTTCTTGTCAGGATCAGTCACACTAAAAAATTCAGCATGCAACTTCTCAAGTTTTTCTGTCAAATTGTCGCTTTGATCAAGAATGAGTTTACTTTGGATTCCACTAACATGAAACAACTCTTTTTGCTCCTTTGTTCTTTTGTCCAGTTTTTTGACCCCGCTAAAGTCAAATTTAATCACGCTATCCCCAATGACCAAGTCCTCCAAAAGACTATTGCCTTGCATAATCTTGTAATCAAGATTTGGTAATGGTTCAATCTCATCAATGCTTTCATCCACTACCACTGAAAGCCAAAAACGAAGCTTGGCAATATCAATTGCTCCTGGATCAATATCGACACCATAAAGACAATTTTGAATTGTCTCTTTTTTAAGTGTATATTCCATGTTTATAAATTCACCCAGATGCCAAACATAGAGATAAGAACGCGCTTGAACAATCTCATAAAGCATTCCAACAAGAAAAGCTCCCGATCCACAAGCAGGGTCAACAACTTTTACATTTTTCAATAATTCATTCATATCCTTGGCTTCATTTTTTTGCAAAAATAAATTCTCTTCAGCGGCTTTTTCCAGCTCAGCTTCATCATCTATTTTTTCCAATGCCGCATCATCAATCACACCCTCCCTTAAAATGAGTCTTCTTATTTTTTTCTCATCAATCTTGCTGTTTGAGCAAAGATAATTAATGAGGCTTTCATGACACATATAATGCACGATCTCACGCGGAGTATAAAATGAACCCTGCCCTTTTCTAATATTATCTTCAAGCAAATTTTCGAAAACCTTCCCAAGCATTTCAGGATCAACAGAGACTTCTTGATCATCTGGCGTATTCTCATCAATTGTAAAATTGTAGAGATCAAAAATATCCAAGATTCCAGTATTTTCATTATTTGAAAAAATATCATTTGGAATATTGATAAATTCATCTTGCCAATT
>JBAXDL010000013.1:0-26652 GCA_037140955.1 bacterium | reverse complement strand
TTTTTTAGGTTAGCTGATAATGTATTTGTACCCTCATTTGTTATTGTTGGCATATGATTTATATCAATAAAGGAAAATATTTATAAATCAAGCATAGCACCAATTTTCCCTATATTCAAGCTCTTGCTTTGCCTGCCGTGGCGCAACCTGATATAATTAATTGACTATGAACAAAGAAAAACAAGCCTATATTTTGAATATTGCCCCTATTGCAAGATTGCCACTTTCAAAGCAGCAATTTTTTTCTTATCTTTGCGAGCAAGAAGTGTCAATGGGAGCATTGGTGCTTGTGCCGCTTTTTCATCGCGAGGTGCAAGGAGTGGTGCTTGATTGCGCGCCATATGCCAAAAAAGATCAAGACTATGAATTGAAGAAGATCACCAAAGTTTTGGCTGAAAACTTTTTGACAGCAAAGCAAATATTGCTCGCTCAGCAGATTTCAACCCATTATCTCACTTCATTGGGCGTTGTTTTGAAGCATTTCTTGCCAAAGCAAGTCACGGCGCGTGGCAACCAAAATGCAACATACAAAACACAAAATACAAAAGTGGTACTAACGGCCGAGCAAGAGTCTGCAGTGTCTGCAATATCAAACAATGATTGCAATTTGAAAACTGAAAATTGCAAATTTTTGCTATATGGTCCAGCCTCTTCTGGAAAAACAGAAATATACATTCACACTATTTTGAAAATGCAAGAAAAGGATGCTTCTTTGCAATTCTTGATCCTGCTGCCTGAATTAACATTGACTCCCCAAGCATTGCAGCGCTATGGTGTGTATTTTGGAAAAAATGAATTGGTCATTTTGCACAGCAAGCTTGGAAAAGGAGAATTTTATCGAGCTTGGCAAAAAATTGCAAATGGACGAGCAAGAGTGATCATTGCAACTCGTATTGGAGTTTTTGCGCCATTTGCAAATTTGGGTGCAATTTTTGTTGATGAAGAGCAAGACATGTCTTTCAAGCAATGGGATGCCAGCCCTCGCTATGATGCGCGCAAAGTGGCCACCATGCTGGCAGAAAATCACCAAGCAAAAATTGTTTTTGGCAGCGCAACTCCACGCATTGAATCGCTATACCAAACTACCATCGGCAAGCTCAAGCTTGTGCAAATTCCACTTTTGCCACCAGAGATCATGGGCAGAAAAAAAACTGTTGCCGACATTGAAATTGTGGACATGCGCAAGGAAAAATGGACTGATTTTGCAGGCAAGAAAAAACCCAACCATTCTTTGCTTTCCATTCGTCTGCAAGATGAAATCTCCTATGCACTGTCACAAAAAATGCAGACTATTCTTTTTGTTAATCATCAAGGATTGAGCACTTTTTCAGTTTGCTCAAGTTGCAAAGCTGTTTTGAAGTGTCCAAAGTGCGAGCGAGCACTGATTGAAAATGAAGATGGAATTTTTCAATGTCTGCATTGCAATTTCAAAGAAACGCATGCTCCGTCCTGCAAAACATGTCATTCCAAAACATTTTCCAATGTCGGCATTGGCACACAACTGGTTGAGCGTGAAATAAAAAAACTTTTTGGCAATGTCAAAACCGCAAGACTTGATTCTGCTGCCACCAAAAAAGCAGGCGCACTTGAAAACATCTTCAATGATTTTTCAACTGGAAAAATAGACATCTTGATTGGGACGCAAATGATCACCAAAGGATGGGACAATCCCAATGTTATTTTGGTTGCGGTCATTGACAGTGATTCACTCTTTTCATCCCCAGACTATTTGACTGACGAGCGAGCATATATCAACATCATGCAAATTGCTGGACGCACAGGCAGAGTTGGCAGCAGATACACTGGCCACATCATCTTGCAAACATTCAACCCTGGTCAAAAAATATTTGAAGCAATCACTAGCCGCAATTATTCAAGCTTTTATCAAAAAGAAATCAATTCCCGCAGTGCACTGAAATATCCCCCACTCGGATCATTCATCAAATTGTCCTTCAAAAATGAATCGGAAGAAAAAGTTCTCAAGGAGACAGCCAATGTCTATGCAAAGATTTCAAATCTAATCTCGCAAAACAACAACATCTCAATCACCGAGCCAAGCAAGCCCATGATCTCAAAAATTAGAGGCAAATTTATCATGCAAATGCTGCTCAAAAACAAACAAGCGCAAGCACCATTTCCCGAGGAAATTGAAAGCCAGATCAAGGCGCTCAAAAGCGATTGGATTGTTGATGTTGACCCAATCAATATCGCATAAATTCCATTGGAGACGGCTTGCAAAAATACTTGACATAATTTCATTATTCTGCCATAGTTTGAAAATGCTAATTTAGCATTAATCTTGTTATTTCAAAAGGAAAAGGAGAGGAGCGATGAAAATCAACCTGCATCACCGCGAAACATTAACACAGGAAGAAACACTTGGCGCAATAGAAGCAACTAGTGATGAAGAAATGCGCTTAAAGCTAAGGGAAATGAGCATCTATACCATCTCAAAAATGCTACACAACGGAGAAGTTATTCATGCCATTTCATTTTGGGTCAATGAATTGAAATTGTCCGATCTTGAAGAAAATGGAATCTATCGTCCATTTTCAAGCAACATCTCAAAAATGCAAGAGGCGTTGGAGAGTTGTCGAGAATAAGCACACTTGCCAGGCAAAAAATAAGCACCAAATTCTAGAAGCTAGAAGATGGTGCTTTTTGATTTACAAACCATCAAAAATCAGCTAAACTAAGAACGTTAAAGGAATTTGCCGTTTTTATATATTTGTAATTAGCAGAATCATGAAATTAAACATTCGAAAAAATCAAGATCCATACTTGAGGGTAAAAGCCATCAAGATCAAAGATCCTCTTGCCAAAGAAGTGCAGGAGCTTATTTCAAGCATGTTTGAAACGATGTATAGCGCGAAAGGTGTTGGCTTGGCTGCAACTCAAGTTGGCTCCAATCTGCGACTTTGCGTGATTGAAACCGATGGCCAAGAATATGTCCTCATCAATCCACAAATAACATCCAAATCAAAAACGAAAATAATTTCAGAAGAAGGATGCTTGAGTTTTCCTGGAAAATTCTTCCCAATTTCCAGACACAAAGAAGTGCAAGTGAGATATCTTGATGAAAATGGAAAACCAAGCAAAATAAAAGGCAGAGATCTTCTTTCTCGCGCACTGCAACACGAGCTTGATCATTTGGATGGAGTTTTGATCATCGACAGAATAAAAAAGACCAGAAAACCAAAAGTTGAAATTACTGAAAATATAAACAAGAAAAAAATAAAGAATTAACTATGAATTCAAAAAAAATAAAATTGCGCGTTGTTTTCATGGGAACATCTGATTTGTCAGAAAAAATTCTGCAAGCACTGATTGACAATGAATACAACGTGGTTGGAGTTTTCACCAAACCTGACACAAAAGTTGGCAGAAAACAGGAAATCACTGAGCCACTTGTCAAACAGTTGGCAGAAAAAAACAAAATTGAAGTTTTTCAACCACTTCGTTTTAACAATGAAACAGTTGATGTTTTGAAAAAAATAAAACCAGACCTTGTTGTTGTGGCAGCCTATGGAAAAATAATCCCCAAGGCAGCTCTGGAAATTCCTGGATTTGGTTGCATCAATGTGCATGTCTCTTTGCTTCCAAAATACAGAGGCCCATCGCCTATTCAAAATGCCTTGTTGCTTGGCGAAAAAGAAACAGGAGTAACAATCATGCTCATGGATCAAGGAGTTGACACTGGTGACATCTTGGCACAAGAAACAGTGAAAATTGAACCAACAGCGACAACTTTTGATCTGATGGATAATTTGTCAAGCATTGGAGCGCAACTTTTGCTAAAAACCATTCCCCTTTGGATTGAAAGAAAAATCGAACCAAAAGCGCAAGATCACGCACATGCAACTCTTTGCCAATTGATCGAACGCAGCGATGGAAAGATTTTTTGGATCAACACTGCTGAGGATATTTATAACAGATACAGAGCGCTGACTCCTTGGCCAGGAATTTTCACCTATTGGAAAAACAAGGATGAGATCATCAGATTAAAATTAATTTCAATCAGCGCTCAAAAAACTAATCCTTTGCAAAAACATCAACCAGGAGAAGTTTTTGAAGTTGGTGATGACATCGGAGTTCAAACAGAAGAAGGAATCATCATCATCAAAGAAATTCAAAGAGAAGGAAAAAAGACACTTCCAATCAAGGAATTTATTAATGGTTATACAAATTTCATTGGCAGCATTTTGCAATAGTCTTCATAAAAAACAAAAAGATGAAAAATCAAAAAAAAGAAAACTTTATCCTTGCCACTGGGTTTGCTTCTATTTTATTTGTGATTGTTTTTACACTCCTTCGTAATGACTGGTCGGATTCCTCTAAGGATTCGAATGCTAGCCAAGTTGCAGATGAGCAAAAAACATCTTCCACGATCAAATATGCCAACATCAGTGCAAATGAATTGAACAAAAAAATAATGCTTCCTGGCAAAAATGAAAAAATGACACTGCTTGATGTGCGCCCTTTTGATTCATATATCCAAGATCACATCATGGACACGGTCAACATTTCCGTCAGTGAATTCCCTATTGAGTCAAAAATTGACGAGCACAATTTGGTTGTTGTAATTGGCCAAAACAATGCAGACAAAGACATTGCAACTGCCATGGACAAATTGAAACAAGAAGGTTTCAAAAACACACTGGCATTGGCCGGAGGAATGGACACCTGGAAGCAGATGATTGGTTCAACAGTGACCTATGGCAATCCAAAATCATTTGTTGATCAATCAAAAGTTTCCTATCTTGAGCCAGAAAAATTAAACGAGGCCATGACACAAAAAGTTCCAGTATACATCGTTGATGTGCGTTCAAATGACGCTTTTGCAAAAGGTCATATCGCCGGGGCCATCAACATCCCAATAGATGAGCTTGAAAAAAGAAGATCTGAGATAAAAGAAAAGAAAGTGGTGGTGGTTGGAGACAATGAATTGCAAGAATTTCAAGCTTCCGTGCAAATGTATGACATGCTCTTGATCTCACCTTTTGTTATGAAAACAGCTATGCCAGGATGGCAAGAGAAAAAATTTCCACTAGTAAAATAAAACTATTTCAAAAATACTAGAAACAAAAAAATATCCTTCATTGCGAAGGATATTTTTTTGTTTGATATTTTTATTTGTTCTGCGAAGATGTTTTGTCTTTTAATGTTTGCAGTGCTGCATCCATTTGCGGATCCTTGCCACTATTGTAGTCTTCATTGGTAAGCTCCACTTCTTTGTCAGCCTTGATTCCCTGCTCATTGATTTGAGTTCCATTTGGAGTCAGCCAGCGAGCAACAGTGATCTTTGCCGCTGTTCCTTGTGGCATTTCAATGAATTCTTGCACACTCCCTTTTCCGAATGATTTCTTGCCAACCAATGTCACATTTGTTCTATTGTCCTTGAGTGCTCCTGAAAGTATTTCTGAGGCGCTAGCACTTCCTTCATTGATAAGCACAACTGTTTCTATGCCACTAGCCACATCCCCACCTCTTGTATACATTTTCTTTTGAGATTTGTTGCCACTTTCTTCAATCACCACAATCTTGTCTTTTGGCAACAATTTGCTTGCAATATCAATAGAAGATTCCAAGTATCCACCAGGATTATTGCGAAGATCAATAATCAAGCCCTTGCTTTTACTGCTAACAACTTTTTTGATAGCGTCAGCAAAAAGTTTAGTAGTGTCGTCGCCAAAACGCGTGATTTTTATGAGTGCAACATTTCCCTCTTTGGTTTCAATTGTAACACTTTTCACTGTGATCACACCTCTTTGCACTGTTATTTCCTGAGTGTCAGCGCTTCCATCTCGAAAGATTGTCAAAACCACACTAGTGTCTTTTTTTCCACGAATATGATCAACAGCCTCTTCAATTGTCATGTCAGCTGCCATTTTTCCATCAATTTTAATAATCTTGTCACCACTTCGCAATCCTGCTTTTTCAGCTGGAGCGCCTTGCAAGGGAGCAACCACTGTCAAAATACCACCCTTGATTCCAAGTTCAGCCCCTATTCCTTCAAAATTGCCAGAAATGTCCTCACCAAATTTTTTGTTTTCACTAGGATCCAAAAATGTGGTGTATGGATCACCAGTGGCTTGCATCATGCCCTTGATTGCTCCATAATAAAGCTTTTTTGCATCCAAGGAACCAGTGTCAACATATTTGCTCTTTACAAGATCCCAAACACTCCAAAACAATGAAAAATCAATTGAGTTGTCAGCGCCAAGTTGCTTGTTTTTGAAAGTTGCATTTTCAATTGATATTGGAGCAGTCGTGACAACAGAACTTTTTCCTTTTTCAAATCCAATCAAAAATACTCCAACACCAAAAATAAACAGGCAGAGTATTTGCAAATAATATTTGCCCATTCTTTTTTTATATAGTTTGAATTCTTCAGTTGGTCCGCCAGTCTCTTGTCGTATTGGATCTTGCATAAATTTTTTTAATTATGAATAGGCAATTTCTTGTCTTTAAATTTTCTGAAATATTTAATTCCGCTAGAAATATGAATCCAGGTGTATTTGTTAAAAAGTAAGGACCTTATGGCTCCACCCTTGGCACTTCCTTTTCCATGATAGTGATGCATTTTTGCAAAAGGAAAATACATAACCTTAAAACCCTCCTCCCAAAATCTGCGACACCAGTCAACGTCTTCCATATACATGAAATATCTTGGATCCATGAATCCAACTTTTTCAAAAGCCTTTCTGGAAATCATCACCGCACTACCCATGATCCAATCCACTTCAATAGGATTTTTTCCATCATAATCACTCATCAAAAACCAATCCAAATGTTTTTTGGCAAAAGCAAATTTGCCCAAGAATGTTCTGCGATAAACTATTGTTATGGGTTTGTAGAAACGAAAACAAGATTGCTGCAGTGTGCCATTGAAATTGAGCAATTTTGGTCCCAGCATTCCGATGATGGCATCTTTTTTGATAAACTTCAGCATCTCTTCAACTGAATCAGCTGTGACAATAATGTCACCATTGAGCATCAAGATATATTCCCCACTGCTATATTCCAAGCCCTTTTTGATAAGAGCCTGGAAGCCAACATTTTGAGCAAAAGGAAAAAACTTCACATCGCCAAACTCTTCACGCATCATCATCTCCATGTCCTCTCCAGTTTGACTGTCAGCCACAATCAATTCATACGCCACATTATTGACGTATTTTTTGATTGAATCCAAGCAAACTTTCAGCAGCTCAGGATTGCGATAACTTGTAACAATGATTGAAAGTTCCATTGGGCGTTGTTTAATAAATGGCAAGGATTATTTTGGTTTAATATCACTTTGTGGCGCAACGGTAAAGATGTTTTGGAACAATTGCCTGATGCGATCATAATTGTCGCCAAGTGGCAAAAGAATATATCCAGTTTCTGGAGTTGACTCTGGATTGTATAGTAATCCTTCTTCAGAATTTTCAAGCACACGTTGAATGATTTCTGGTTTCTTCATGCTACTATAAATGTCAAACAATTTCTTCATTTCCCAAACTTGCATGTCAGTTTTCACATTATTGCCAAGAGCATTCATCATTCCATTGACCTTATTGAAATCACTTAATGTTCCAAGACTAGTAGCTTTCTCTTGAATTTTTTGCAAAATAATTTGCTGACGTTTTGCTCTTTCAAAATCACTACTTGTGTCGCGTGATCTGGAGAAACAAAGAGCCTGATCGCCATTCAAGGTCAAATCTCCAGCATCAAGCTTGAAATTTCCACCACATTCTGATGGTGTTTTTGTTGCGCAAAGAGGATAATTTCTTGTTGTCACATGATCAACAATCCCTTCTCTTGTTTTGCTTTTAACTTTTTTTGTTTCAAATTGACCAGTTGGAACAGTGAAGGTTGTATCGTCGCAACGACCAGTTGCCCCAAGAAATTGTAATGGCTCAGAAAAAGAACTGTCCAAATGAATCTGAACACCACCTAAACTGTCCACCAAATCTTTGAATCCTTTGAAATCAATTTTCACACCATAGCTAATTTTGAGTCCAGTGATGTCGCCAACAACTTTTTCCATGTCAGCAATTCCTTGACCTTTGCCATTTTGTTCGCCATAGGCATGCACAGCATTGATCTTGCTCTTAGAATTTCGACCTGGATCTGCAACATACAAATCACGAGGAATTGACATGAGGGCAACTTTATTGGCTTTTGGTGCAATACTAGCAACCATAATTGTGTCAGCCAAGGTTCCACCAGCTGGATCATCAGCACCGCGCATTCCCATCAGCAAAATATTAATGCGATCTTCTTTTTCTCCTTCAAGATCACTATTTGTTCCTGGGATAACATGGGTCAAACTTGAAAACAAGCCACCACCACCTTGCGTTGAAATTTTGCTCAAAATAAAACCGGTCTTCCATGCAAAGAAAATCCCTATCAGTAAAATTATCCCCAAAATAACAAAAAGTGGTTTCTTCCACCGCTTTTTTTCTTTTATTTGTGTTCCTTCATTCGTTTTTGGTCGAAACATGCCTGACTTTTCCATAAAATAACTTCTTAAAAAAGATTAATTAATATTCAAAACAAAGCTGCTTAATTATGCATCAAATCACCATAAATTGCAAGCATCTTTTGGGCTGACTTTTTCCAACAAAACAATTCAATTTGTGAAAAACCAGATTGAATTAATTTGCTTCGAAGTTCATCATCCATAGAGATATCATACAACTTTTTTGCAAAATCATCAAGATTTTGTGTGTCAAAAAATAACACTCCTTGACCAGCAACTTCCCTCAAACTTGCAATGTCCGAGCAGATCACCGGAACTTTTTGACTCATGGCTTCCAATGGAGGAATTCCAAATCCTTCATATAGTGAAGGAAAAGCAAAAACATGCGCCAAAGAAAAAATAGCCACTTTGTCTTGCTGATCCACAAACCCTGGAAAAATAACTTCATTTTCTAGTTTTAATTTTGTTATATTTTTTTGTATTTGCTTGTCGCAATTGTGGGCGGACATGTTTCCACAGATCACTAATTTTGTTTCTCCGAGTCTATCTTTAATACGAGCAAAAGTTTCAATCAGGTGCCCCACGTTTTTTCGTGGCTGCAAAGTGCCCAAATATAGGATGAATTTTGTCGGCAAAGAATATTTTTCTCTGACAGCATTCAATTGCTTAGCAGAAAAGTCATTGCGCAGGAATTCTTCGCCAAGTGCATTGTAAACATATTCAACTTTGCTAGCATCGATTTTGTAATATTTGATTATTTCATCTCTGGTAAATTTTGATACTCCAATAATCTTGTCTGCCCGTCTGAGACTCAAAGGAATCAATATTTTCAAAAACAACAAATCAAAAAACTTGATGAACTGAGGAAAAAAATTAAAAGAAATGTCATGCACAATAGTCACAATCTTTATTTTTTTTGAAACAAAAAATGGCGTGATGTATTGTGTATGATAGATGTCGATTGGATTTTTTTTGAGATATCTTGGCAAAAACCAAAAATTCCAAAGAAATTTATTTGAAGTTTCCAAAAATGTGATACTGAAATTTTTAGCATCTTTGATTTCAAGTCTCTCAGCAACAAGACTCTCCTGCTCTTTCTGCTGAGAGTCCGCAAACAGCACATATTGATTGTTTGTATCTATTTTTGCCAGGTTTTTGACCAAATTCAAAAAAACAACTTCGTCTCCAGTTCTTTGCTTCCCTATTAGCCTAATATCAATTCCTATTTTCATGAATTTATTAAAATATAGCACGCAACAATAAAGAGGCGTGATTGCTTATTAATTTTTTATATTTTATTATTTTTTTCTACCAACAAGCTTATTGCCACAGCAAGATATACCCAAACAAAGCCCAAAAATATTCCAGAATTAAACATATTTGGAATCAATATCGCAAAAAGACCAAAAAGCACAAACAATGCTCCAATATTTGCACCTTGCGATTGTACAAACTTTTTGCAACCAATAACAAACAAAAATATCAGCAAGGCAGCAATGGAAAATATT
The DNA here is from genome assembly GCA_037140955.1 of bacterium. Taxonomy (GTDB): domain Bacteria; phylum Patescibacteriota; class Minisyncoccia; order Moranbacterales; family GWC2-37-73; genus UBA12068. The sequence goes on along the minus strand of JBAXDL010000013.1, from coordinate 16,680 downwards.
CCCAGAATTCCACTTCCAAGCCATATTTCCAAAAAGATGTTGCTAGCATTGAGTCCTGCTCCGCGTGCATCTTTGCCAAGAACATTGGAAATGCTTCCCCAACCAATGCCAAAAAATGGATGCTTTTTGACCTGGTCAATCGATTTTTGATAAATCTCAGCTCGCAAATTCACGTTGGGATCTGGCCTTTCCACTTCCATAATAGAGCTACCGGCGGTTTTTTCTTTCTCGATTTCTTCCAAATTGATGTGGCGACAACTATATTGCTCCAAGTCATCAATGCTTGTTATTCTTTGCGGCACATTATTGCTTGCATTGCAGGCAATGGTTATTTTTTGCCATCCCCCGGTGCTGACAGCCCTATTTTTGAGTTGAAAGGTTGTTAAATGAAAAATAGAAATCATTGCAAAGCCAATGCCAACACTAAGAACAAGCATTCCAATGGAAACAAAAAAATTTCTCCAACTCTTTGGCGCCTTGAGCATCACACTTATTGATTTCCAAAAACCATTTTTTTGAACATGCTCAGTTTCGGTCTTTTTTCCATAAAGCAAAACCACTTTCAAAAAACCAAGAGTGAGCAAAAATGTTCCCACCCAAGCACTGCGAGATGCTGTCAACATAAGGACAACAAACAAAATACAAACCGCAAAGTACAAAAAAGTTTTAATATTAAAAATCTTGCTTATTGTGGAGTCATTATTGCTCTCATTTTTATTGAAATAATAAAGCATAGTAAGAACAATTCCAATCAAAAATGTGATGTATATTCCCAGCCAATCAGCCTCAACAAAAGTTGCATTTGGCCTGCCAGGCATCACCTCAAAAGAATTTCCACCTTTGACAAATAGCACATTTTGCCAAATAGCATAGACACTCACCACCACCGCGCTGCTAAGAAAAAAAGGCATAATTCTTTTTAGATCGCTCCATGATTGCACATATATTCTTGTCAAAAAATATAGAGCCACAAAGGAAAGTGCAATCACTGCTTGTTTTGTGCTAGCTCCAACATGTTGAGCACCAAAAGCACTAAAAAAACCAGACACCGCAAAAATTATTGGCAAAAAATCATACCAACCAAATTTTGGCAAAGAAAAAGCCAACCTTTTTGAAGCTGCCTGAACCAAGAGTGCGCCAATAGTGATTAATCCAAAAAATTGATATGGACGAAGTGATAATCCCAGTCCATTTGGGGCAATATTAACATTTTCCAGTGCCAAAGCTCCCACAAAAAGAACGAATGTCCAACCCGGTCGATAAAGACCCAAAATCAAAGCAAGTGCCGCAAAAAAAGCAAAGTCCCCAAAATTCTTGAACGGCAAAAGGCCCACATTAGAAAACCAAATTGCAAAAACAACCAACACCACATTGGCCAAAACAAGATACACCTTGGTTGTATTTTTGAAAAACTCATCAAGCATGATCTTGATTTGCGACATATTTTTTAAATTGATGTTATTATGTTTAACATTTTATTGGTAAATTTGTCCCAAGAAAAATGACTGGCACGCTCCTTTCCCTTAAATGACAACGATGCTTGCAAATGATCATGAATAATCACGTTTCTCATTACCATGGCAATATCATCAATTTTGGACGGATTGCAATATAACACACTGTCACTTCCAACTTCTGGCAATGATGATGTTTTTGAAGTCACAACTGGTGTCCCCTGATTCATTGCCTCAAGCACTGGCAAGCCAAATCCTTCATATAATGAAGGATACACAAACATCATGGCGTTTTTATATAGCGCAGGCAAATCTTGCTGTGGGATGTAACCCAAAATTTGTACACTGTTTTCGAGCTCAAGTCCTTTCACAACCTCGGTCACATCACAAACCAAAGGTGCAAGCTCTGGCATCAATTTTCCAGAAATAACCAGCTTTGGAATTTTGTCGGTATATCCATATTGATCAAGCATTTGCTTGTATGCTCTGAGCAAGTTTTCAACATTTTTTCTGGCATCAAGTCCCCCACCATTGTATATATAACCAGGTTTAAGATTATATTTTTTCAGAACTTTAGCATTTTCATCTGCATTAATTTCTTTTTTATAAATCTCATCAACATCAACATGCAAAACCGTGATCTTTGAAGAAGAAATTCCAAGATGATTGATCAAATCTTTTTCAGTCCGGTGCGAAACTGCAATGATCTTGTCAGCTTTGTCCAATGCACTTTCAATCAAGGACTGATATATTTTTTTGCGAAAATTGTTCAAATATTCCGGGAAAAGCTTGGGGATGATGTCATGAGCCAACATGATGTGCTTTATTTTCGTTGGCATCACTGTTGGTGATTGATATAGACTCAAAAAGACATCACAGCAATCTTTTTTGGCCATGTTTGGAAGTGAGAATTTTTCCCACCATATTTTTCGAATCAAATCGTCTCTCTTATATGTTGGCAAGAAAATCTTTTTCGTGAAATTCTCAGGCAGAATTAAATCAACATCCTCTTCCAGATACAAAATAAATTCCATTTCTCCATAATTTGAGATTTTGGATTTTGGATTTTGGATTTCCACTAATTTCTTCAAAAAATTAGTGGTCACCTGCCCTATTCCCGTGTTTTGTTTGCGCAAAAATGACGCATTTATTCCTATAATCATATTTGTATTATACCTTATGATTAAAAATAAATAAACAGCTACTAATAAAAAATTAAAACGCCACTTACCCAAAAAAAATTTCATGTAAATATCATTTTTTGCGGCTTCCGTGTGAACGAAGTGAATGAAAGGCAAGCAAAAAAATGATATTTACATGAATTTTCAAAAAAACACTAACTAAGAAAAACTTGATTATTATGATTGACCTAAATTATATACAAAGATATACTATAAACAATAAGCTTTGCTGATATTTTGGCAATTTTATTTTTATTTTTTATCAAGAAACTATGGATTCAAATAAAAAACCAATAATCTGTGTTATAGGGATGGGCTATGTTGGATTGCCATTGGCTGCAGTGGCTGCCAATAAAGGTTATGAAGTGTATGGCTTTGATAATGATCAAAAGAAATTAGACTCCATTGCAAAAGGAATTTCACCATTCAAAGAAGAATTTTTGGAAGAACTTCTTCCAAAAGTAAAGATTAATGTTTTTAGTGATCCAAAATTGATGTCGCAGTGTGACATTCACATCATCTGTGTTCCAACTCCTGTCGATGACAAATATTTTCCAGACTTGGGACCTGTTATTAGCGCATCAAAAACTGTGGCACAAAACATGAAAAAGGGTTCCCTAGTGATTCTTGAATCAACTGTCAATCCTGGTGTGAGCGAGGAATTTGTTAAACCAATTTTCGAGGAGGCTGGTTTTGTTGTTGGAAAAGATGTTTTCATTTCTCATTGTCCAGAACGGGTCAATCCCGGCGATCCAAAATGGAATGTTTCCAACATCCCTCGGGTGGTTGGATCTTTTGATGAAATTGGACTTGTCCGCTCTCGAGAATTTTATGAAAGCATTGTGGACGCAAAAATCATGCCAATGGCAAACATTCGCGAAGCTGAAGCTGTGAAGATTACCGAAAATTCTTTTCGAGACATCAATATTGCTTTTGTTAATGAATTAGCAAGATCTTTCGAAAGAATGGACATTGATGTGACCAATGTTATTAAAGGAGCATCAACCAAACCATTCTCATTTTTGGCGCATTGGCCAAGTTGTGGTGTTGGTGGTCATTGCATTCCAGTTGACCCATATTATTTGATTGAAAAAGCCAAGGAAAATGACTTTGATCATGTTTTTTTGCGCGCTGCCAGAAAAATCAACAACTCAATGCCAGAATATACCATTGAACTTCTGCAAGATCAGCTCAATGAAATTGAACAATCACTCAAAGGCACGACGGTTGGAGTGCTTGGACTTTCTTATAAAGCCAATGTTGGAGATCTTCGAGAGAGTCCATCTTTTGAACTCATCAAATTGCTAGAAAAAAATGGGGCCAAAGTGATCACTTTCGATCCATTTGTGCCGAGCATGTCTAGCGCAAAAAGCATTGATGAGATTTTGGAAAAAAGTGAAGCAATTTTGCTTGCCACCAATCATCAAGAATTCATCGAAATTCCAATTGAAAAATTTGCAAAAAACAATATCAAAGTCATCACCGATGGAAAAAATTGTCTCAACAAGGACGAAATTCAAAAACATGGTATAATCTATAAAGGAATCGGCAGATAATTTATTAGTCCATCAAGTCAAAAGTCCATCAAGTCAAAAGCAGCAATGCTTTATAGACTTTATAGACTTTATAGACTTTTAACTTTTACATGTTTCATCTCATCAAACTTATTATTTTCTTGGCAGGAGTTGCCGCTATCGCATATTTTGCACTTCCCTATTTCGGATATGAACTTAACATGAATTATTTCACTGAAAGCAAAGCAGCATGTCAGCAAAGATTGAATGATTGCTCAAAGAACCTTGTTGAACAAGGAACCAAAAACGCCAAATGTGATTTCATGTGTGTTGATCCAAAATTAGTTATTAAAAAAAATTAATATAGCGGCAATGCAATGTGAAACTATTTTTCTTTTTGGCCAATAGCCGGCGAGAGCGGCTTCTTGAACTTTTGGATATTGAGCATTCATCCAAAACGTGCCAAAAGGAGAAATAGTTGAGCAATTACTTGCTTGTCCATATAATAAGTAATATAAAATAATTTTATAACTTCCCAAGTCATGAAACTAATCGTAAACCTTCCAGCCTTTAATGAAGAGGAGAAAATTGCGCAAACAATCAATAGAATACCAAGAAAGATAGAAGGCATTGACGAAGTTCTTGTTCAAGTTATTGATGATGGATCAAGAGATAACACAGCCAAAATCGCAAAAGAGGCTGGCGCTGATTTTGTTTTTTCACATGAGGTCAATCGTGGAATCGGCGTGACTTTTCGAACAGCCACCGAAAAAGCACTTGCAAATGGTGCTGACATCATGGTTAATATTGATGCTGATGGCCAGTTCAATCCTGATGATATTTCAAAAATAATCGCACCAATTCTTTCTGGTGAAGTTGACATGACCAGCGCTGATCGCTTTGGAATCAAAGAGGCAAAAAACATGCCCAAGGCAAAATATTATTTGAATCGTTTTGCCGCTTGGATCATCGGTGGCTTCATGAATTATCCCATCAAGGATCTCACTTGCGGATTCAGAGGATACAATCGTGAAACATTGTTGCGCCTAAATTTGCCTGGCGCGTTTACATACACTCAGGAAGTTATTATTGATGCTCTTGGAAAAAATCTCAAAATTAGATGGATCCCAGTGGAAGTGACATATTTTGAAGGCAGAAAATCACGCGTGGTGCGAAGCATCTATCGCTATGTCAACAATAGCGCGAAAATTATCCTCAAGGCAGTTAGAGATGTGCGTCCAATGAAATTTTTCGGAATCCCTGGATTGTTCCTGATGATAATCTCTCTTGGAGTTTTTGCTTATTTCATCTTCCTATACTCTCAAGATTTCAAAATATCACCATATCGAAATTATCTTATCTTTTCGATCACCAGCTTTTTGATTGGATTGCAGTTTCTTGTTTTTGCTCTTATTGCAGACATGATCAAATCAAACAGAAAATTGACCGAGGATTTGATGTATATGATGAAAATAGAAAAATACAAAAAATAGAACTTCTATCCAAATAAAAGCAAAAAAAAGATGCATATAACCAAAGCATCTTTTTGCTTGAAATTAATCAGTTTTTGCGTTATAATTCAAACATGAAAAAAACTAAGATTATCTTTATTTCGCGGGCTTATCCTCCAACTGTTGGCGGGATTGAAAATCAAAATTACGAGCTTGGAAAATGGCTTGGTGAAATTGCGGATGTCACCATCATTGCCAATACTGGTGGAAAAAAATTCTTACCCTTGTTTTTGCCCTATGCAACAATAAAGGCACTGTTTTTGATGAGCAAAAACGACGCTGTTCTGTTGGGAGATGGCGTGCTTGGAATCACCGCTTGGACAATAAAACTTTTTTCAAAAAAATCAATCACTTGTGTGGTGCATGGACTTGATCTGACATTTAAAAACAATTTATATCAAAAACTCTGGGTTGGGTTTTTTCTGAAAAAAATAGACAAATTTGTTGCTGTTGGCAATGAAACAGTTGCTGTTGCAATCGAAAAAGGTCTAGCGAAAGAAAAAATTGTTTTCATTCCCAATGGTGTGGACACAGAAAAACATCTACTTGCAACCTCAAAAGATGAGCTTGCAAAAATTTTAAACACAAATATTGATAATAAAAAAATATTACTAACCTCCGGACGATTGGCCAAAAGAAAAGGCGTGGCTTGGTTTGTTGAAAATGTTTTACCAAAATTGTCCCAGGATTTTTTGTATGTCGTTGCTGGTGATGGACCCGACAAAGAGAATATTCTTTCAGTCATAGAAAAAAGCAACACCAAAAACAATGTCTTGATGCTTGGCTATGTTTCCGATAATGCGAGAAATATTTTGCTAAACTCAGCAGATCTTTTTGTGCAACCAAACATCAAAGTTGCTGGTGACATGGAAGGCTTTGGAATTTCAGTGATTGAGGCTGGAGCGTGCAGATTGCCAGTTATTGCTTCGGACATTGAAGGATTGAAAGATGCAATAAAGGACAGTAAAAATGGCTTTTTGGTGGAATCAGCAAATGCAGACATGTTTACGCAAAAAATCAATGAATTGTTTGCAAACGGAAATCCAAGAGAAATTTATGGACAGGCTGTCAGAGATTTTGTGATTGCAAATTATCAATGGGAAAAAATTGCCCAGCAATATTTAGCTGAAATAACCAAACTATAAACCCTTAGTCAAAAAATTCTCCTATGCTTAATTTTATTTTGTCACAAATAATTCTATATCTAACCTTTGCGCTTGTTCTTTTTGTGCCTGGTTTTTTTCTATTATTGGCAACAAAAAACAATAAGCGATTTTCATCACTGGAGATTTTTGTGCTTTCCTTTGGCTCCAGCATTGCGGTTATTGATTTTTTGGTTATCCTGCTTGGGAGATCACCCTTTCGTATCACTCAAATTAGTCTGCTTGCTGGAATTGTTGTTTTTTGTGGAAGTTGTTTTGCAATTTCACGAAAAAAAGGAAAAAAGGAAATTACAAAAAAAGAACCAAAAGAAAACAGCAAAAAATCAAAGCACGCAACTTATTTGGTCTTGCTACTTTTGTTTTTGACCATTTTTATTAAAACTGCTTATTTCAAAGATGCTATTTTTCCCACCGCCACCGATCTTGGACATCATATGTATTGGACAAAAATAATCACAACAACTGGACGTCTTCCAATATATCAAAAGGCTGACATTCAAAGTGATTTGACCATTGGAAAGCCCCTGCCGATTGCTGATTTCATTATTGGAGAACATTTGCCTTTTGCAGCTATTGCAATAATTTCAAAAGCAAATTTCGTGTCTTCCTTTCCGGCTCTGACTTTGCTTTTGGTTCACATCATGTCAATTTTGGCAATTTTCATTCTCACGCTTGCCATTTTCAAAAATTCCAAGCATCAAGAAATCATCGCCATGGTGACACTGCTACTGGTGGGACCACTTTGGGCAATTGCTTCACCACAAGCCAAGTTCATTAGTGGTGGTGTTATTGGTAATGACATTGGAAATCTGCTTATTCCTCTTTCTATTTTGCTGTATTTGAAAGCATTCAATGAAAAGAAATCTGACATCTTGGCCTATGCTCTTTTTATCAGTCTTGCGCTAGCATATACCCATCATCTCAGCACTTTTGTTTTTGTTTTCTTTGCTATTTTTTCAGGAATTTTCTATGCAATCTTAAATCATAAAAATATTTTTGCTGATGCAAAAGAATGGATAAAAATGTTTCTTGCACCAGAAGTTCTCTCCGTGCTTGCCTTTGGTGTTGTTTTTGTTTTCTTGCTATACATGCCAACATATTTGAACACTAGCGCTATCGACACTGCAGTTGGAGCTCCAAGCAAGGCAAGCAGAGCAGGACTCACTATTGATCAATTAAAATCAACGGCTGGTGAGGCGCGCTATGCACTTGCCTTGATTGGTATCGTCCTAATTTTCTTGGCTCGAAATCTTGGAAAATACAATCAAGCATTTTTGCTTGGCTGGATTGGAGCATTGACCGTCATGTCACTTTTTCCAAATTTGCTTTTTGTTAATATTCCATCAAACAGAATTGCCAGCTATATCGTTTTTCCTGTTTCCATTATTGCAGCATATATGTTTGTCTGGATTTTTGATTCACTGCGATCGAAAATGTCCAAACAAAACTACCTCAGCCCTATTTTTCTGCTATTAATTTTCTTTATATTATTATCCTTCATCGCCACCAATGGACTCTATGACAACGCCATGTCACTAAACGAAAGCGGCTCAAATGCCAAAGCCTTGCAGACATATAGCGCAGCGCAATATCTTTCAAGCAAAATTCAAACAAATGATGTTGTCTTGAAAGATCACAACTATCTCGCTGGCGATTCATGGATCAAATTGTTTTTCATGAAAGACTATAACTTCCCTCTTTCTAGGGGATATTTCAAGCGCTATGAGGATGAAACAAAGACGCGCGAGCAATGCACAAATTTCATGATTTCTGTGCCCAATGGAGCCCAAGCAAAAGATTGTTTTGAAAAAACTAAAACCAATTTCCTAATGATCAATCCAAAAATGGACAGCGCTCAATTCACCCATTTGAAGGATTTTTGGCAAATATATTCAAGTGAAGATGTGGGAATTTTTTATAAAGCAATATAGCAAACAATTTTATGAACAATAAGACTATCATTTTCTCAACCATGGCAATGCTTTTTGTAAGCTTCACTTTCTTGGCATATAGCGAAAAAAAACAAGCAAACATGAATGACAAAAACATTTGGATGACATATTTTGAAGATGCAAAAAGCTCCTCATTGACATTTGCAATTGAAAATCATTCAGACAAAAAAAACTTTCATTGGCAATTGCTACAAGACAAGGCAATCGTCAATCAAGGTGATGCTGTCATTGAAAATGGAAAAACCAAAACAATAATGGTGCCCCAAGCGGACAATACAAACAAAAAAATGAGCGTAATAGTAACGGCGGGTGAAGAAAAAAGAGAACTCTATAAAAACCTATAATCAAAAAATCATGCAAAACGATTTCAAAAATATCCTATTAGTCACTCGCCCAATCACTCCCCCATGGGATGAGGCTTCCAAAAATTTTGCCTATTACTTGGCCAAGACGGTTGCTAATTTCAATTTTTCTGTGCTAACTCCTGGAAAAGTTGCCGAGCTTGATTCGAAAATAAACCAGCTTGCGGTGTATTCTTCTGCGCATCTTGATTGGACACAACGCTTGAGGCTTTTTACTCTCTCAAAAAGCGTGAAGAATTTTGATATTGTTCATTTCATGCTAACTCCCAACAAATTGAATTCCTGGGCTTTCAAAAACTTTCTTGTGAGCAAGAAAAACAAAACCATCCAAACAATTGCCACACTGCGAGAAGATCTCTTTTGTGACCAAGAATTTCAAAAAATAATTTTCGCAGATTTAATAATCACCTATTCCGACTATGCCAAAAACAAATTAGAAAAAATTGGATTCAGCAATGCCATCAGGATTTATCCTGGAATCGACACAGAGCTCTATTCCCCATCGGCAAAGGACATTCGCACCATGAATCTTTTTGGCATCACTCAACATGATTTTGTCATTTCATATCCCGGAGAATACACCAGACTTGGCGCAACTGATGACTTGGTTGAAATGTTGCCAGCGCTTTTTGCAAAAATACCCAATGCCAAATTTGTCTTTGCCTGCAGAGTGAAAAATCAGAAAGATGCTATCAAAAAAGAAAACGTGGTTGAAACTTTGAAGGAAAAAGGAATTCTGGAAAAAGTGATCTTCACTGACACCTTTTCAAACATGCCAAAATTGTATAACATTTCTGACATGGTTGTTTTTCCCGTGAAAAATATGCAAGGAAAATTTGATGTTCCCTTGGCTGTGATCGAAGCCTTTGCCTGCGAAAAGCCGGTTGTTGTTTCCAATTTGCCAATTTTGAAAGAATTCACCTCCAAGGAAAATTCAATTGTGATCAATCCCGAAAACAAGGATGAACTGATTGATGCTATTTTTGAGCTATCAAATAACAAAGAAAAATGCCAAAAAATATCACAAGCAGCAAGAGCTTATGCCAAAGAAAATTTTGACATCAAAGATGTTGCCCAGCAATATGAAAAAGCATATAATGAATTGCTAGCATAATTTTAAATATTTGCATTATTTATACATTGTTTTAAAATTAAAAATTAAAAATTAAAAATTTTTTATTAATATGTATCAATTAAAATCACTATCCGAAGATATCAAAGAATTGAAAACCGAAAAAATGTCTGTTCCGGCACTTTTTTTCATGAGTGATGATCTTTTGCCGGAAGAGGAAACATTTGCACAAGTTGAAAATATTGCAGCAAACAAGGATGTTTTCTTTGAACGCACGGTGGCCATGCCTGACGTGTGTTCAAAGCCTGGTAGAAAAAATGCTGCCGGCACAACCATTGCAAGTGAAAAATACATCCTGCCTCAAGTCAACGACTCTGATCCCAATTGTGGCATGCGCCTTGTGAAAACAAACCTCACCGAAGACAACATTTCCGCCGAAGAAATCAACAAATTGTTTCAAGAATTGGTTGAAAAAGTGCCAACCAAGAAATTCGTGGGCACCAAAGTTCCCTTTGATGTGGTGGTTGACATATGTCGCCAAGGAACCAGCGCCATCGTGAAACATCTTGGAATTCAAACCAAAAACGAATTGGAAAACACTCAAAGTGGTGGCAATTTTTTCGAAAAAGAAATGACCAGGCAAGACATTTTTGATGTTATTCCTAAACTATATCTGAACTTTGCCAAATATCGCCTCGGCGTGCTTGGTGCTGCTGGCAATCACTTTTTGGACTTGATGAAAGTTGGTAAAATTGTTGATCCAGTGATGGCTGAAAAATTGGGAATAAAAAAGGGACAATATCTTTTCATGATTCACACAGGAAGTGGAATTCTTGGGCAATATACCATGTATACCCACACTGCCAAAAAAGCTGAACATCTTTCGCAAGCATTGATGGTTGCGCTTGGAAGATTGACTTTCAATTCTCGCAAAAAAGATGTGTACAAAAAAATGCAAGCCAAGATAAAGTTACACATGAGCAAAGATGATTCTCTTTTGAAATATGACCCAGCCGGAGAAGACGGAGAAATGTATATGCATGCTAGAGCTGCTGCTTCAAACTTTGGAACTGCCAACCGAGCAGTCATCACTCACAATGTCTCAGAGGCGATCAAAAAAATCTTGGGTAGAGATCCTGAACTTGATTTGATCTATGATCTTCCACACATTTCAATCACCAAGGAGCAGCACGCCGGCAAGGACGTCATGATTCATCGTTCCAACACCTCTCGCGCCTTTGGTCCAAGCAAAATGTCACATCATCCAATATATAGTCAAACAGGAGAACCAGTTTTCATCCCTTCTTCCATGAGCACTGATGCCTATATCTGTGTTGGAACAGACCGCAATGACAAAAGCTTTTATTCTGCACCACACGGAACCGGCAAAGGAAAAAATAGCAATGAAAAAAGCATTGCAAACAAAGATGAGCTGTTTGCCAAGATGGAAGAAAAAGGGGTTAAATTGTATAATGCCCAGTCTTCAATTGTTATCAATCAAGACTCAGCCAGATACAAAAACATTGACCAAGTCATCAAAGGTGTTGAAGCCAATGGCGTGGCTCACGTGGTCGCCAAAATGAAGCCTATTTCAGTGATAATGTATTAATAACAAGCTTTTACATGAAAATAATCTCAATTTCAGGCCTTGATGGCTCTGGAAAATCAACCCAAATTGAATTGCTCAAAAACCAACTGGAAAAACAAGGGAAAAAGGTTTTCTATTTTCATGCTGTGCAATTTTCAATTGCCAACAGAAAAAAAGAGCAGATTGGTCAAGCCAAGGCAGTGACCAAGGCAAGTTGGCTCAAAATTCAATTGCGCAAATTGGCTTTGATGATTGATCTGCTGCGCTTTGAAAAGCTGTTGTCAAAACTTGAAGAGGAAAAATATGACTATCTGCTTTCTGACAGATATTTCTACGATAACCTTATAAACATCGCTTATTTGGAAGCCAAAAGCGAAAAGATAAAAGCCAAGAGCAACATTCCGAAGCCTGATTTTGCTTTTTATCTCCAAATTGAACCTGACGAAATTGCAAAGCGCGACCGTGTGCCAGAACAGGGTTTGGAATATTTAAACAAGAAAAAAGCCCTATTGGATGATGCCGCTGCCACCTGGGATCTGCAAATCATCAATGGTAACAGAAACAAAGAAGAAATATTTAACAACATTAAATCTCAAATCCAATGAGTTCAAATAATCTTGCAAAATCAACCATCTGGCTGATCGTTTCTGAAATAATTTTCAATCTTTCTGGATATATCATCCATTCCTTTGTTGGTCGCGTGCTTGGGCCAGCTGACTATGGACGCTATGGCTTGGTTGTGACGCTGACAACCATGGTCATCATCCTGATTGGCAATGGAATTCCAACTGCCATGGCCAAATATATCAGTGAAGTCTTTGAAACAAATCCGCGCATGGTTTTGGTTATCAAGAAAAAAGCAATTTTCTTGCAAAGTATTTTGATTGGAACAATCACGGTTGTTTTCTTTTTTGCTTCCCCGCTCATTTCCATGGCACTTGGAGATGAAACACTGACTCCACTTTTCAGAATTTCAACTTTGATAATCCCGGCCTTTGCAGCAGCATCTTTTTATTTCTCATATTACACCGGATTGCACAAATTCAATGTTCAATCAATTTTAAAAACTATGCGCTCTCTTTTGAAAGTTGTTGCCATTATGGGCTTGGCCTATGCCTTCAAAGTTCCTGGCTCAATTGTGGGATATGCCGTAGCTGCTTTTAGTGTTTTTATGATCGCTTTTACCATGGACCAGCTCATTTATACCAAAGAAATAAAAAAGGCCGCTAAGGAGCAAAATTTGAGCTTAGCGAGCGATTTTGAGACCAAAAAATTGGTCAATTATGCTTGGCAGGTTATTCTTTTCTTTTTGGCTTATGAACTTTTGATCAGCATTGACCTATATCTCGTCAAAGGAATTCTGCATGATGATCGTTTGACTGGAATATACAACGCGGCGCTCACTGTTGGCCGCATTCCATACTACATCTTTTATGCTTTGACCATCATGCTTCTGCCTGTGATTTCCAAGAGCACTTCCGAACAAGACCACAAGCAAACCAATGCTGTGATTGGTCAATCATTGCGAATCATGACAATTTTGCTCATTCCCTCAGTTGTTTTGCTTTCTCAATTTGCAAGTCCAGTGATCAAGCTTTTTTATTCTTCCAAATATATAGACGCTGCCTATCCAATGTCTATTTTGTCCTACGGAGTTGGATTTCTGACTATTTTCTATGTCATGAGCTTTGTGCTCAATGGTGCAGGCAAAACCAAAATTCCCATGTGGCTTTCAATTTTTGGAGTGATCTTGAACACAATTTTGAATTATATCCTCATCAAGCAATCAGGCTTGGCTGGCAGCGCAATTGCCACCACCATCACTTCTTTTGTTGTGATGCTTGGAATATTATACTACATCAAGCGTGATTTTGGAGTTTTGATTGAACTGAAAAGTTTGCTCAAAATGCTGCTAGCTGGAATTGTGATGTTTTTTGCTTCACGCTTTTTTTCTCAAGGTGAATTTATTTTCCTTATCTGGTCAGCTGCCTTGATGTCGCTATACTTGTTTATCCTAATTTTGCTTAGGGAAATAACCATGCAAGATTTCAATTATCTCAAAAATATCATTTCCAAGAAAAAGAAAACTGAGTTGCAAGAAGAACTTTCTGGCAATGAACCTTCAGCATAAAAACAGATTTTTTGTTAGCTTAAACTTATACTTAAAATTGCTTTAAGATTATCAACATCTTGTCATTCCCGCGGAGGCGGGAATCCAGGTTTTGATGCAAAGCCAGATTCCCTTTTTCAAGGGAATGACATAACTGTGATTTAACTACTTTTTGTTACTTACTCTGCAAAAGGACAATTGCCAAACTTCCATAGTCCTCGAATTTTAAAACGCTTTCCGGGCTGTCCTTGAGCATTCTTTCTTTATCCTTGATTGTTCCAAGATAGAAATATTGTCCCTGTGGCTCATTTTTCTTGCCAATTTCTAGCAATTCAATGCCTGATTTTGCAACCAAATATCGAATTGGCTTGAAAGCTTTGAAAAGAATTTTTTCATCGCCGCCAATAAGAACTTTTTTGCTTGTCCCAGCATTTGAAACAATAAAATTTGAAAATACTTCAGCTTCTTTTAAGATCGTTATAGCAGCATCACCACCATCTTTTTTGTCATAATCATTCAATCCTGAAAAATATTTTCCGACAAAAAACAAATTTGAAGCAATCAAGAAAATAGTAACAACCAGCAACATGACATTTTTTTTGCTTAGGAACTTTTCGCTGAAAAATTTCCACCAAAATCCCAAAAGCAAAAATGGCAAAAAAATCAAAATGAGATAAAACCTGACCGAAAGCTCAAAAGCCAGTTTTGCAAAGACTAAAAATGAAACACCAGTAAAGACTGAAACAACAAGCAAAAACAATCTCTTTTCAGCATCCTTCTCTTCTTTGAAATATTTCAAGCCGAGCACTGTTCCTCCAAGCACGAAAATCATGCCCAAAAAGAACACGAGTGTGTTGCCAAGATTTCTTCCCAGTGAAAAATCACATTTGTCATCAATTTCATAGCCAGAGATGATGTCCGTGTTGCCTTGAATCCAACAACTTGTGCCACGCACAATCTTGCTTGGCAATGATTTCTCACCTTTTTGCTTGATTCGCATCCCTTCAAAAAAAGCACCAACATTTTTTCCTCCAGTTTGATATTCCCCCATCAATTGTGGTGCATTCATCAGCAGTGACATTGTCAAAATAACCAAAAAATATTTCAAAATCTTGATGTTTTTGATGGCCAAATATCCAAAAATTGCCACCACTGTGATTGGCAAAAATAGCATCAAAGTTGTGTGCAATTGCATTCCAATACCAATAGCAATTCCAGTCACTGCCGCCCAAGCAAATTTGTTGTTTTCTTTTTTGGAAATGACTTCATGAATTGCAAACAAAGAAAGCAATGTCCAAAAAGGCGTGGAATTTGGATTCCAAGCAAAACGAGCATATCTGATGGCATAATTTGAAACTGCAAAAATTGCTACCAGCGCCAGCGAAACATTTTTTTCAAAATATTTGCGCAAAAAGAAAAACAAAAGTGGAATGCACAAAATGCCAGTGAGCAAATCAGGATATGCCATTTTGTCTGGATAATTTCCAAAAACTTTGGCTGAAATGATTTCAAAATAATAAAAAGCTCCACCAAGCTTGAATTCAGTGCCACCAGCTTTTGGCCCAAGCAGCGGCCAAGAGTTTTTTCCCTCAACCACAGCAGAGACAACTTCACTATCTCTTCCCTGATCAGCGTTGAAACGCAGCCAATTGTGATGATTGTAGGTGCGCAGGAAAATTCCAAGAAACAAAAAGATCACCAGCAACAAAGAAAGCTTTGTATTGTTTTTTATTGTTTTTAATACTTCATTACACATAAAAGATAGCTTAAGAAAAAATTATTAATCAACCAGATGAAATAAAACCGCATCATCAAAAACTCTATAATGATCATATTGAAAAACATCTATTCTTGTTTTAGAATCTATTTCTTTTCCTGTATTCAAATAAAAACGAGCGCTTCCGACTGGCAATTTGTCATTATTGGCAGCTCTGAGCAAATTAACACTCTCATTATTCATGACATATTTAAGCGACTTAAAAAAGTCTCCCGCCTTTGCGCTGCCATACAGATATATCTCATTTTTGTTGTCGCTATTTGCAACCATATACTCCACCATCTGCTCAGTTGTTCCAAGAATAATCCTTGATTGTGAAAAATTATCCCTAACTTCCAAATAAATTGCAAAAAAATTAGAAATAAATAAAGTAACAAAAAGTAGCACCTTGAATGTTTGAAATTTTTGCAAATATTTTTGCCCAAGAAAATCAACAATCAATCCAAACAAAAGAAATGGAAGAAAAAAGGCATGTACAAAATATCTAATAGCACTATCAATGATTGGCAACATGACAAAAAATGATAGCCCCATGTATAACAAAATTAATCCCCAAAAATACCTTTTTTCTTGTTTTTCCTCTTTACGCAATCTATTTATCAATAAAGCATAGCCTGCAATAGAAAAAGCCAGAAAAAGCAAAACCATAAGAATATAACCAAAAATAGAATCTATTTTTAGCAACTTCTTGTTTCCACCACCACCAATAAATTGACTTAATGCAAAATTACAATCACTTTTTCCAACAGCTGAAAGCATAAAAGCATTAGCTTGAATATTGCAACTAACATTATTGGCAAATTTAACTGCAAAACTATCACCGCCGGTGGTGCTTGATCCTGTTACTGACTCAAGAAATATCTTTGAATTCAAAAATCCATTTCTTCGCTCGCTTACAATTTGTCCCAAATTAAGAACAAACATAATAACAATAACTATTGCTAATTTTTTCCAAACTTTTGGATTTTTACGCAAATAAATGATGCTTGCAAAAAA
>JBAXDL010000012.1:0-28775 GCA_037140955.1 bacterium | reverse complement strand
ATAAAAGGAAATTGCATATAAACCAGTTAATGCTAGTGAGAGATTGGTAGCGAAAACTATCCTCAAAAAAAGGAAAAACAATGGAATTGATAAAATTGAAAAAATTAAATCAGGATATGCCATTGAGACAGGATTGTTTCCAAAAATTTTAGCAGAAATAATTTCAAAATCATAGTAAATCGGACCCAGTCTAAAACGATTGCTTCGACCCCCTTTACCACTATTGCCCATATCTGGACCATATGATGGCCATGGAGCCTTGTTCTCAACAACAGCCCCAGCCCTGGTCGCATCATTAACCTGATCAGAACCAAAATCAAGCCATGCGTGAAAATTATATGCCCGCAGAAAAATACCAAACAAAACGATAACAGAAAGAATCCAAATATATTTTGGAACACTTTTTATTTTATTTAAAAATAAAATTTTCATAGATTTAAAGAAGATATTATCTTATTTTTAAAATTCCAACCTTACCAACGTTTATATGCTCTTGAGTGTCAACTTCCCCGTCTAATCTTGTTCTGATATTGAAAATTGGAACATCATTTGGCCAAACATCATCTTGATATAGCCTAACTATCTTAATATTTTTTGCATTAGCCACAATCAACAATGAGCGCAAAAAAATAGCCTGATCCTTTTCACATGAAAGATATATTATGTTTTTTTGGGTTGAAAATGACAACATAAAATCAAGCGTAGCCTCAAGTTCTCCCAGGATTATATAATCCAAATCAGTTCTATTTTGATGACTATATGTATTTGCCATAGTCATAGTTGAAAAAAGATTAAAAAATATAACCAGCAAAAACATAATAGCAATGATTAAGGAGCTGACCACCTTTGTCTTTTTTACAATCAGATATTCCACAGCAAACCCCAAAAATATTAAAGGCAAAAAGAATGTATGCACGAAATAACGCAACAAAGTAACATCTAATGGTAGCAGCACAAGAAATGAAAGAGCCAAATATAGCACAAGTAGACCTAAAAATGTTTTTTTCTTATCATCATTTTCATCTTTAAATGCTCTAACTAGCAAATAATAGCCAACACCGAAAAAAGCTAAGCTTAAGATTATCTTTACAATAAATGAAATATCATAAAAAACATCAAGGACCTTAAAGCGTTTAATCGCCTTTACTATCGCATGATCACAAGAGCCAAGTCCAATAGAAGAAAGTATGTAAGCATTACCATGAACAGTACAATTGACATCATCTGCAAATTTAATGAATAAATTGTTGGTATTATTGCTTGGACTAGCAATAGAAATAAAAAATATCTTTGAATTAGAAAAACCATTCTTTTGCTCAGCAATGATTTGTCCTAGATTCAAGAAAATAGCAATAACAATAACTATTCCTAATTTTTTCCAAACTTTTGGATTTTTACGCAAATAAATGATGCTTGCAAAAAATAAAGTAGCTGGAAATAGAATCAGCAAAATGGCATGTAATTGAACGCTAACACCCAAGGAGATTCCTAGGGCAATTATCCATTTCCAATCTGCTTTTTCTTTGGCCAAAATAAGCTCATAAAGCCCTAACAGAAAAAGCAATGAAAAAAATGGAATAGAATTCACATTCCAAGCAGAATGCGAAAAAGAGAGAGCATAAAAGGAAATTGCATATAAACCAGTTAATGCTAGTGAGAGATTGGTAGCGAAATAGCGCCTTAAGAAGTAATATAATAGCGGAATCGACAAGATTGATAACAGCAGATCAGGATAAGCTAATTTGTCAGGATAATTTCCAAAAATTTTAGCAGCAATAATTTCAAAATAATAATACATAGGACCAAGCAAGAAGCGCTGACTGTGACCACCAGCTCCACTGTGGCTCATGTCTGGACCATATGATGGCCAGGCTGCATGATTAACCACAACAGAGTTAACGATGTTGATATCCTTAACCTGATCAGAACCAAAATCAAGCCATGCGTGAAAATTGTATGCACGCAAAAAAATTCCCAAAAAAATTATAGCCATCAGAATCCATCCACCTAGTGTAATTTGCTTTATTTTTTTTAAAATATATTTTTTCATAGTATTTTATTTTTTAAGATGAAATAACATAGTTCGCCCAACATTAACAGATGAATCAAATTTTATTGAATCAATAGTTTCTTGAAGTTTACTGTCAACATCACCAACCAAATAAAAAGATTCCTTATCTGCAGGAACTTCGCCTGATTTATCTAACTTTGTCAGTATAACATTTTTACTTTTTAAAATATAGCCCAGGGGCTTATAATATTCCAATGATCTGGCACTTCCAAACAAATAAACCTTTTTGTCTGAATTGTTATTGGCTATTATGAAATCTGCCAATTGCTCAATTTGACCCAAAACTATCCTACTATGTGAAAAATCATCCCTAACAACAGCGCCAATGGCAGAAAAATTACTCCAGACGCCAATAACTAATAAAAACATTAAAACCACCAAAGAATACTTTTTAGAAAATTTTGAACTTAAAAACTTCACCAACAACCCCAGCATCACAAGTGGCACAAAAAAAGTATGATTAAAATAACGCAAAGCAGGACTTATAACTGGAAGCATTACAAAAAATGAAGCTACAAGATAAAGCAAAATCAATCCCAAGAAATATTTTCTTTTAGCTTCCAATTCTTTCAAATAAAAATAACCAAGTAAGAGATAGCCAACAATTGAGAACACGGCGCCACAAAAAATACCGATCCAAAAATTAATATCCTCCTTTTTCTCAGCTGTAATTTCATTAAAATTTCCAGCAAGCATATCCGAAACAGAAAAATCACAAATATTATTACCAATTGGAAAAACCATAAAAAAATTAGCCTGAGAATGACAAACCAAATCATTTAAAATATTTCTAGCCAACGTGTTATCATTGTGCACACCAGAATCAAGCATTGAAACAAAAAATGTTCGAGTATTGCGAAAACCGCTTCGCTGCTCCCCTATTATTTGTCCCAAATTAAAAAACAAAACCAGCATAAAGACAATTGCAATTTTTTTATGAATAATCGGATTTTTTTTCAAAAAAATACCATATGTCAATAAAGAAACCACTGGAAATAAAATCAATAAAATTGCATGCAATTGAATCCCAACACCAATAGCCACACCCAAAGCCAAAATCCACTTTAATTTAGTTTCTTCACCTAATATGATGAAATTATAAAGCGCAACCAAAAATAAAACAGTAAAAAATGGAATTGAATTCACATTCCATGCAGAGTGTGAAAAAAATAGAGAATAAAACGAAATGACATATATCCCAGTTAACCAAAGAGCTGTGTTGATTTCAAAATAATATCTTAAAAAATAATACAGTAGCAGTATAGTCAAAATTGAAAATAACAAGTCCGGATAAGCTAAAGATGCAGGACTTAAGCCAAACAATTTAGCAGAAATAATTTCAAAATAATAATAAATCGGTCCCAAGCGAAAACGTCTTTCATGTCCACCCTCTGATGAATTGCTCATATCAGGACCAAGCAATGGCCAAGGTTCGCGATCAACCACCACCGATCCCACAACACCAATATCTTTAACTTGGTCGCCTTCAAAAACTAGCCAAGAGTGAAAATTATAAACGCGCAAAAAAATTCCTAATGCCAAAATAGCAGCCAAAATCCAGAAATGCTTAGGCATTTGTTGTCTTTTTTTTCCAAAATAGTTACTCATGACCAAACGAAAATATCAAAAATTAGTTAGTTACTTGATAAACACCAATATTGCCAAAACCTTTATAACTTTTCACCTTCAATCCCGCATCCTCAGGAACTGAATCATATTTGGAGTTTTTTGACATTTCCAAACTTTGACCAATGAAAAATATTGGAACACCCTCAGGAACTTTTTTAGGATCACGCGGCCCCCTGTTTAAAACAAAATTATTTTTAGATGCAACATAAAAAAGAGGTCTATAAAAATTCTGCATATATTTTTGTCCTCCAAATATATAAGCTTCGCGCTGAGCTCCTGCTTGAGAAATGATATAAGCATTAATATTTTCAAGCTCACCCAAAACAACGTATTGGGCATTGCTCCTTGTTTTGGCAATATTTTGCTTTGCCTCAGAAAATGTTGTCCAGAAATTAAGTCCGATCAGCACCAACACTAACAAAAAAAGAATTGGAATAACCCTTTTCCCTGTTTTTTCAAACAAAAATTTACCAATCAGACCTAAAAACAAAAACGGCAAAAACATTACAGGCATCCAATATCTAACCTGCCCATTGTGCGTAATTATTGGCAAAATAATCAAAAATGTCAATGTTCCATATAGCAAAATCAAACCCAAAAATAACCTTTTTTTATTATCATTCTCCCTTTTTAGATAATACGCAATCAAACAATATCCAGCCGCAGAAATAATTAGTCCAAACAACAAACTAATCACTACAACAAAATAAGCAATAGGATTACTTTTGGCAGATTTGTCATACTTAAATGAAGATAATGCATCACAATTGTCATTATTTTCCATTGAGGATAGATATAGAACATTAGACTGTGCCTGACAAATCACATTAGCAACGAGATTCGCAGCCAAGCCATTACTCTTTTCTGGAGAACGCTCCCCCAAGACATTGAAAAAATACCCAGTGTTTGCAAATTCATTCCTAACTTCACTCAAAATTTGGCCAGCATTTAAGAGTAAGGCAAAAAGAAAAATTGCTACACATTTTTTCCAAGCACTTCTGTCAAATTTTATAATATAAGCAAAAGCGAGCAGCGACATTATCGGAAACAAAACCAACAAGACTGTGTGCAACTGAACTCCGACACCCACAGAGATACCAGCTAACAAAATCCACCACCATGATGTCTTGCCTTTGCTGAAAAGAAATTCATGCAATGAGAGCAAGAAGAGCAGCACAAAAAAAGGCATCGGATTAGTATTCCAGGCAAAACGTGAATATCGCACAGCATAAAAAGAAATATTATATAATCCAGCAAGAATAAGTGCGAAGTTGATAGAAAAATATTTTTTCAAAAAATAATACAAAAGTGGAATAGTCAAAATCCCAAAAAACAAATCAGGATAAGCAACAGAGGCTGGACTTGAACCAAATATTTTGGCTGAAATTATTTGAAAATAAGAATACATCGCACCAAGCTGAAAATTAGTGCTAGCAGCCTTGAATCCCAACAATGGCAAAGATTCCTTGCCGCCCATAAAATCATCCACAATAGTAACGTCGCGAGACTGATCAGGATAAAAATATAACCATTGCTCAAAATTATATGAACGCAAAAAAATACCAATCAAGACAATTCCAATCAAGATCCAATTTTTTCTTGAGATTGATTTTAAAATATTTTTATCCATACAGTATTTTTTGTATTTTTAATTTTGACTAAAAACTGAAATATTAGAAACGACAGCAGCTTGATGTTTTTTCTTGCTATTTGAAATTGCAACTGGCAGCGCTTGTGCATCTTGCACTGCAAATGGAACAATATTAATACCAGGCGCAATATCAACATTAAAACTATATTCCTGCTCTGTGCCATCCAAGATGATGCTGCTTTCAGCATATTGCTTGGCAAAAAATTTCAATCCAGCAATACCATTTAACCTGATTTTAACATTCACCTTCATCGCTGCGACTCCCATGTTCACAATTTTCAAGCTCGCTCCATCACCAAGCTCGCGATTCTTGTTCCCGCTGGTGCCAACAAAATCAGCAGAATAAAGTTCACTAGTTGCATCATCAAGTTGAAAATAAAATCCACTTGACTGTTTTTTAGCAACCTCATAAGAAATCAACCAAGAATCCTCATATTTTTTTGCATATGCAATATTTTTTTCAATAAATTTTTGCGCAAGAGCCACGACATCTTCATCCGCATACAATTTACTAATATTCACATATTTCACTCCATAATAATTAAGCAAGTCTGTTGATTTGGTGGCATAATCAAAGGAAATTATGTCATCAACACCTTTTTCTTCTGGATCATTGCCTTTTGCAATAGTATAAAGCAACTCCTTGATCACGGGAGTGTTTTGCTGCATGTCAAATTCTCCTTTAATCTTTCTGGCCAGCGGCATTCCATTTAGAGCAATTTTTCCATGCACAGAATTTGTAAACATGGCATAACTAGCAAATTCATAACTCGTTGAGCCTGGTATTTCAAGGATTTTATATTTCTCACTGTCTTTTGCAATTTGATCATAAAAAGGAGAATATGAAACAATCATCGTGCCAATTGGTGCCACCCAAAACTCAAGAACAATAACCACCGAAAAAACAGCAACAAGAAGTGACCTTTTTTGTGGATATTTTTTAAGCAATTGTATAAATCCATAGGCAAAAAGCATCGCAACTCCAATCATCACAAAGACAAACATCCTACCTGTTGTACGAATATTCTCATAAAAAGGCAAGATTTTATAAATCAAATAAAAAGGCAAATAAATCGTTATTTTGCCAAGTGAAAAAGAATTTCCAAGTGAAAAAAGATAAAACAACAAAGTCAGCACACTCCAAAAAACAACATTTTGTCGATATTTTTTTTCAGACATCTCTGATAGCCTTCTTTTCTTGATCAATAATGCAAAATATATCAAAACACCCAACACTGAAAATCCAATGAAATATGACCCCCGGTTCAAGTCACCCAGCACAAAACTCTGCACAGACTCGCTCACTCCCGGCCAAATTGAATGAAAAATTGGTGGAGCAATTGGATCAAGAAATTTAATAGAATAACGATTAGCGGCATTTTCACCTGCATCCAGAAAATTATTATCCGAAGTTGCAACTTTCAGCATATCCCCAAACATAAAGAAAGCCACCATAGCCAACATACCAAAAGAACAAACAACATACATCCAGAATTTTTTGTTTTTCAAAATAGTCCTATCTACCCATATTTTATAAACCGCAACCATAAAAATTGCCAACACAGAAAAGGCCAGCATTTGATGTTCAGCCATTGCAATCATGAAAGCAAAAAAACAAAGAAACAAAAAATGTTTTAATTTGAAATTCTCAAAAAACTGAAACAGCGACAGCAGAAGAAATGGAATCCATTGTTGCTGCATGCTTCCCAAATGAACAGACACCGACTGATAAAAATGAAAAGGAGCAAAAGCATAGATAATTCCAGCCAAAAAAGATGCTGCCCTATTCTTGCAAAAATACATAGCCAACAAATACATTCCTAATCCGCTCAAAATGTAAGTCAGAAGGAATAAAATATTATAAGCCGCAAATTTATCAAAAAACAAATTAAACAAAACATATGGCGCAAAAACATTCATTTTCTTTAACAAAAAAACAACATTTTTTGGAAAAGCAAGTGCTTTCATTTGTCCAACTTCCACATCAATGCTAGAAATAACTTGATATACATCACCTCCTCCTTTTGGAATTTCAGTGCTCAAATGAGCCACCACTGGAAAAGTGAATGCCAAAGTTAAAACAACAAAGGCAAGCAAAACAATCACTGTTGGATATCTCGCAAAGCATTTAAATGCAATACTTTTTATTTTCAATAAAATATCATACATATTTTTTATTCGTCGCCGCCAAGTTCGATAATGTTCTTGTTATTTGGATCATCCTTGATGCCAAAAACGTCTTTCCAAAAAATTCTGTCCTCTTTTCTTGAAGATTTGTTAAATCTGAATGATGGTGAAACGCTGCGGTCATTCACGGCAACTTCAGAAACCAAGAGTTGACCAAATTGCTGCTGCGCAATCACTGAAATATTGTTGTCTGGATATTTTGAATACAAAGGTTCTAATGCATTTTTTACAGGTGTGATTGCAAAATATTGCGCTTTTGGATCGGCGTTAATGGTCATTGTTTTTGCAACAAGATCAAAATCATGCTTTTGACGAAGCAAGAATGTTATTGGTCGCACATGCTCAGGCTTAACATAAAAATACATAGTAGAATCTTTTTGATGACGAGAATACATCCAATCAGCAACACCCTTCAATTGCCCAAGCGTCACACCATCCTTTGCCTTCAAGATCAAGGTTCTTTTGACATCCACATCTTTCTTTTGTGAAGATGCTTGTTCCTTGAACCATGCCCTTGTTCCATTAGTATTCCATGCGATGATGATAGCTGTTATAAGTATTGCCAGCAAAGCTGCCTGCTTTTTACTTGTTTTTTCATCAAAATATTCAAAAATAAAACCAAGAAAAATAAATGGAATAGCAAAAACAACGATGAAAAAGCGCGGTCTGAGTTGAAATGCAACAGGAATTGTCAGAATTGTGAAAACAGCCAACCATGCCACCACCAAAATCAGAAAATCTCTTTTTCTTCCAGTCAATCCTTTTTTGCGCAAATTTCTCACAACCAAAACAATACCAGCAAAGAAAATCAATGCTGTTGCAAATATTGCAGGATAATCCTTTTTAATATCACTACCATAACATTGCGATGTCGTCAGCAAGCAATAATATTTAAGATTCTCCTTTGAATCCTTGATGAGCTTTTCAACAATCGGTCTTTTTTCGGCCTTTGAGCCTAGTGCCTCAAAGAAATTATGAGTATTCTCTCCTCCTCGATAAAAATCACTAATAATGACAGGGGTATAAAAAACTGCAAAAATAAAGGTCATGATCAAAGCATAATGACCAATAACCTTCAATTCATCCTTTTTAAGAAAAGCCAAAACATTTTCCTTTTTCCAAAATTGATAATGAAAAATTATCAATAATCCAGAAATACCAACAATAGAAAAGAATCCAAAAAAATGAAGCTGTGAACCTATTGTCATGCTGGTCATCCAAAGCGCCAGCCACCAATTTTTTCTTTTATTGCTTGATTCATCAAGAAATCTCAACAAGCCATAGAAACTGAGCAGCAAAAAGAATTGCAGAGAGTTTGGATTCCAGGCAAAACGAGAATACTGAATGATTAGAAATGAAAAAGCATACATCGCCGTAATGAGCAGCGCATTTCTCCTTGAAAAATACAATCCAACCAAAAGAAAGACCAGCGGTATGGCCAGAATTGAAAAAAACAGATCGGGATAGGCATAGACATAAGCCTCTGTTGAGTGAAAAATAACACCACTAGCATATTGAAAGTAATAAAAAATTGGCCCCAGACGCAAAAAACCATGCTTCAATTTCACCGCTCCAGCGCGTGCACCAAGCAATGGCAAATATTGAGGACCATTTTCTACTGCATTGGTGATCATTAAGGCATCCCTAGATTGATCCATTTTAAAATACAAATAATCATCAAATTTATAGGTGCGCACAAAAATCGCTACTACCATAATAAGTAAAAGTGCCAAACCACTCCATCCAATAATATTTTTTTTCATTTAATTGCTTGATTTACTATTTATCAATATTTTTTTAATTCAAAACATACAGTGTTCATATGCAGACAGTATAACAGGATAAAGCTTTTTTGTAAAAGGTTTTTTGCCACACAAAAAACATCATTTTAAACTATTAATAAGCTATACAAAAAGAAAATTACATGCTACCATTTAGCCATTAAATACTATTAATTTTTATTCACAAAAAAATGAAAGCAAGAATTATCACAATTTTGATGTTTGCAACAATCGCCTTTTCAAGCTTCTATTTCGGCCACAATCGACTAACAAACTTCTCCGGTGTTGATGAGCCATATTGGTCATATGGTCGCGTGCCAAATTTTTGGAATGCCATCAAAGACAGAGCCTGGAAAAAAACCAATATCTGTGACAAGCCTGGAATTCCAATTGCCGCAATTTCAGGTGCCGGCCTTCCATTCATCAAAGAAAACCCAAAAACATTGAAAAGTTTGCGCTATGAAGCAAAAACTCCTGAGCAGCTTGCGCAAATTCAAGATTTGTATTTTCATCTTCGCTTGCCAGTGTTTCTTTTCACACTACTGATCTTGCCTCTCTTCTATTTCTTGATCAAAAAATTGCTAGGAAAAAACACGGCCCGTTTTGCAACCATCTTTATTGGTTTTTCTCCAGTACTGCTTGGAATTTCCTTGATCATCAATGCCGATGCGATGCTTTGGATTTTGACCGCTCTTTCAACACTTAGTCTTTTTGTGTTCTTGAAAAATGGTGAAAGAAAATTCCTTCTCTCTTCGGGATTCTTTTTGGGTCTGTCTGTAATCGACAAATATGTTGCCAATGTGCTTTTTGTCTATTTCTTTTTGATTTTCATTTTGGAATATATCTTTTGGGCGCACAAGACAATTAGCATTGAAAAATATTTGAAACTTGCCTTCAAGAATTATGCCATTTTGTTTGCCAGTGCAATGTTGAGCGCTTTTGTGTTTTTTCCAGCAACTTGGGTCAAACTTTCAACATTGTTTCGAGCAACGATTGGAAATGAAGTTTTTGCCTCAACTTGGCCACTATTTGTTGGTGTGATTGGACTTTTGGGAATTGATATTTTTGTTTTTAAAACCAAATTTTCAAAAATTGTTTTTGATTTTTTCGTGAAACACGCAAGCATTTGGACAAAACTTGCAACAGGAGCATTTTTGTCACTGATTGCCTTTGTTTTTGCACATGTATATTTAGGATTAAAGATATATGACATTCAGGGCATCATCGCCTCTCCCAAGGGCATTGGCGCTGGCAGTATTCCATACAAATATATTGGAGCTCTTTCTGGTGATATGTACAGCCTGATCTTCAGCATCTCCCCCCTAATTCTTTTGGCTATTGTCTTTGCAACTTTTAGTATTTTTCGCAAAAGAGAACTTGAAAGAAGCAGTATCACAGCACTATATATCATCATTTTTATTTTCATCTTCTATCTTGGCAGCGCAGTGAACGCAGTAGTGAACACGGTGCGCTATCAAATCATGGTATATCCCCTGGCTTTTGTTTTGGCAGCTATTGGAGCAACTCAGTTTTTGGAAATTTCAAAAATAAAAAAGTTTTTGCCAAATTTGGCAGCCTTGATTGCAACCATATTCATTTTGCTTGTCAGTCTATTTCTAGTAAAGCCAAACTTTTTAGCCTATGCTAGTGAAATTCTGCCAAACAGTTTTATTGTCAATCTCAAGGGCATGGGAGAAGGAAGCTATGAGGCAGCAACATATTTGAACTCACTGCCTGGTGCTCATGAAATGAAAATTTGGGCAGACAAAGGCGCTGTTTGCGAGCGCTTTGTGGGCAGATGCTTTATTGACTTCAAAAAGAAAACTTTCGAGCAAAACAAGATGGACTATTTTGTCGTTTCAACTGACAGAAAATCAAGAACGTTGAAACTTTCCGGCAGCGTCAATGACATGGCAAACTTCAAAAAAGCTTATGCTAGCGAAAATAATGTCTTTGAAATTCTGGTTGACAATAACCCAAACAATTTCGTGAAAGTCATCAAAGCTGAAGAAATTTCAAATAAATAGAAATAAAAAAATAAAACAAAAAATATGACTCTAACCAAATTCATCGATAACATTTTTGACATCCTTCTTCCCCAAAAAACGTCCAAGGGCATGCGTCAGTTTTTGAAATATCTCGTCTGCGGTGGCATGGCAACATTGTCTGACATGGCAGTGCTATATGTCCTGACACATTTCACCAGCCTCAATCATTTGGTGGCTGCTGCTTTTGGTTTTGTTGTTGGAGTCACCACTAATTATTCCCTCAACAAAATACTGGTCTTTCAAAGTTCTGGAAAAATAAAAAAAGAGCTTCCACTCTTTGTTTTTATTGGTGTTGGAGGATTGGCTTGGACTGAGGTTATTCTTTGGATCTTTGTTGATCACTTCAATTTCAAAATCATGATTGCAAAAATGATTGCGGTTGTCTTGGTGCTAAATTGGAATTTCTTCATGCGCAAAAAATTTGTTTTCTCAAGCGAGCCAAACATTGAGACTCTTGAGAAGGGCTTGGAATAATAAAAATTTTATTGTTCGATGCTGGCAATATTCTTGGTCTTTGTGTACAAATCAAAATATTGTTTTGCATTATTTTCCCAACTTAGTTTTTGCGCAAGCTCCAAAGAGTTTTTTTCCATCAAATTCTTGAATTCATTGTTAAGCAAAATCTTTTCAATTTTTTCAGCCAAATCATCGGCACTTTTTTGTGCAACAAAAAGACCGTTTTCTCCTTCAAAAACAAGTTCTTCAACCCCATTTACTTTGGTTGAAACAATTGAAAGACCAGTGGCCAAGGCTTTTCGAACAAAAGCCCCATTGTCAGCCTGTTCATCAATTGAAGGAGAAACAAAAACATCCGCCGTTTGATAATAATGCAAAACGTCAGCAGCGGGAATTTCACCCAGAAAAACAACTTTGTCATTGATGTCCAAGGCCTGAGTCAAATCCATCAGCGATTTTCGATCATTTCCCTCGCCAATAACCACCAAGCGCACTTGCTCATATCTGCCAGCAAGCAACTTGAAAGCTTGCACCAAAAATCGCACTCCCCTGATCGGAGTCACAGGACAATCACACAAAATCATAAAATCATTTTCGTGGCGCTTGTTTTTGTCAGAGAAAAAACTTTCCACATCAATTCCCTTGCTGATGATGGTGATTTCTTTTTGAGGGTCAGCCTCGGCAATCATGTCACGCAATTTTATTTTGTTGGCAACTAGGAAATATGCATTTTTCCAAGTTTTTTTGAGCAAATAGCTTGCGATTTTTCCAATCCTCGCAAACAGATCTTCAATCTGCATTGAAACAAGAAATGGAATTTTTTTTCTCCAGCGCAAAAGCAAACAAGAAACTCCAGCAGGAAAAGAAAAAAAGCCATGCGCCAAATCAAAATTTGCTTGCTTGGCAAGTTTCAACGAAAATTTGTACGCTCTCCAGGCAAAACTGGACAATTCTTTTTTTGACAAGGCTCCAACATTTTTTTGTTTCTATTGATCGGCAAACGATGAATGGAAATGTTGCCACCCATCTCCAAGAAATGATATTGATCATCCTCAGAAACCGTCACATAGTCAACCCAAAAATCAGTTTTTTTGGAATACTCTCCCAACAGATAAAGACTAGCCTCACCAGCCTCAGTTCCCATTTGTGGAAATTCATGATTGATAATCAATATTTTCATGTTTTATTTTTAATTTTTTTAATATTAATATTTTACCCCATTTCCCACTTAAAAACAACAAAATGCCCCAGATATTGACAAAAGAGCGATATTGTGTTTATAATAAATGAAATACAAAAGGTGCCTAGCACTTTAAAAACCAACCAGGAGGTACAAACAATGTACACAAGTCCAAAGATGCTCAAGGTCAGGAATCTAGATGAAAGAATGGCTGCTGCTACTCTCATGGCCATGATCAACAAGGAAATAGAGAAGGACACTAACAAAAAATTTAGCGTCCAAACAACTGCACCAATCCTAACAAAGCATGGCATTGCCTTTATCAAAAGTGGCATAAAAAAGTGCCATTGTGAGTTTTCCTTTGACCAAAAAAACAGTTTGATTCTTGCTGAAATATCCCCAAGATAAAAAGGAGCCAACATGCATGCAATCTTTTCCACCCCTTCATTTGCTTTTCTAAGTATTAATGAAAAAAGAGACATCA
Organism: bacterium; assembly: GCA_037140955.1. GTDB lineage: Bacteria > Patescibacteriota > Minisyncoccia > Moranbacterales > GWC2-37-73 > UBA12068. The sequence goes on along the minus strand of JBAXDL010000012.1, from coordinate 15,288 downwards.
GTGAAATAATCACTGCAGTTGAATTTGAATCAACAACTGCAACTCCGAAAATCACAGAGGAAAATGGTGAGAAAATTCTCACCATATATGTCCACTTTGATATCAGTGACCAAGCGCTTGATTGTCTACGGGAATACTACACACAAGTTCTTGGCTGGAAAAAGATCACTCAGGAAAAAAAGGGTTGTCATAAGCTTAGTCTATACGCCTATGAGCAATCAAAAGTAGAAGAAGAATAACCAAAAGGACCTGACAAAAAATTGTCAGGTCCTTTTAACTTCCAGAAAAATACTATTTTGTTACAACTTCTTTGATATTATAATTCATCTTGCCTTGATTTTTGTAGTAATTTTTGAGCAAAATGTCAGCCAAAAGACCTGAAATGAAAAGCTGAATTCCAATCAGCACAAAGAAAACTCCCAAAAGAGGCCAGTTGCGAGTTGCCACTGGATAGCCATAGAAGATTTTCTCAATTCCCATCCAAACCAAAATGACAGAACCCAAACCAATGAAAACCATGCCTGTTCCTCCAAAAAGATGCAGTGGCCTGTTGGAATATTTTCGCCAAAACCAAATAGAAACCATGTCCACCAAGCCCTTCATGCCACGTTTCCAGTTGTATTTTGTCACACCATGCACGCGAGGATGATGCGTCACCTTCACTTCCCCAATCTTATACCCTTCCAATTCCAAAAGCGCTGGCATGAAGCGATGCATTTCACCAAACAAATCCAAATCAGCAAAACATTCTCTCTTGTATGCTTTCAATGAACAACCAGAATCATGAATAGTGTCATGAATCAAAATTTTTCTCAAAATGTTGGCTGTGCGTGAAAATATTTTTTTGCTCAAATTGTCTTTGCGATGAAATCTCCAACCAGAAACAACATCAAAACCTTTTTCCATTTCTGAAATTAGCAATTTGATGTCAGCAGGATCATTTTGCAAATCTCCATCCATGGTGATCACAACCTCTCCCTTGGCCTGCTTGATTCCAGCATCAAAAGCAGCAGTTTGTCCAAAGTTTTTGCGAAATTTGATCAGTGTCAAAGGTGAAAGACTTTCAGCATCGCGCACTGTTCCATCAGAAGAACCATCATCAATGAAAATAATTTCAAATGGTTTTGCCAGTTCCTGACAGGCCTTCAGGATGCGCGCATGCAATTCTTTCACATTACCTTCTTCATTATACAGTGGCACAACAACTGAAATAAACGGCTTTGGATTTTCCATAATCATTAATTTTACTCATTAATTTACCCTTACATTATATCTTATTTCATTTTTTTGAGCAATTGTCTGGAAAATATAAATCAATATGCATTACTGTGCATAACATCTCTGCTAAATTTCAAGAAAAATGATATAATATTAAGGTAAATTAATAAAAATAAAACCTATGAACAAAAAGATTGCGCTTTCAGCGCTCGCATTTGCAGTAGTGCTGCCAACTTCAATTGCTTTTGCCCAAGAAGTGAAACCAGTTGAAGCTCAAAGAGAGGCAAACAAACAGGCATTTGAGGCACAACGCGAGGCCAACAAAAAAACCATGGAGGCCACGCGCGAAGCAAATAAGCAAAATTTTGAAGTAACCAGAGAAGCAAACAAGCAAGCATTTGAAACACAACGCGAGGCTAACAAACAAAATATTGAAACACTCAGACAAGAAAAAAAACTAGAATTTCAAAACAAGAAAGAGGCATTGACAGCAGAAAAATGCCAAGCAATAGAGGCAAAGATTGCAAATAGAGTAACTCGTTATCAAGAAAATAACCAAATGCAAAAAGGTGTTTTTGCAAACATGCAAGCAAGACTTTCAAGACTTCTTGCAAGATTGAAGGCTGCTGGAGCAGACACAACACAACTTGAAGCTGACATTGCAACACTGCAAACAAAAATTGACAAATTGACAGCTGATCAAGCATCTTTCATGGCAACACTTGGAGAAACTCAAGCATTTGTTTGTGGAAAATCAGAAGGAGAATTCAAAGGAAAACTAGAAGAAGCCAGAAAAGTTCCTGAACTCATCAAGCAAGATCGTCAAGACATCAAAAACTTTTTTGAAACAACAATCAAGGCAGATTTGAAAGCAATCCGCGCAACTCTTGCGGCGCAAAAAGAAGTTGCCACACCAACAACAACACCATCCTCAACTGAATCAGTTCAATAGACAAGCATTAACAATCAGAAAAAATTAATTCAATAAAAAAATAACAATGAATAATTCCAAAAAAATAGCTTTGATTGTGCTTCCAATGTTTGTGCTTGTGCTTTCAGGTTGTGGATTTTCTCCAAAAACGCCAGAAGAAGGAGCAGCAGCTCCGAAAACAGCCCCTGCAGCGCTAACCACCACCAAAACACCAGTGACAACTGAGGCGCAACTTCCGCCACTTCCTGCTGACAACAAGCAAGCCATAGACAGCGAATTGCAAGGGATTGACCAGGAATTGAAAGCAACTGATGATGCACTTTCCAAGGATGTCACTGATGGATCATTAGCATTATAAAAAAACACACAAAAGACTAGAACAAAATCAAAAAAGCTGTTATACTTATCGTGTAACGGCTTTTTTATTAAACAAATTACATGTCCACAAATACAAGTAAAATCTACATCGTAATCCCCGCCTTTAACGAAGACAGTGTCATTTGTGATGTCATCAAAGAAATAAGAGCCTCAAAATACAATAATATTATTATCATTGATGATGGCAGCTTTGATCAAACATATGAAAATGCAAAAAAAGAAAATGGCGTGATTGCGCTTAAACATTTTTTGAATCGTGGCAAAGGAGCTGCTGCCAAAACAGGCATTGAGGCTGCCAAAATGCTCGATGCTGATGTTGTGATCACTATTGATGGCGATGGACAACATAATCCTGATGACATCGCAAGAATGCTAAAATTGATTGATGATGGATTTGATGTTGTGCTTGGATCACGCCTCAAAAACCCAAAAGGCATGCCTATTTGGAAGATTGCAGCCAATCATTTTGGAAATTTTTGCACTTGGGCAATATATGGCCTTTGGGTCACTGACTCACAATCAGGCTTTCGAGCATATTCAAAAAAAGCCATTTCACTGATTGACACAAAAACTGATCGCTATGAATATGACAGCGAAGTGATTCGAGAAATTTATCGCAACAAGCTCAAGTTCACAGAAACACCGATTGAAGTTCGCTACACTCAATATTCCATGAGCAAGGTTCACAAAATGAATTTGCAAAATGGATTCAAAACTCTAATAAAAATGATGATCTCAAGCTAAAAGAAAACTATGCTCTCAATTACAATATTTCAATTATTTTTTGCACTAATTGCTTTTGTCTTTTGGCTGAATGCTCTTTTGAAGTTTTTTCGCAGAGAACGCAGTCAAACTTTTTTCAAATTTTTCGCCAACAGTGTTGTTTGGCTTGGCATCATGCTGTTTTCGATATTTCCCTCACAAGTGCATCTTTTTTCTGAAAAACTTGGGTTCGGAGAAAGCTTGAACACATTCATCTTCATTGGCTTTGTGATTGTTTTCATGATTATTTTCAAAATAATAAACATGATTGAAAGAACTGAGCGAAACATTTCTGAAATAGTAAGAAAAGAGGCCTTAAGTGAAATAAAAAATCAATAATAAAACATGAACTCAGAACATACCTTTGCAATATTGGCATACAAAGAATCGAAATATTTGCAAAATTGCATTGATTCGCTAAACAATCAAACAACAAAAAGCAATATAATCTTATGCACTTCAACTCCGAGTGCTTTTTTGGAAAATATTACAAAAAAAAATAACATAGCCTATCACATAAACCCAAGCAGAACAGGCATTGCCAATGATTGGAATTTTGCATTAGGGTCAGCAATTTCTTCAATTGTGACACTTGCCCACCAAGATGATGTTTATCACCCTCAATATACCGAAAAAATACTAAAGGAAATTGCATTAAACAATGATGCCATCATAATCTTTACAAGCTATGATGAAATTGTGCACAGAAAAGACAAAACATTTGTTCGCAAAAATTCCTTGAATTTTTTTATAAAAAAAATAATACTTTTGCTTATTTTTGCATTTAAAAATAGCATCAAAAAAAATAAGAGCTGGCTTCTGGCAACAGGCAGTCCAATTGGATGCCCCACTGTGGCATATTGCAAAAACAATATTGGTCAGTTTGGATTTGATGAAAAGTTTAGCATTAATGTTGATTGGAAAGCTTGGTATGATCTTTCCCAGAAAAATGGATCATTTGTTTGGATCAAAAAAACATTAGTTTCACATAGAATTTATTCAGAAAGCGAAACAAGCATTGGCCTTGCTGAAAACAGAAGACAAGCTGAGGACATTCAAATGTTTGAAAAAGTTTGGCCAACCAAAATAGCAAAAATAATAAACAAGGTTTATAGTCTTAGCTATAAAAATAATCATAATTAAAAAATATTTATATGTATTTAGTCATTTTCTGGACTGTTGTTTTTTCAATAACCACCGCCACATCAATTGTTTTACTTGGACACAGAGAACTTATCTCTGGCAACATTCTTTCTATAAAGGGCCTTGGCAATTTAATATTAAACTGGCGTTTTATCGTTTCTATGATATGTGCACTCATGGCTCGCTTTGCCTTTATCATGACAAACAACACACTACTGAAAATCCCCCACTTGGCCGAGTCATCAACAACCATAACAACATTCATTACCATGTTTAGTTTGATAGTTATCGTTATTGCAAATGTATTGTTTCTAAAAGAAAAATTGCACATAGAACAAGGACTTGGGGCTGTTATCATCCTTGTTGGAATGTGGACGATGTTGAAATAAAAATCTTAACAAAAAAGGACACTGTTTTTTTCAGTGTCTTTTTTTGTCATGAGAAACTAATCAATATTTGAAATATTTTCAACATTATTGGAACAAATATTGTTGATGTTTTTTTTGATTTTTTCAATCGGCCAATTCCACCACTGAACTTCTAACAAAGAAGAAATCTGATCATCATTGAAGCGCTTCTTAATCTCCCTGGCTGGATTTCCACCCACTATAGCATATGGCGCAACATCCTTTGTGACCAAAGCAAATGCAGCAATCACTGCACCATCACCAATTTTCACGCCAGAAAGAATGTTTGCACCAAAACCAATCCAAACATCATTGCCAATAACAACATCGCCTTTGGAAACATTGTGATCACTTATTTCTTGAGCCTCAGGCCACTGACCAGACAATCCAGCAAATGGATAAGTAGAAACCCAATCAGAGCGATGATTTCCTCCCAAAAATATTTTGACCTCATCTGATATTGAACAAAACTTTCCAATTTTTAATTTAGTTTTTTCTTCCCAATGAAATACCAACGGTTTGCCATATGAATAATCCCCAACTTCAGCCCTGTCCCCAAGATGCTTTAATCTGTCCTTCGTGTAAAAAAGACCAAATAATATCTGAATGCGCTGCAACTTTTTGCGATATTTGTCTTGCAAGATTTCTCTTAAAAATTTTTTCATCTTTTTAATATTAAAAACTTAATAACTACTTTGCGTATTGCAACAACATATTGTTGCCCTCCTTGGCCAAAACTTTATAATCAGCAAAATTGAAACCAACTTTTTTTGCCCACTTGTTGCTGTCACCAGTGTCAAAGAAAACCAAAACGTGCTCACCATTTGCTGAAAGCCAATATCTATAGTCAATAATGTTGGGAGAATAAATGCTCATTGGAGAAAATGCGCCATTTCCCTGCTCAATATCACCAGTCAACAAATTCAAAGTGCGAGGCCAAACATGAGAATAGGAAAAAGCCCACAGTGCTGTGGCTGGTGGAGCGATAATAATAAGCCTATTTTCTTGCAGTGTCCAAGCAAAATCATTCTTTATCATATCCAATAAAACCAACTGATCGTCACTAATGATCGCATCTTTTTTCTGATCGGAAATAAGATCAAAATTCTTTTGCATTAGCGGCAAAAAATCAATTGAAACCCACTTGCTATTATCAGCATAAACATAAAAAACAAAATAAAACAAAAATGTCAAAAATAGCCACCCTAAGGCACTTTTTTTGCGCAATAACAAACTCAGCTTATCGAAGGAAAAATAATTCACTACCACCTTGTCCAAAAAAGAAAAGAAAACAACCCAAACCAAAGGAACAAGGAGATACATAACTTTTACTGCACTGTAATGCGAAACTACACCTTTTTCATATAAAACAAACAATGCCAGCGCATAAGAAAATATAGCAAATGAAATATTTGCCAAAAAATTATTTTCATTTCTTTTCCAATTACCAATTGAAATAAAAACAAAATAGACCAATGCAACAGACCCAACAAGCATAGAATCTGATAATATCTGATTTTGAAAACTAAATCCACCATCATCAACAGCATGACTCAACATGTTGATGCGCAAAAGAACAAGCAAATATCCAAAACTCAAAACAAACGCCCCCATTGTCATGAAAAATATTTTATAAATATTTTTAGTACAAAAATCATCTTTGAATTTAAACTTATTCCAAAGATTGCCAATTAATGAATTCAAAACAAAAACAACAGCCACTGGCAACCAATACACATAGGTCATGCCAAGCGATGCTACTGCAAACATTGGCAACCAGATAGCTTCCTTGTTTTTAACAAACTCCTGAAAGGTATCCAAAAAATAAATAAGCAAAAACAGACCAAACAGTTGAGCACTATAAGAAGTAGCCACGAAATCAAAGAATGTGCCGAGGGCAATCATCATATATGCCGCCACAACAACCAGCAATGATTTTAAAAAACCTCTCTCCTTGAAAATAAGCAGAAAATAAGCAGAAATTATGGCATACCAAAATATATTAAAAAACTGAAAAGAAATTGGCTTGCCGCCAAATCCAAGCAATTTATCAATAACAAAAAAGGACACTACCGAGCCTGGCAAATAAGATTCATGATGAAGCCTGAAGACCTCAAGCCCACCGGATGCTGGATATATTTCACTGGCAGAAAAAAGCGGAATAAATCCAGTTCTTGCTGTTTGTGACATATACAAGTAATGTGTGCCTGAATCAGGCGTGGAATATCTCGGAGCATTCAAATCCCACTGAAAATAAATCACTCCTAACAAAAAAGGAACGACGAGCATGACAATCGATATTGCCACCTGCTTTTTGTTGAATTCATTAATTATCTTTGAAATATCAGCAATTCCAAGCTTGCGTTTGAACATTATGCCAAGCGAAATCACAAAGAAGAAAAAACCAAGCTTAGGGATTGTTATTGGCAAATTTGCAATCCAATTCAAGTGATAGGAAAAAACAATTGCAACAGAAAAAATCAAGCCGAGCGCACGAAAAACAAAAATTTGCGTCCTGTTTTTTACTACCAATAAAGAAAACAACAACACACTTAAAACAAAGAACATCCCTTGAAATATTGCCATCATAAATTAATTACTTTCTTCTAAATAACTTTCGTAGTGACTTTGTCCAGCTGGTGATTTGTCATAAGCATCCTTGTATATTGCATAAAAAATAGAAGCAAAAATGTAGAGAAAAAACAATATCACAAAAATTCGCAAATGCTTTTTGATCCAATCAAATTGAAGAGAGAAATTTGCCTTATAGAGCCCCAGAAACAAAACTGGCAAAATTGGAACCAAATATCGACCCTGAACACCTGAAATTCTCTCGGCACCAACTTCGGTCCAACCAATATACAAAGCAAGATGTATCATGATCAAATTAGCCAAAAATGTCCCAATAAAAATCCAACGTTGTTTTTTTGTCAGAAAAACTTCCTCTTTTTCATTTTTAACAAGAATAATCATGCCGAGCATTAAAGCAATATAAACCCACCAATCCAAAGCTTCACCAGAACCAAGCTTGAATAATATCCCCTCCATATATGGCAAGGCACCCTTGGACCCATAGATGGTGTCAAAGACCAAAAATATTGAATAGACCGGATTGTGCAAAACATAGGACATTTGTGCTTGTGGATCAGTCCAGGTTGGAACAGCAATATCAACAAAAAGTGAACGAATTCCAACAAAAACAAGACCACTCATAAGCACCAAGCCAACGCAGAAAATCCAATATTTTTTCACTGAAGGAAACTTTTGTTTTGGCAAAAGAAAAACAAGAGGTGTTAATGCAAAATATCCCAACTTAACATTTAATCCAAACAAAATTAAAAATAAAATAAAGGCAATCTGCTTTTTTGTGATCATCTTTTCAGGTTCAGCAGCAAGTTTCAAAATGTATGCCACAAAAACCATCACAAACCCAATCATCAATGCATCATAGCTCAATGAAGAAAACTGTCGAATTGTCATTGGCATCAAGCCAAAAACCAACAAAATCATTTTTCCAAAAGGAATGGTTTTGATCGCCCACCAAACCAAAAGCACCGAAGAAAAAAGAACAAACAATCTTGCAAGATAAAAAGTTGCCAAGGCGGACAATCCAATTGATTGCCCAATTCTCAAGCCGAACACTTGCGGAACATATCCAAAAGGAGTTCCAGGACATCCAGCACCTCTGATGTCAACCATCTGCGAATTATTCTCTGCAAACAATTCCATCTTAACCTTTCCAAGGGGAATTTTTTTGCCATCAATTCCTTTGATCTTGAGCGGCTTGATGCTGTCAGGCAAGGTTGAAGCTGTTTGTGGAATCATGTCATGACCACTGCAACGCCAATATCCGTCAGCCACTGACCAGGCTTTCCAAAAATGTGCATGTTCATCTGGCACGCCAGCAAAAGGAGGATTCAAAAAAACCATAATAAACCCAAAAAACAAAGCCAGCGTCAAATACAAGTTCTCCTTTTTTGCCAAAAAATTCTTAATCTGTTTTTTCATAATAATGATCATTAAAAGCACCAATTTACCTTGAAATAATAGCACAAAAACAGCAATAGGACCAAATCACTCAATTTTGGCAAAAAACCCAAAAATCTGCTAAAATGAAAATATTAAAATCATGAAACAGAAACAAAAAAAATTGATTGGTCTTGAAGTTGGCTGCATTCTTGTTGCGGCTCTTTTTTGTGTTTCAAACTTAACCTTCAAGCAAAAAACAAATGCCAAAAATGTGGAATATCAAAAAGTTGAAATTTTGAAAACCCCAACAGATGCAACCACACCAGAACAGCCAGAAATTGTCGACAATCAAATTGTTGTCAAATATCGCAAAAACAAAATAGACCTTGAAAATTCAACTGGCCAAAGAAAAGCAGACGCTCTTGTGCAAAACAAAAATGCCAGCAAAATAGACGAGATTAAAGATTCAAACACCCAATTGATTCAAGCCACAAATTTTGATAAAACCTTGGCGGAAATAAAAAAAGATTCCAACGTGGAATATGCTGAGCCAAATCTCAAGAAATATCCCAGCATCACAAACGTCAATGATATCGATTTCCCTGTTCAATTTAACCTTGCAAAAACAAAAACATCAACTGCATGGGATTTTGAAGCTCCAACATTTGGTACCGACATTGTCGTGGCTGTCATTGACACTGGCGTATATTACAATCACGAGGATTTGACTGGAAACATGTGGGATGGAACACAAGCAACATGTTTTAGTGATACAGGTGCAGTCATTGCCGGAGGATGTCCAAATCATGGCTGGGACTTCAAAGCAAATGACAATGATCCAATGGCTGAAGTTTTGATGGTGACAGATCCAACAACGCAAGCACAACAAGACGTTGGACGACATGGCACCTGGGTTTCTGGTGTGCTTGCAGCTCAAACAAACAATTCCATTGGCATTGCCGGCATGAGTCACAACAACAACATTAAAATCATGGCATTGCGTTTTGATTTGGACACTTTTACATTTGTAAAAGCCATGAATTTTGCAAAAAATAATGAGGCAAAAATCATCAATGCAAGCTTTGGAGGAACTGAATTTTCACAAGCAGAAAAAGATGCAATCACCTCTTTTCCTGGACTTTTTATAACTTCAGCTGGAAATGACTCGCTCAACAACGACATCACACCGGCATACCCTGCATCATATGACAATAACAATATAATTTCAGTCGCATCCAGTGAAGATGATGCAAATGGAAATGATATAATTTCAGATTTCTCCAATTATGGAGCAACCACAATTGATCTGGCCGCACCAGGAAAAGACATTATCACAACATATTTTAACTCAAACACTTCCTATGCAGGCGTTGGAGGAACTTCATTTTCTGCTCCCATGGTTACTGGTGCAGTAGCATTACTTGAAAGCAAAAATCCAAACCTCACAAATGCACAACTCAAAAACATCATCCTGACAACTGGCGACACATTTCAAGCTCCTGCCGATATCGCAAAAACCCTTACAGGAAAAAGATTAAATGTTGGAAATGCCATCTCTGTGGCTGACAACATCGCACCAAGCAAACCAACAAACTTGTCAGTGCAATAAAAGACTATCTTCGAAAAAACTTTATTGGCGAAAGAATCACATCTTTCCAACTCTTTGTGATTTTGGAAACATTTTGCCAAGTGCTTGAAACAATTTTTTGTTTGCTGTTTTTGAAATTGAAAGCAATGGCTTTTTTTGTTTGCAAAATTTTCTTGCTTCTTGTTGAAGCTTTCTTTTTCTTTTTGTGTGACTTTTTATGACTAGAACCATGATGGTCATCTTTTGTGACAATGGGCGGCGTGACGACTGGTGGAGGCGTTGGATGGACAACTGGCGGCACATCAACAACAGGTGGAACAACTGGAGCATTTGAATCTTTCACCGTCTCGCCCACCACTGAGACTTTCAATTCTTTGGCAGCGCCAACAGATGCAACGCCATTAATGATTGCCACTGATTCTGTTGATTTCGTTTGATCAACTGGATCTTGCACAATCTTGACCGCCTCCACTCGAAAATTTCCATCCCCAGTGCCTTGTGTCAAAATTCGATATTCCCCATCTTCAGGATTCGGAATGGTCACAAATTCATTTTCACTGTCGAATCCAGAATAAAAGGCACCATCAATTTCATCAAAAGTTCCCCCAGTGTCAAAATTCTTTCCAATTTTTTTTCCAGATGGTGAAATGATTTGGATGTCGATTGGGGAAAAAACATCAATCAGCAAAATGTTGGTCATGTGCCACTTGTCCATAAAATCGCAAACTGTTTTTCCGGTCAGCTCTTTGAAAACATCACATTGAGCAGAATCAGGCAATTCCTGATGAGAAGCTTTGATTTCAATGGATTTGTCAGCTGGAATTGATGTTGCGCTTGCAAGAGGAACGGTTTCGTCACCAAAATAACGAGTCAACCCCCTATCTGTTTTTGTATCATAAAAATTTTCTGGCATACCATCCTGCCACTTTCCAACAATGGAACTTTCCGTCACGCGAATTTTTGAAATGGTACTCCTATTGCTTTCCAAATTTCCCACAATTGCAACATATTGAACTTTTTTGAGTTTTTCCAAATTAACATCCAAATTCAAATCTTCCAAGAAAGTGTTGCGAGGATATCCAGATGGATATGCTCTCATTGCTCCCGTGGCAGCGTCTTCAAGGTAATCATTGATTGGCAAAAGTTCTTTGACGGTGGGAATTTTTTCTTGAATATACTTGAGCAAATCAGAATATCCAGCATGTTCAGCCTCCTGCTGAAAATGATTTTTTGCAATTTTATCACTTAATGCAAAAAATCCCTCACTAGCTTCCCATTTCAAATATGCAGCTGGAGAGCCACCATTTGGAGTTGCAAGTGTGATCAACTTGTTGATGGTGTCTTGATATTGCGCGCCATCAATTTCTTCAACATAGGCCCTAGCAATCAAACCTCCAATGGAATGTGCCACCACATCAACTTTGGAAACTTTTGTTTGACTGACAATTCCCTCAACTCTGGCCTGCAAATATCTTGCATTTGTTTCATTGTTGATTCTCCAATCATAGGGGAAATCAAACAAAGAAACATCTTTAACAAAGCCATTTTTTTCCAAAGAAGCCACAAGGTCGTCATAGGTGTGCGAAATTGGATCCAATTGCCATTTTCCCAAAAATTGTCCTGCGCCCATGATTCCTGGCACAACCAAAACTGGGTCAGAAACAAGATCGGAAACTTTCCAACCATCAAGCTTGCACTGACCAGAAATACTCAATCCTCTTTGCACAATTTCACCATCAAGCATTGGTCCAAGAAAATTTCCATACCAATTGTTTTTCAAAAGAAAATGATTTTTGCAAACTTCGCTTGAAATGCTTTGATCGCAGCGCAAATCAGAAGTGACAGCGATGCCATTTTCATCGAAATCAAAATTTGAATTCACAATTTCCAAAAAACCAGCATTGTTTTCTTTTGGAATATAGCTGCTGACATTTACACTGCCATTTTTGAAGGTTGAATTTTCCACATGAACTTTTCCAGAAGAATAATCCAAAACAGATGAAAAAAATGTTTGTGCCGCCAGAGCAGTCTGACCAAAAAAATTTTTTCCCCACGAAACACCTCCTCCGCCATTGGAAGAAAATTTTGTCCCAACAAAATCAACGTATCTGAAAAATGAAATCTGACCATCAGAATTGGCCATAAAATTGATTGAAAATCTTTCATTTGGATCAACTGAAGAAAATGAGATTTTTTCTTCTCGCGTGCCACTGGCAAAAATTCTGCCATCACCAGAAACAGACAAGGTTGTTGGAAAATCAGGGCTGGTTGCAAACAAAATTTTTGCCCCTTTTTCAATGATCAATGTGCCAGTGCTTTCAATTTGCAAACCTTTTTCAATCAAATGCTCTCCTGATGGCCAAACAACTTCTCCATCAATGTGCTCAAATCCATCACTGTCAATCCAATCAAATTCAGAATCAACGGCTTTGACAATGGAACTTTTCCAAAAATGTTCCAATCGCAATGGCGCAAAAACAAAAACAGCCACCAATGTTGAAATTAGTAGCTGCCTTGAAAGACTATTTTTTCGTATCTTTTTCATTACGATGTCTGAAATATTTATAGACAATAACGAGCAAAAGAAGAATGTTCAGATATGGCCAAAAATCAAGAGTGAAAACAACAATCCATTTTAAATTATAAATATCAAATATTTCTGAACCAGAGTCAAGGAAGAAAATCAAATTCCCCAAAAGCGACATTGTCAAAACTCCAACCAATGGTTTTTTTGAAACAAAATATGCCACCACCGAAATCACCACCGCAACGAAAAGTAAAAAAATGATAACCTTCAAATCTGCGCTTGGACTTGAAAAAAACATACAATTTTTATTTTAAGATATTTATTTTTATGCCTTATTAAACTTTTCAATCACCCTGTCAAACTTAACTTCAAGGTTCTTTATGCTTTTTTGAATATCACTTAACATTTCCCCAAAAACCTTAAAATCACCCTGAATTTGTTCAAGGATTGCAACAACTTGGTCTTTTGGCATTGAGTCTTTTTTATTCATAACTATATTGTATCACTCGCAAAAAAATCGTCAAATATCACTAGACGCCAAAAAAACACAATGCTATACTTTTGGCATATAAATAAAAAAATATGAAAGAAATAACAAAAGAAGATATCTTGCAAATATTTCAGGATAGCATTGTTGACTTAAGGGATGAAATAAAAATATCTATTAGCGAGTTAAGGCGTGATCTTATGGATATAAAAGATAAAATTAATGATATCAAAATCACTGTCGATAGGATAGAAAAAACTCTAAAATAAAAAGACACCTGCTTGCGTTGCAAGCAGGTGTCGGAAAACCAAAACATCATTCGAATGGTGGGACATGGAGCTTCCTGAAAATTTCTTCATTTTTTGCAATCAGACTTTTGACTTTTTCGAAATTATTCAAATTCGATTCATCAAAAAACCTGGTTGGCAAATTGAAGTGATTCTTTTTTTTGATAAATTCCAAATTATTTCTAACATAAACTTGGGGCAACACCTCACCATGAAGCACAAATTTCAAATTCGACTTCTTTCTTTGCCTGGCCTTGAATCTTTCAAACTCATCTTCAAAGATTTCAGTGTGCACTTCCAGCATGCGCAATTGCTTTTTTGCAACCGCAACAATTCCTGAAAACTCATCCCTGAATCTTTCAATCCTACTTTTTCCCTCAAACAAGCATTTTTGTTGTGTGAATTGATTCGAATTTGTCACAAATATCCCCTTTTTCATTTGAATTTATCCCGCCCTTCTTCCAAAATGATGTTTTTAAGTTACCAAAGCATTAAAGCACACTTTCAAACAAAAGTAAAGCCCCAAGCAAAATTTGAAAATATTCAAAATTATGGACATTTCTGCCCTATTGTGATATAAAAGATAATGCACTTTAACAAAAATAAAGGGAGAATTCCCCTTGAAATATCAAATCCAAACGTCAAAAAACAATCCATGCCAAGGAGGCAAAAATGAAAAAGAACAAAGAATTTCGCTGGTTGCTGCTTATTTTGACACTGATGCTTTTTGTTGCAACAAACGCTCAAGCTGGATTTGAATCAATCTCAATGCCAAACTTTTCAATTCAAACAGGGCAAAAGATTTTCATTCCAGTCACAGCAAAAACAAACACCACTGACTTCAGAGGATTTGAAATGGATGTGATTTATGACAAAAACATCATAACCATTGCCAACAACGCTGATGTGATTTTTTTAATAAACCACATTCTCAATGCTGACGCCATGCTGATGCCAGAATCCGATGTTGTTTCAGCTGTCTCAAGCAACAAATTTGTTTGCGTTGCCAACAATGAAATTCCAATGGCTGGCAGCATCAAGATGGCAAAATTTTGTTGCATGACAAATCTTGCAACTTTGCCAATTGGTGACAACATTCCAGTTGTGAGTGTTGGATTCACCGGAGTTGCAAACACGAATCAAACAAGCAGTGTTGCTGTTTCGATTGATTTGGTTGATTCTGATGGAGTGAATTTGACTCCAGCAGTGAGTTCGATTTTGCAAATGGTTTCTGTTTCTCCACCAGTTGCACCAACAACTTTTGCACTCAATGTGACAAAATCAGGAACAGGCACAGGAACAGTTTCATCATCCCCTGCTGGAATTTCTTGCGGAGCAACTTGCTCTGCAAATTTCAATTCTGGAGCCAATGTGGTTCTGACAGCCACACCAACAGCCGGCTCAACCTTCACTGGTTGGACAGGCGCATGCAGTGGCACAAATGCAACTTGCACGGTTGGGATGAGTGCGGGAAAGAGCGTGGGTGCAGGGTTTGTAAATTCAACACTTATTTTTAAGATTGGAGTATTTACTAAGGGTACTTGGTATCTTGATATGAATGGCAATGGCACTTGGGATACTTCAGATGTTG
>JBAXDL010000011.1:0-35832 GCA_037140955.1 bacterium | reverse complement strand
TAAATTTCAAATGAATGATTAAAATGAAAAATGTCAAAAATTAAGACATTTTGATTTTATTTGATATTTGTTATTTGGGTTTTGAAATTTGAATAAATATAAGAATCATAAAATATTAAATTAATGTCAACTAATATTGAAAAAAATCTTCCTCGTCATATAGCCATTATTCCTGATGGGAATCGAAGATGGGCGAGCAAACAAGAGCTTGAGCCATGGAAGGGTCACAGTGCTGGTGCTGAAAAATTGGAACAGTTGGCGCGATATGCCTTTGATAATGGTATTTTTGCTATGTCTTTTTGGGGTTCATCGCTAGAAAATTTGCAAAAAAGACCATTGCGCGAAAAGCAAGAATTATTGAAAATATATGAAGAATATTTCAGTAAATTGATAGTAAACGAAGATATTCATCGCAATCGCGTAAGAATAAATGTGCTGGGAAAATGGGAGCAGCAATTTCCAACCTCATTGAAAAGCATTATTATGGAGGGAATCGCCAAAACAGCTCATTATGACGAGCATGAATTGACATTCTTCTTGGCTTATAGTGGTGATGATGAAATGTTGGACGCTGTGCGTGCAATTTCTGGCAGTGGAGTGAAATCGGAAAATATAACGGCTGAAATTATTAAGGAAAATCTGATGACTAAGAATCTTCCTGCTGTTGATTTGTTGATCCGAACTGGCGGAGAACCACATCTTAGTGCGGGTTTCATGATGTGGGATATTGCTAATTCATATTTGTATTTCTCACAAAAGCATTTTCCAGACTTTGATGAGAAAGAATTGCAAGAGGCGATTTTGGAATATGAAAAAAGTGGTAAAAGAAAAGGAAAGTAATAAATTTTAATAATAAAAATAATTTAATAATAAAAAAATTATGAGCAAAGAATTTGAATTTACAGACCAGAATTTCGAGAAAGATGTTTTGCAAAGCGATGTACCAGTGTTGGTTGATTTTTGGGCACCATGGTGTGGACCATGTCAAATGATGGGACCAATTGTTGAGCAACTTGCAGAAGAAATTGGAGACAAGGCTAAGGTTGGAAAAATTAATGTTGATGAAAATCCGGAAATTTCTTCAAAATTTGGCATTATGTCTATTCCGGCAATTAAAATCTTCAAAGGTGGAAAAGTTGTAAAGGAATTTACTGGCGTTCAGCCAAAGGATGCATTGAAAAAGGAAATTGAGGCATTGTCATAAAAAATAAATAAAAATATTTTTCTGGAACGTTGTATTTTTGCAGCGTTCTTTTTTTGTTCTTTTAAAAGAACGTTTTTTGGATTATAATGAAATAAGTTATATAAACATAAAATAAAAAAATATGTACGACCTTATTATTATTGGTGCGGGACCCGCTGGGCTTGGTGCTTCAATTTATGCTTCACGCTATAAACTTAATCATTTGATAATTGGGACTGATATTGGTGGGCAGGTTACCGAGGCCTCTGAAATTGAAAATTGGGCAGGAATAGAATCTATTTCTGGCAAGGATTTGATGGAAAAGTTTGCAGCTCAAGCAAAGCATCTTGGTGGAATTATTATTGCAGATGCTGTTAATGCGATTTCAAAAGAGCATGATTTTTTTGAGGTTTCAACTGCTGATGGAAAAAAATATCAAACAAAAACAATTATACTTGCGCTTGGGATGAAGGCCAGAAAAATGAATATTCCAGGTGAGGATAAATTTCTCGGCAAAGGTGTTTCATATTGTGCAACTTGCGATGCGATGTTTTTTCGAGGAAAAGATGTGGCAGTGATTGGTGGTGGTGATGCAGCTGCCACTGCGGCTTTGCATTTGGCTGAATTTGCCAATAGCGTGCATCTTTTGTACAAGGAAGGCACAAAAACATTTGAACCAGCTTGGGATCAAAAAATGGCAAAAAATGGCAAAATTGCTTGCAGTACTTTTACTTCAGTTAAAAATGTTATTGGAAATGAGAAAGTGGAAGCTTTGGAATATGAAATTGGCGATCAAAAGAAAGAATTGCAAGTTCAGGGCGTATTTATAGAGATTGGATCTGTTCCTGGTGTTGTGGTTGCACAAAATCTTGGAGTCAGAACTGACGAACAAGGGTATATTTTTGTTGATCAAGCGCAGGCGACAAATATTGAAAATGTCTATGCGGCAGGTGATGCAACAACAGGTTCTAACAAATTTCGTCAGATCATTACTGCAGTTGCCGAGGGCGCAGTTTCTGCTGGTAGTGTTTATAAGAAGTTAAAACTAGCTTCTCCGAAAAAGTAGTATTCTTGCAAGCACTTTTAACTTTTATTTAATAATAAATTATGAATGCAATTGAATTATCAAAGAAAATTGGTGGCAAGATTGAAGTGAAAAGTAAGAAAAAATTGACAAAAGAGACATTGTCAGTGTTGTATACTCCAGGAGTTGCTGATGTTTGCAGGGCAATTGCAAAAAACAAAAAACTTTCTTTTGAATATACCGTGCGCAAAAATATGATTGCGGTGGTTTCAGATGGAAGTGCCGTGCTCGGACTTGGAAATATTGGTCCAGAAGCTGGTTTGCCAGTGATGGAGGGCAAGGCTCTTTTGTTCAAAGAACTTGGCGGTGTTGATGCTGTGCCGATTGTTTTGGCCACGCAGGACACAGAAGAAATCATTAAGATTGTTAAAGCACTGGAGCCAACTTTTGGTGGAATAAACTTGGAAGATATTTCTGCACCGCGTTGTTTTGAAATTGAGGAACGGTTGAAGAATGAAATGAATATTCCTGTGATGCATGATGATCAGCATGGAACAGCGATTGTTGTTTTGGCGGGAATGATTAATGCACTTAAGGTTGTTAAGAAAAAAATAAAGGATGTGAGGATAGTAATTTCCGGGTCCGGTGCGGCTGGCATTGCAATCATGAAGTTGCTCATGAGCTATGGTGCAAAAAAAATAGTAATGGTTGACAGTAGTGGTGTTATCTATCAAGAAAGAACTGTTGGGATGAACAGCTTTAAAGTAGAAATTGCAAAAATAACTAATCCTGAAAATTTGCAGGGAACATTGCAGGAGGCATTGATTGGTGCTGACATCTTTGTTGGGGTTAGTGCGCCGAATATTATTTCACATTTAGATGTTGCAAAAATGAACAAAGATGCCATTGTTTTTGCCATGAGTAATCCATCGCCAGAGATCATGCCAAGCGAGGCGCTCAAAGGTGGAGCTGCAATTGTGGCTACTGGCAGATCAGACTTTCCAAATCAAATCAATAATGTTTTGGTTTTTCCGGGAATTTTTCGTGGGGCCTTGGACACCAGAACAAAAAAGATCACAGAAAAGCACAAGTTAAATGCTGCAATAGCATTGGCAGCTTTGATAAAAAAACCCACTCGTGATAAAATAATAATAAATGCATTAGACAAAAGAGCAGCAAAAGTTGTTGCTGGAGTTTTTAGAAAATAATACTGCAAAATTACAAATACCATATTAAAAAATTTATAACTAGCAGCGCAAATATGAACATAAAAATACACAAACAAAAAATAGAATTCGAGAGCAAGAATCAAATTGAATTTTTTGACATCACACAAGATGTTCAAGATGCTATTGATGTTTCAATGGTAAGGGAGGGCAATGTTGTGGTGTTTGCTCCACATTCAACCATGGGTGTTATCATTAATCATAATGAGCCAATGCTAATGCAAGATTTCATGAGGGTGCTTTATAGATTGGCACCTATGGATGATCGCTATTCGCATGACTTGTTTGAACTTAGGAAAACTTCAAAGTCAGATGGAAGAAGCAATGGTCATTCTCATTGCAAGGCTTTTTTGACTGGTGTTAGTCAGACAATTCCAATTGAGAAAGGCAAAATGCTACTAACCTCAAAACAAAGCATTTTTGCTGTAGAATTTGATGGTTCTCGCAAAAGAGATGTGATTGTGCAGGTAATGGGAATATAATTTCATCTCTAATTTTTATAATGTTTAATAAAAAAAAGAAAATTTTTGCATTTTTAGTGCTGGCTATTATCGCTTGTCTTTTTTATGTTTTTTTTAAAATAAATTATAGTATTGGAGGTGCTACTTTGAAAAAAATCGTGCTTGTTGAAAAAGGAGACAATGCATTGGTTGTTGGTGAGAAACTGAACAAGGCGGGTGTTATTGATGGTAAATACTTCTTGGCTTTATATCTGTGGAAAGAAGGCAATTTGCACAAATTAGTTGCTGGTGTGTATGATTTCCCAGTGGGACTTAAGATTCCAGAAATTGCAAGCATCATTACTGGTGGGCAAGTTGCGATGACAAGAATTCCTATAACATTTCCAGAGGGCTTGACTTTAAGGCAAATGGCAGAAAAAATTTCCAGTAATGGTTTTTCTGGTGAAGAATTTCTATCCATAACCAGCAATCCAAATCAAATTCTTAGGGATAAATATGAATTTTTGAAAGAAATTCCTGAAGGAAAATCATTGGAGGGATATCTTTTTCCTGATACATATTATTTTGCTAAAGATGCAAGCAGTGCTGATATCATTGACAAGATGCTCAAAAATTTTGGTGGGAAAATAACTCAAAATATTTTGGATGAAATTGGTGCTCAGAAAAAATCCTTATATGAAATAATAACAATGGCAAGCATCGTTGAGGGCGAAGTTGCAATTGACGCTGACAGAAAAATAGTTGCTGGTCTATTTTGGAACAGACTATCAATTGGTATGACAATGGGCAGTGATGCAACATTGGAATATGTTTTAGGTGGAAATAAACGTCAACATTCAATTGCAGAAACCAAAACAGATTCTCCATACAACACCTACTTGTATAAAGGTTTGCCTCCTGGGCCAGTTTCAAATCCTGGAATTTCATCAATCATGGCAGCTGTTTATCCTCAGACAAGCGAGTACGTTTATTTCTTGAGTGATCCAAAGACTGGTAAAACAATTTTTTCTAAGACTTTCCAGGAGCATGTTGCAAATAAGGATAAATATGGATTATAGTTTATATTTTTTTGTAAAATAAACCAAAAAATGGCTCCTTGTGGTCATTTTTTTCTTTGGCGCTACTTTGACATTTTGGCTTATTAAAGCTATGCTAATAAAAGGTTAGAGATAAAAAAATATATAATTATGAAAGAAAAAATTAAAGATCTTTGGCAGAAAGTGGCTGGTAATTTCTTTGGAAACATTTCACGAGATATTGGCATTGACCTTGGAACTGCAAATACGCTGGTTTATGTTAAGGGTAAGGGAATTATAATAAATGAACCATCCGTAGTGGCAGTGAACAAGCGTACGGGACAAGTTTTAGCAATTGGACGCGATGCAAAAAGGATGGTTGGAAAAACACCTGGACACATTGTTGCAACCAGGCCTCTTGTGGATGGAGTTGTTAGTGATTTTGAAATCACCACTCAAATGCTTAGATATTTTATTGATAAGGTCAGTAAAGATTCTTTTGTTTTTTCTCCGAAGCCTCGGGTTTTGATTGGAATTCCTTCAAGAATAACAGAAGTTGAAAAAAAGGCTGTGATTGATGCTGCCATGAGTGCAGGAGCACGTGAGGCATTTTTGATTGAAGAGCCAATGGCTGCCGCTATTGGAGCAAGGCTTCCTGTTACAGATGCGCGCGGCAATATGGTTGTTGATATTGGTGGTGGAACTTCTGAGATTGCCGTTATTTCACTTGGTGGGATTGTTAGTGCTCGCAGCTTACGAGTGGCTGGAGATGAAATGAATGAGGATATTATTCGTTATTGTCGAGATGAATTCAATTTGTTGATAGGTGAAAAAAGTGCAGAAGAGGTTAAGATTGCAATTGGAAGTGCATATCCACTGAAAGAGCAGTTAAAATTTTCCATCAGGGGACGTGACCTTGTTAGTGGATTACCAAAAGAGGTCATTGTAAATGATGAGCAAATAAGAGAAGCTATCTCGCGTTCAATCAGGATTATTGTGAATAATATTAAAACAGTAATAGAGGAAACTCCGCCAGAACTACTTTCTGATATTATGCAGAGGGGTATAATTCTGGCTGGCGGCGGCGGTCTGATTCGGGGATTAGACAAGTTGGTTGCAAATCAAACAGAGATGCCTGTTAGGATGATGGAGGATCCTTTGACTGCTGTTGTGCGTGGTGTTGGAATAGTGTTGGAAGATCTTGAGATTCTGAAGGATGTTTTGGTTGAAGATCAAAGAGAAAAATCATTTAAATAGAAAAAATAGTAAAAACAAATGCAAAGATTTTTTGTAAATAAATTATTTAAGGTGGTTGTTGTGGCTAGTTTTTTTGTTTTATTGATTGCTTTTAATCCTTATAATTTTTTCAATCCTATTCGCAGTGTTGCTGCAATAATCTTTCTTCCTTTTCAAAAAATTTCTTATTCTGTTTCTTTTGGTGTTGCTAATTTTGGTGAATTT
The DNA here is from genome assembly GCA_037140955.1 of bacterium. GTDB lineage: Bacteria > Patescibacteriota > Minisyncoccia > Moranbacterales > GWC2-37-73 > UBA12068. The sequence goes on along the minus strand of JBAXDL010000011.1, from coordinate 29,461 downwards.
GTTCAATCGATTGGTCAACTTAAAAATGAAAATGAGAAATTACAAATAGAAAATCAAACACTTGTAGCTAAAAATGCCATGCTAAATGATATGCAAAGTGAGAATGCTATATTGCGTGAGCAATTGAAATTATTGCCAAGGGATAAATATGAATTAACCGCTGCAACCATAATAAGTCAAGATCCGCATGGCATGGATAATTGGCTGGAAATTGATAAAGGAAGTGTTGATGGAGTAGTCAATGGCATGTCGGTTGTTGTTTCTTCGAGTGTGTTGGTTGGAAGAATTCAAGATGTTGGTTTGCAAAGTGCAAGAGTTGTTTTGCTTACAAATTCAAGAAGCACGGTCAACGTGATGACATCACAAAACAACACAAAGGGTGTAGCAAAGGGGGAATATGGTTTGGGTATAATTTTTGATATGATTTTGCAAACAGATGCTATTGCTGTTGGTGATGAGGTTGTGACCTCGGGAGTTGGGGGCGAAATTCCACGTGGGCTATATGTCGGATCTGTGCAAGAGGTCAGATCTTCTGATGACGGACTATTTCAACAGGCTGTTATTTCTTCACCGCTTAAAGTTTCAAAACTGCAAACAGTTTTCATTATAAAGAGTGCTAAATAGTAGCAATATGAAAAAAAATATTATTTATGCTATAGTCTTATTTTTTGCAATTGTTTTGCAAACAAGTGTTTTGAAATTGATTGCTCCAACTTCTGTGGTTGGAGACATTGTTTTGATGCTTGTTTTGGCTGGTGCTATTATTGATGGTTTCTTTTCTTTTTTTTGGTTGGCAGTTTTTTTTGGGATCGTTTATGATCTTGTTGGGTATGTTCAGGTTGGTTCGCACGCAATTGTCTTTCTTTTGATTGTCTATTTTGTTAGTTTTTTCTCTAGACGTTTTTCTGTCGAACTTGGCGGTGTTGGTTTGGTTTGGTTTTTCTTTTTTGTTGTTTTTGCAACAATTCTTTCAAATGGCACAATGGCATTTTTGGTTGCTTTTGATTTGCAAAATTTTAATACATATTTCAAGGAGTTTGGAAGTTTTAAGAATATTTTTATTCAAATTTTTTATAATGTGTTTTTGTTTTTAATTAGTTTTGTCGTCCTAAAGAAGATTAAAAAACATTTGTAATTGAATAATATATAATGTTTAAATTTAGAAACAATAGAATAAGGCAATTTTCTGGTCTTGAAATCGAGGACTATGTTCTTACTGCTACAGAAAAAGAAGCATCAAGAATGGAAAAGCCGCTTGAAAAACAATGGTTTGATTATTTGTGGTGGCTGATACTTATTTTTGTTGCAATGCTTGGTTTGCGGGTCTTTTTTCTGACAGTAATCAAGGGTTCATATTATCAAGAAATATCCAAAGGAAATAGTATTCGTTCTATTGTGATAAAGGCCCCTAGGGGTAGGATATTTGATCGCAATGGTGTTTCCCTGGTGAACAATATTCCAACCATTGATGCTGTTTTGGTTCCTGCTGAAATCCCAAGAGATAATGCTAAGATAAAAGAAATTGCTCAAAAAGTTTCAAATATTTTAGGAATAAATATTGGCGAGGTTTTGGCAATCATGGAAAGCAATGCTAATTCTAAATCGCTAAACCCTGTGCTGTTGAAAGAGAATATCGAGCATGAACAAGCATTGGCCTTGCTTGAAAAGTTGAGTGATATTCCTGGAATTAGTATTGAAAAAACCGCCATTAGGGACTATGTTGATGGTCAGGTTTTTTCGCATATTCTTGGATATGAGGGAAAAATTCAACAAAAAGAATTGCAGCAAAATGAAGGATATTTGCTTACTGATTATATTGGTAAACAAGGCATTGAGAAATCATATGAAAAGTATTTGCGTGGAGCTCATGGCGCAAATCAAATAGAGGTTGATTCAATGGGCAGCACAAAAAGAGAAGTTGGCATCATAAATCCAAAGCCTGGTAGTGACCTTATGCTCAGTGTTGATGCTGGTTTGCAAAAGAAAATTTATGACAGCATAAATGGTATTTTGGAAAAAACAAAAACAAAAACCGCAGCCGCAGTGGCAATCGATCCACGCACCGGGCAAGTGCTTGCAATGGTCAATGTGCCAAGTTTTGATAACAATTTATTTGCAAATAAAATAAGTGGAGATCAATATGCAGGACTCATTAATGATCCTGATAAACCACTTTTTAATAGATCTATTTCCGGTGAATATCCGCCTGGATCAACAATAAAGCCAGCCATTTCAGTGGCAGCACTTTCAGAGGGGATTATTACACCATCGACAATAATAGATAGTCTTGGTGGTGTTTTGCGAGTCGGTAGCTATACTTTTGGAGATTGGAAAGTGCATGGACCAAGTGATGTTCGCACTGCAATTGCTGAAAGTAATGACATTTTTTTCTATACAGTTGGTGGTGGGTATGGAAACATACGAGGCTTGGGAATGAACCTTATGAAAAAATGGTATAATGCTTTTGGATTGGGACGATTAACTGGCATTGATATTGGTGGCGAGTCTATTGGTTTGATTCCAGACGAGCAATGGAAGCTTGATAATATAAAGGAAAAATGGTCAACAGGAAATAGTTATCATGCTGCAATTGGACAAGGGTATGTCAGCGCAACTCCACTTCAACTTGCAAATTACACCGCAGCAATAGCCAATGGTGGAACACTATACAAGCCACATCTTGTTTCTCAAATAAAAAAGAATGATGGCAGCATCACCTCTATCGAACCAGAAATTATTAATTCCAATTTTGTTTCAAGTGATGTTTTGAATGTCGTTAGAGATGGCATGCGCAAAACTGTCTTAGCAGGAACAGCACAACCATTGAAGGATATGCCAATTGAAATTGCAGCAAAAACTGGAACAGCGCAATTTGGAGTTGGTGCAAAACAGGAACATGGTTGGCTTATTTCATTTGCTCCTTATGATAATCCTCAAATAGCAATGGCTGTCTTAGTTGAAGGTGCTGGTGAGGGTTTCACTAGTGCGCTTCCCGTTACTAAAGAAGTTTATCAGTGGTATTTTGGAGGCAGGAAGTAATATTGACAAAATAACCAAAAAAGTATATATTATGTTGATATTATAATCTTTGTGTTATAATAAAAAGGCTCATTGAAAATATTGTTTATCAAGTCAGCTAGGCAATTGCCCCATTTTTTTGGGGAGGAAAGTCCGGACATTTCCTATGCAAATAGGAGCAGGGTAGCGGGTAATTCCCGTCCGCAGTGATGCGCGAGGTGCGAGCAGAGACGCCTTGATTTGAGAAAATCGGGCACCCCTTGTGGGTGAGTCCTAATAGTAATATTTGGAGTGAAACGGCTAAATCCTTACTTGAATGCAAGACCGTACTTCCAATGCTTGCATTGGTTGGGTGTCGCTTGAGCCAATTAGTAATAATTGGCCCAGATAAATGATTGTCGTCCACAGAATCCGGCTTATCGGCTGTCTTGATAAGCAACATTTTTAATGAAAATTTCAAATACTAAAAAATATGAAAAAACGTAGCGAATTGTTTTTTAGCGCTATTCAGGTTCCAATGGATGGAATCATGATTTTGCTTGCTTCACTTAGTGCATTTGCTATTAGAAATATTCCAGAAATTATAGAATTAAAACCAAAATTGTATAATTTTCCAATGCAGACCTATTTGAATATAATTTTGGTAATCATACCATTGGCACTTGTTATCTATGCTATTGAAGGTTTGTACAACATTAAGGTTACTAGAAAGTTCTGGCAGGAAACATTGAAAGTTTTTTCGGCAACTTCAATTGTTTTGGTGATTATTATTGTCACAATATTTTTGAAGCGCGAATGGTTTTCTTCTCGCTTTATAATTCTTGCTGGCTGGTTGCTGACAGTTTTTTTTGTGACACTAGGAAGATATGTTTTGCAAAAAATTCAGCGACACTTGCTTGAAACAAGGGGAATTGGCGTGCATCGACTTCTTTTGATTGGTCGCAATGGAAAATTGGACAAAATTTTAAATCTAATAAAAACCAATAAATCATTGGGGTATAAGATTGTTGGACACATTGAAAGTGGTAGTATCAGAGTGATTCGTGAAATTAAAGAAAAAAAAGGTGTAGATGAGATCATCATTTGTGATTCTTTGCTTACTGATTCTGAGCAGGAAAAATTAATGGATTATTGTGCTATTAATAATATTTCATATAAATTTATTCCAACAACTTTGCAAACTGCAAGGGCAGAGGCTGGAATTTTCAATGGCGAACCGATTATTGAAATCATTCACACTCCACTTGAGGGATGGGGAAAGATTTGGAAAAGAACTTTTGATATTATCAGTGCTAGTATTCTTGTTATTATCCTTTCACCATTGATGCTTGTGGTTGCATTGCTTATTTGGATTGAATCATTTTTTGAAAATTCTAAGGGTGGTCCGATTATATATAAAAATGAGCGCATTGGCTCTGATGGCAAAAAATTTAATGTATACAAATTTCGTTACATGAAATGGGAGTTTTGCACAAACACAAAAACCAAAGAGGGCAAAAAAGCTTTGGAATATGAAAAGAAATTGATTGAAAAATTGAGCATCAAAAAAGGACCATTATATAAAATTAAAAATGATCCAAGAAAAACCAGAGTCGGTGCGATCATTGAAAAGCTTTCCATTGATGAATTGCCACAATTTTTTAATGTCTTGTCTGGTGAAATGAGCTTGGTTGGTCCGCGTCCTCATCAAGAAAGGGAAGTTGAAAAATACAACGAATATCACAGGCGTTTGCTGACGATTAAGCCAGGGGTGACTGGTATGGCTCAAGTTTCTGGTCGTTCTGATCTTGAATTTGAGGATGAATATAGGCTGGATTTGTTCTATATTGAAAATTGGTCGCTGTGGCAAGATATTCAAATTTGCCTAAAGACTGCGCTAGTTTTATTTCGAAAAAGAAAAAATTAATTATTTTGACAAAAAGAGTAAAATTTACTATAATTATAAACAGAGAAGATTAAAAAAATAAAATGGTTTGGTCGACCGTTGAAAGTTCTTTCTCGGCAAGTCTAGTAAAGCGATTTATTTGCTAGAAATTAATCAGTAATTAATGAAATACAATTATGACAGAAGTAAGACCAACAGATCAGGAATTTTTGGAGTTTGCTGTTAAGGCGCTCGTTGATAATCCTGGAGATGTTAAAGTTGAAAGAAAAATTGATGAAATGGGAGTTCTCATTACTTTGGATGTAAATCCTGCAGACATGGGAATGGTAATTGGTAGAGAAGGTCAGACTGCAAAAGCTCTTCGTACTATTTTGCGAGTTATTGGTGCAAGAAACAATGCGCGCGTTAACCTTAAGATTAATGAACCAGAAGGTTCTACTCGAGGAGAACGAACACCACGGCCGGAAGCTGTTTCAGCTCCAGTTGAGGCTCCAAAAAAGAGTATTGATGACGTTCTTGGAGACATGAACATCTAACTTGAAAACATGCCTTTTAAAACCCGGCCACCAGGTCGGGTTTTTTGTTATAATTTCTGCCCATAAGCACTTTTTAAATTTAAAAAAGCATGCTATGATCAGATAAGTTAAGGAAGAAAATCTAGTCAGTCTGCAAAGTAAAATGTTGAGTTAATTTGTAGTTGAAGTATCTTTAATTTTAATGTTTCTTACTTTTTATGCGTTTTGATATTGTGACAATTTTTCCACAGATTTTTGAGAGCTATTTTGGGGAGTCGATTATTAAGCGTGCCAAAGAAGCTGGCTTGGTAAAAATTAATACTTATAATCTGCGAGAGTTTACTGATAATAAGCATCACAACGTTGATGACACTCCCTATGGTGGTGGGGCTGGCATGGTGATGCAGGTGGAACCTATTTTTAATTGCATAAATGCAATTAAAAAGTCATCAGCAATAAGTGATCAGTCATCGGTTCGAACAATTTTATTTTCTGCTAAAGGAAAGCGATACACGCAAAAAGATGCACATCGATTGGCTAAGTATGAACAATTGATTTTTATTTGTGGGCGATATGAGGGTGTTGATGAGCGAGTGGCGCAAAATGTTGTTGACGAAGAAATTTCAATTGGGGATTTTGTGCTGACTGGTGGTGAAATTCCAGCTATGCTGGTCGTTGATAGTATTACAAGATTATTGCCTGGAGTTTTGGGCAATGATCAAAGTGCTATTTTTGAATCACACAGTGAAGAGGGATATTTGGAATATCCTCAATATAGCAAACCAGAAGAATTTAATTCTTGGACTGTGCCACCAGTACTGCTTGGTGGGAATCATGGTGAAATTGAAAAATGGAGAAAAGAAAAATCAAAAAATATATAATACAATATGCAAACAAAATTGGCGGATAAAACTTTATTGATATTGGTTTCTGTTTTAATTGTTTTTGGACTCATTATGATTGCTAGTGCTGGGGTAATATATTCCGAAACAAGATTTGCTGATGAATATTATTTCTTCAAGCATCAACTGTTTTTCGGTGTTATTCCTGGGTCCATTGCTCTGTATTTTTTGTCTAGAGTTGACTATCATTTTTGGAAAAAGGTTGCAGTTCCATTTTTTGCACTGGCTGTTATTTTTCTGATCTTGGTTTTTGTGCCAGGGGTTGGTTCGAGAGTCTATGGGGCTAGCCGCTGGATTCAATTGGGGCCATTTTCTTTTCAGCCATCTGAAATGGCAAAGCTAGCTATTATTGTATATCTTGCGGCCTGGCTTGAAAGTCGTGGAAAAGAACGTATTAAAGATATTTTTGAAGGAATGTTGCCGTTTATGGGAATCATGGGTTTGATTGGTTTTTTGATCATGAAGCAGCCTGACACTGGAACATTTGGCGTTATCGCACTCACTTCAGTTGCCATTTTTTTTGTTTCCGGAGCAAGGGTGAAACATCTCCTTTCGATTGGTGGTCTTGGCATGCTTGGTATCTGGATTCTTATTAAAATTGAGCCATATCGCTTTGATAGAATTTTAACTTTTCTGGATCCAAGCTCTGACCCACAAGGCATTGGCTATCAAATAAATCAAGCATTGCTTGCGGTTGGCAGTGGTGGATTTTTTGGTGTTGGACTTGGGCATTCTCGTCAGAAATTTAATTATTTGCCGGAACCGGTAGGAGATAGTATTTTTGCGGTAATAGGCGAGGAAATCGGTATGATTGGGGCAACAGTTCTTGTCTTGCTTTTTGTTGCCTTGGCAATTAGGGGGATAAAGATTGCTAAGAATGCTCCTGACATGTTTGGAAGATTGCTTGCAACTGGCATAACGATGTGGATTATTCTGCAAGCATTTATAAATATTAGTGCTAATATTGCACTTGTTCCGCTCACTGGAATTCCACTTCCTTTTATAAGTTATGGTGGAACATCATTAATATTTCTAATGTCCGCCATTGGAATTTTACTTAATATTTCCAGACAGGCAAATCTTGAAAATTGATTTTTGAGCTTATTATTGCTATGCTATATAAAGATAAGACAATTTTTTAATATCAAATTTTTATGCGTATTATATTGACAGGTGGTGGAACTGGCGGTCACTTGACTCCATTGGTGGCGGTGGCTGAAAAGTTGAAGGCTAAGCTTGGTCCAGAGGCTGATATTTTGTATGTTGGTTCAGGGGCTCCTATGGAGAAAAAAATAATGGCTGAAAATGGCATTGCCACAAAGTTTGTGCTTAGTGGGAAAATGCGGCGATATTTTTCTTTTCAGAACTTTATTGATTTTGTGAAATTGCCAATTGGTTTTTTGCAATCACTGTGGCTACTATTGTTTTTCATGCCTGATGTTGTTTTTTCAAAAGGTGGCTATGTTGCTGTGCCAATTGTTTTGGCCGCTTGGGTTTATCGCATTCCTATAATTATTCATGAGTCAGACAGTGCACCTGGCATGGCTAATAAGTTTTTGGCCAAATTTGCCAACAGGATTGCGGTGGCATATCCTTCTGCCGAGCAATATTTTCAAGCAGAAAAAACAGCACTAGTCGGAAATCCTGTAAGATTTTCCGTTACTGATGGCGATGCGATTATCTTGCGAAGAGAATTGGGATTCACTGAAACAAAAAAAACAATTTTGGTGCTGGGCGGATCTCAGGGTTCAAGGGTCATTAATGATGCTGTGATTAATATTTTGCCACAGCTTTTGCACTTTTCTCAAATCATTCATCAAACTGGTGATGACAATATTGAAGATGTTCATCAAAAAGCTGCAATTATGGGTGTTAAATCTGGGCATGATGGTTATTGGGCAACTGGATTTATGAATGCAAACAAACTTCGTGATGCTTTTGCTCTTTGTGATTTGGTTATTAGTAGGTCTGGCGCAGCTTTTATCACAGAAATAGCTGCTAATGGAAAACCGGCAATTTTGATTCCAATCATGCAAAGCGCCAATGATCATCAAAGAATGAATGCATATTCTCTTGCAAAAATTGGAGCAGTTTCAGTTTTAGAGGAAACAAATTTGGGTCAGCATATTTTGTTGGAAAAAATAAATCAAATTCTTGGAGATCAAGCTCTTTGCGAGAGTATGTCAGAAAAGATTAAAACATTTTATCATCCACAAGCTGCTGACATCATTGCCAATGGCATAATAGAGATAGCACGCAGTTAATTGCTTAAGAGAAATTAAAAATTATGGATATTAAAGATATTAAAACTGCATATCTTGTTGGCATTAAGGGTGCTGGAATGACAGCTGTTGCGCAGATTTTGCAAAGCATGGGCGTGGATGTTTCAGGTTCAGACACAAAAGAAGTTTTTTATACTGATAAGATTTTAAACAAACTTGGAATTTTTTTTCACGAAGAATTTTCATCTAAGCATGTCCCAACAAATTGCGATGTTGTGATTTATTCAACAGCTTACAACCAGGAAAATAATATTGAAATTGGTAGAGTTGTCGAATTGGGATTGCCGATGCTTAGTTATCCTGAAATATTGGGCATGTTGTTTGCTCAAAAACTTGGCATTGCTGTTTGCGGCACTCATGGAAAAACAACAACTTCTGCCATGCTTGCAGAAGCACTCTTGGCTTCAGATGTTGACCCAAGCGCGATTGTTGGTTCTAATGTTATTTCTTGGCAGGGAAGTGCTCTTGCTGGCAAGGGCGAATATTTCGTGGCAGAGGCTGATGAATATCAAAATAAATTAAAATTTTATCAACCATGGTCAGCAATTTTAACAAGTGTTGATTGGGATCATCCAGATTTTTTCCCGGATTTTGTTGAATACAAGAAAGTGTTCAAGCAATTTGTGGAAAAAATTCCAAAAATTGGATTTTTGATAGTTTGGGGTGACAGCTCTGACACTTTGGAAGTTGCTGCTAGTGCAAATTGCAATGTGCGCACCTATGGATTTGGAAATGATTGTGATTACAAAATTGCAAACTATGAGGTGATCAAATTGGATGAAAAAAATATCCATCAATTTGAGATTTTTTATCATGAAAAAAGTTTGGGAATTTTTAATACTCCGCTACTTGGGAAGCACAATGCTCTTAATGCTTGCAGTGTTGTTGCTATGGCGCATGTCATGAATGTTTATTTGGAAAAAGTCAGGCAATCAATTGGTTCTTTTGCTGGAACATCGAGGCGCTTTGAATATATTGGAAAATATGAGGAAATTGTTTTGATTGATGATTATGCGCATCACCCTGATGAAATCAAGGCGACACTTGCTGGAGCAAGAGCTGATTTTGGAGAAAAAAGAATTTGGACAATTTTTCATCCGCACACTTTTTCCAGGACAAAAGCTTTGCTGCAGGACTTTGCGCAGAGTTTTGATGACACTGATCACGTCTTGGTTATTGATACCTATGGAAGTGCGCGTGAGAGTGGTGGAGAGGCAACTTCTGACAAATTAGTTAGTCTTATAAACAAATATCAACACGACAAGGCAGAATATATTTCAACTATTGATGATGCGGTGGAATTTTTAAAGGAAAAGAAAGGTGAATATGATGTCTTGATTACAATGGGTGCGGGAGATGTTTGGAGAATTGCAGAAAAATTAAAATCATAAAATATTAAAAAATATTGCATGAAGGAGATATTAAAAAATATTAAAAAATTTCAATTTGAGCGCCATGCTATTTTGGGTGTTCTTGCTTTGGCATCAGTTTTGCGTTTTACTGGTTTGGTAAAGCGTGATTTTTGGTATGATGAGGCATTTACTGGCATTGCAGTTAAGGAGAATTTTCATGACATGATTGTGATGATAGTCAATGATGTTCATCCTCCTTTATATTACTTGGTGCTAAAGTTGTTTTCTGGTTTTTTTGGATATAGTGTTTTTGGGATTAGATTGTTCTCTGCTATTTTTGGGGTGCTTTGTGTTTGGGCAGTATATCTTGTTGCTAGGGAACTTTTTGGAAAAAGCACTGCTGCGCTTTGGTCAAGCTTTGTGGTGGCAGTTTCACCTTTTGCGATTCAATATTCGCAAGAGGCGCGTATGTATTCAATGTTGGTTTTTCTTATTTTGATAGCGTCTTATTTTTTCCTAAAAGGTTTGCGAACAAACAAAATTAAATATTTTGTTTTTTGGGGGATTTTTATGGGCCTTTCGATGCTTACTCATTATATGGGGATTATTTTTTCATCTACTTATTTTCTAGCATATTTGTCTTGGGCTGGTTTTGCTGGCATTGATAAATATAAGACGAAGAAACTTAAGGATAAATTAATTTTCTTTGCCAAAGATATTATTCCCGATAAGAAAATATTTCTTGGCTATGGTGTTGGATTGTTGATTTTCTTGCCATGGATTGAGAATTTCAAGCATCATCTTACTATTAAGGGTAATTTGACCTGGGTTAAACCTGCAAGTCTGGGCGACATTGTTGGTACCATGCAGATGTTTTTGTTTGGAACACCATTGGGTGAAATGTCTTCAGGCATGCCACAGCCCAATGAAATTGGATTTTTTTCAAGTGATGGAGTAAAGCATATCATTTCACACATATCAATCAGAATGATGCTAGCAGTACTGCTTGGAATGAGTATCATTTGGTTGGTGCGAAAAATACAAAAAAGAAAGATTTTCTTGCTGCTTATTTTTTCCGCCGGCTTTATGTTTGTGGTGTATGCACTTTCTTTGCTTTCAACTCCAGCTGATCCAAATGAATATTTTGTCGCTCGCTATCTGCTTCCTGGTGCTTATTTTTTCTTTATTTATATTGGTCTTGTTTTGTCTTGCGTGAATTGGCAAGTTAAGACTTTTATTTTAAGCTTATATTTTTTGCTGCTGGCTTTTATAATTCCACTTGCAAATTCAACAGGGTATAATAAGATGATTTTGCATATGGATAAGTATAAAAACAATGATCTTTATATTCTAAATTCTTTTGATTATGTTATTACGAAATATTACATTGGCGCTAAAAATCTGACATTGTATAACTATGATTGGCCGCAGTATAATCCTGATTATTGGGCAGCAATTGGCTCTAGTTTGAAGCGTACAGAAAATTTTTCCGATCTTCGCGAAAACAAAAATGCACTAATCATCTCCAATAAGCCATTAGTTAAGGACAATCAATATTTCAGCACTCAAGGGCTTGTTTTGGTAGACAAATATGACAATATTTTGATTTATAAATTTGAATAAATTTGTTGTACTTTCTGCAGAAAAAATGTTAGAATTAGTTTATTAAAGAATACTTTTTTTGAAAAAATATGGAACAAAAAATAATTATCTATACTGATGGAGGATCGCGTGGAAATCCTGGTCCAGCAGCTGTTGGTGTGCACATCGAAACGCTTGGAAAAAAAATTGGACAGTGCATTGGCATTGGAACCAATAATGATGCTGAATATGAAGCACTGATTCTTGGTTTGCAAAAGGCAAAATTTTTTTTAGGAAAGGATAAGGCTAAAAAATGTGAAATAAATTGTTTTTTGGATAGCGAATTGGTGGTAAAGCAACTTAATCACGAATATAAATTGAAAGAGCCTCGCATTCAGCAATATTTTCTGGAAATTTGGAATTTGATGTTGGAATTTTCAAAAGTAACGTTTGCACATATTCCACGAGAAAAAAACAAAGTTGCAGATGCATTGGTAAATGAGGCATTAGATGAGCAACAAAAACAAACACAGTTGTTATAAGTTTTTAAGTTAAAGAATTATTTTTAAAATAAAAAAAGAAAAATAAAAAAATTATTGAAAATTTATGAAAGGAAAAACAAAAAAGTGGTTTATTTGGTTATTGATTATTTCAATCGTGGTTGGTATTATTGTTTTTTATTTTAAAAGTAAAAAGCCAATTACGACATATACCACAGATGATGCAACAAAGGGAACTTTGATGCAGACAGTTTCAGTGACTGGCGATCTTGTTGCTCAGGATGAGATCACTTTGAATTTTGAAATAGGTGGGAGAGTTAGCAAAGTTTTTGCAAAAGTTAGTGACAAGGTTGCAGCTGGAGACAAAATTGCAACGCTCACTGATGCGACTTTGCAAAAACAAGTTGACCAAGCCAAGGCTGGCCTTGATCAAGCCATTGCTAATGCTGGAGCCAACAATGACACTTTGCATGAAGCAAAAATTTCCAAGGACAATGCAGACAACACACTTAGTCAAACAAAAAACTTGAATGATCAAAGCATTTCAGCTGCAAAAAAAGCTGTTGATAATGCTCAAAATTATTATGATGACACGCTTACTTATTACAACAGTTTGAGTGATGGAAGTGCCAAATTGCAGGCAAAGCCGACTTTGACTGCTGCTGAAAATAGCTTGAACACTGCTAAAGAGACATTAAAGACAACTCAAGAGCAAGCGGATCTTGCAAAAACAAATGCTGAAAATGGCGTTGAAAGTACAAATGCCAGAGTCAAAACTGTACAATCTGAATATGCACGCAGCGCCAGAAATGCGCAAATTGCTGCAGCTCAAGCAGTGTATGATATGTCTGTTTTGAATCTTGCAAAATCAACATTGGTGTTTTTGTTAATGGAATCATCACCGAGGTGAACAATAAACCAGGTGAAATTCTTGGAACAGGTGTCATCAAAGAAGCATTTTCTCGTGTGATGAGTTTGGATTTGATTATTGAATCAAAGGTTCCAGAGTCTGACATTGTCAAAGTGAAACTGGGTCAGCATGCTAAGGTTACTTTTGATGCGCTTACTCCAGATGATATTTTTGACAGTGAAATAATTGAAATAAATCCAGCTTCAACAAATGTTCAAGGTGTTGTTTACTATAATATAAAATTGAAATTAAATGATATTAGCTCAATCATTAAGCCTGGCATGAGTTTGAATATTGATATTGCAACATCACAAAAAGACAATGTTATCATTGTTCCGAGTCGCGCTGTTAAGACTGAAGGCGCAAAAAAATATGTGGATGTTTTGCAATTCGACAACACAACAAAAAAAGCCTATGTTGAAACTGGCCTTGATGGGGATGATGGCATGGTTGAAATAAAGACTGGACTTAAAGGGGGCGAAAAAGTTGTAACATTTCAAGTAACAAAATAAGTTTCAAATTAGGTCAGATAAAAATATGCCAACAGCACTTATTTCTGTTCAAAAATTGAGTAAAACATATTCATCTGAGGGTGTTGAAACGCCGGCTCTTAAGGATGCGACTTTTGAGATTAAAAAAGGTGATTTCGTTTCGATCATGGGTCCATCAGGGTCTGGAAAATCAACAATGATGCAAATTCTTGGGATGCTTGATCGTGGAACTGGTGGAAAATATTTATTTGAAGGAAAAAATATAAATTCATATTCTGATGACGAATTGGCATTGATTCGCAACAAAAAAATTGGTTTCATTTTTCAATCGTTTAATCTCTTGCCAAGAACAACTGTGTATGAAAACACAGAGTTGCCGCTTCTATATGACAATGAACATTTGGAGCTGAACAATGAGGTTAAGATCAAAAAAGCGCTGGAAGCTGTTGGTATGAGTCATCGAGTGGATTATCTTTCCAATCAACTTTCTGGTGGAGAAAAACAACGTGTGGCCATTGCGCGCGCTTTGGTGAACAATCCCGAGGTTATTTTTGCTGATGAGCCAACTGGAAATCTTGATTCAAAATCAGGATTGGCTGTGATGAGAATTCTGCAAAAACTTAATAATGCTGGGCACACTGTGATTTTGGTGACTCATGAAACATATACTGCGCGTCATGCCAAGCGAGTCATCAACATGAAAGATGGCATCATTGTTTCTGATGAAAAAGTCAAAGATCGCTTGATTGCAGATGGGGAAGGGGAACTGCTTAAATAATTTTCAATAATCAATTTTCAATTTACAATAAATTCCTCAAATTGGCGAATTGATAATTTATCCATAGAACTTGAATTTTGTTTTAAAATTGTTTCATTGAAAATTCAATGAAAATTGAGAACTGAAAATTTAAAATTATTGTCGTAATGAATGCGCAAATTTTAAACTAACATGAAACTATCTTCTCCGATTAAGATATCTTATAATAACCTAATGGCGGCAAAATTCCGCTCATTTTTGACAATTCTGGGAATTATTATTGGTATTGCTTCAGTGATTATTGTGATGGCAATTGGTGCTAGTGCGCAACAGCTCATTTTGGCTCAAGTTTCAGGGGCTGGATCGAATTTGATTGGAATTTTGCCTGGAGCTTCAAATGACAAGGGGCCACCAGCTTCAGCACTTGGAATTGTGACAACAACTTTCAAACAAAGAGATCTTGATGCTATTTTGCTCAAAAAAAATGTGCCAAACGTGGTGGCTGCTTCTGGCTATGTTAGTGGTATCGGCAGTGCGAAGTATAAAAACAATTCAAATGAGGCAAGTTTTCAGGGAGTCTCGGCTGATTTTATTAGTGTGGAAAAAAATGATTTAAGCTTCGGAAGATTTTTTACTGTTGAAGAAAATACTGGCTTGGCTCGCGTGGCAGTGCTTGGTGCAAAAAAGGCCAAGGATCTCTTTGGCAGTGATGATCCTATTGGAAAAATATTTTCACTTAAGGATGTTAATTTTACGGTTATCGGTATTTTGGCTGAAAAAGGCGGCAGTGCAGTTTCAAATCCTGATGATCTTGTGTATGTTCCAATTTTAACTGCTCAAAAAATAATGCTTGGAATCGATTATCTTAATTTTGCTCGCATCAAGGTTGATAAGCCAGAAAATGTTGAAAGGGCCACTGCTGACATCAAATACACACTTCGCATTGCGCATAAAATAAAAAATTCATCGGATGATGATTTTTCCGTGAGAAATACTGCTCAGGCACTTGATATTATTACCAACATTACCAATGTTTTGAAATATTTCTTGGCCGGAATTGCTGCGATTTCACTTTTGGTGGGGGGAATTGGAATTATGAATATCATGCTAATTTCTGTTAATCAGCGAATTCGTGAAGTTGGCCTACGAAAAGCAGTTGGTGCTCGCAATCGTCACATCATCACTCAATTTTTGATTGAATCTGTTTTCATCACAATGATTGGTGGTGTGATTGGTATTATTTTAGGAATATTTATTTCTTTTATTGCTTCAATTATTATTAATGCTCTTGGGTATAAATGGGATTTCTTGATATCTTTCAGTTCGATTATTGTCGCTACCATTGTTTCAATGCTGATTGGAATTTTGTTTGGAATTTATCCTGCCAAAAAAGCTGCTAGGATTTCTCCTATGGAGGCGCTGCGTTACGATTAAAAACAATATCTAATATGCAAAATGCGGCATGCAATAGAACGTAAAATGAAAAAAAAGATTTCAAAATTAATTTTATTGTTGGTTCTTTTTTTAATTGTACCTAATTTTTCTAAGGCGTCTTTAAGTGTTCCACTTACCATTCAAGAAACACTTCCTGCTGGAGTTACTGGCTTAGACAGAATTAGTGAAAATTTTTCATCTGGAATTCCATTGGCTGAAGATAGTGGAATTACCAATGTTAATCAGCTCGGACTTACAAACTCAACAGCTGCTCAGTTTAGAGCTCTTGGCTGGTGGCCAAACGGAAATATAAAATGGGTCCTGGTTGACGAACAAGCTTCGGTGGCAGCAGGAGGTTCAGATACAACAAAAGCATTGACAACTGGAACTGGAAATTTTGGAGGATCAGATCTTGCCACTGATAATGGCTCAAATATTTCAGTCAATACTGGCAATGCTCAATTTGTCATTAAAAAAACTAACTTTAATATTTTTGATAGTGTGATTGTTGATGGACAGACATTGGTGACAACTGGAAATGTTGGGAGAGTTTCTGCTGTTGGTCTGGACGGTCTAGAATATGCTTCAAATAATGATCTTCATACCCAAGTTAGTATAGAAGAAAATGGTCCGGTTAGATCAGTGATTAAGGTTATGGGAGCATTGGAAAATTCTTCCAATGCAAGGCTCATGGATTACACCTTGAGACTTCATTTTTATAAAGATAGTTCAAAAGTTAAAAGTTTTGTGACACTTAGAAATGCTAGTATAGTTGCTAAGACTGACATTGCATTTAATAATCTTGAAGTTATTGTTCCTCTTTCAGTAGCTGGACAAAAAACTGTTTTATTTTCTCGTAAAGTAGACACTGTCTCACGCACACTTGGAGCTGTAGAAAGTGCTTATATGTACCAAGGATATAACACGACTGTTCCCGTGATTAATAATTTGGATTGTTATTATTGGCACAATCCAATTCCTGGGACATGCAATGGATCAACCCTGACGCCTGATGTTAATTATCAAGGCTTGGCAATTAAATCTGGCAATGAATTTGTCAACAATGTTGGAATAATTACTGATTCAACACAAGGCTTTGCCGACATGAGTGTTGGAACACAAGGAGTTTCTGTTGCAAGGAAGTGGATGTCGGCTTATTGGCCGTCTGGATTTTCTTTTGATGATAATGGTGAGGCGAGTATTGAAATTTATTCTAAAAATAATGGAGCAGAAAAAGTTGGACTTGGCTTTGGTCGTCATTTTTCAAGTGAATTGATGTGGGATTTTCATACAGCTATTTCTGATGGTAAAAGTGCTCTATATGCGTTGCAGTATCCATTATTTGCAAATGCAAATCTTGATTATTATAAGGCAACAAGTAGTATTTTTGGACAAGATGAATTTGTGAATGAATCACAACAAAATACATTTTTTACTACTTTGCATGCTGGTCATGCAGCACCAACATATTTGGCAAATCCAAGCATGCAAGTTATTAGATCTTGGCAATGGGACAATACTGGTGGTGCTAACCAGACTGATACGCCACTGCAGTGGCTGACTGATTATTTGAGAACTGGTCGTGGTGGATTTTTGCAGCTAGGCGCTCAGCGAACTGTTTGGAATATGGAAAATGCTATTGGCATGGCCGATGATTATGTTGGTTTTTATCATTTGGATGCTAGCATTATTCATCCATTTGACAATACTGCAAATTATCCAGCTTTTCCAGGAGGAACAATGAGTAGGATAAAAACTGGTTTTGCCGACACTGAGCATGCAAATTTTAGCTCAATACCTTTTTATTATTTTTTAACTGGCGATGAAAATATTAAGGATGGTTATCTGAAGGCTGGCGAACGTTGGAAAAAAGCAAATGACATGGGATATTATGCTGTTCCGAATATAAATACCCCGCTTCGACCAATTGGAAAACAATTTCGCAACATGGCTCTGGCTTATGAATTTTCATGTCAGGTTGGTGCCTGTAATAATTCTTGGAAAACAACAATTGAAAATGCACTGACCACTTTTTTGGATATGCGTGACAATCCAAGTCAGGGATGGGGAACTGATGGAACTCCAGTTGGTAGAAACATGGAAAGAGGCTATGTTTGGTGGGATAAGGCCCCGGGAAGCCAAAGTCAAACATCCACTCCATCAGCAAGACTTATTCATGAGTTTTATCAGACACAAATTTTGACAGAGTGTATGTATCAAGTATGGCGTGTCATGAAAGATACTAATTGGAATTATAGTAAGATGCTTTATTTTCAAGATTTTTTGACAGGCCTTTCCCAATTTGTTTTCAATGAATTTGCTCAGCCGGTGACAGATAGTGGTCCGCCAGCAGCTTTTTATGGTTATCCGGTTGATTATCAATGGGCATTCTATAAAGAATATGCTATAGATCAATTGCAATCAACCATAAATCCATTAAATGCGGCAGATAAGATTCGTATGAGTGTGCATGATGTTTCACGGGCTGCGCGCTGGGGTTATGAGCACACAGGAGACAATTCTTTTTTGGACAAAGGAAGTTCTTTTCTTTGGGCGATTCAATCTGAAAGTGGCTGCACTGCGTATCCTTCAGAACTGCAAGATCAGTCATTGATGTATGCATATTTCAATAAAGCAACAATTCCAACATGGCAAAGTATTGTTCCAAGTGTTGTTGATAATGGGGGTGGATCGTATACATTAAATTGGACTGTTCCTACTGGCGCAAAAGAATATCAAATAAAATATGCTGACAAGCCAATTATGGAGTGGCTTGGTTTTGATAAAAATACTAGAGCATATCAATATGATCCGGCAAATTACACAGCATTTTTTGCAGCCAATAACATCACAAACAATCCTGTTCCAGCTGCAGATGGGATAACTCAGAGCATCACACTAACTAGTCTTCCGCTTAATCAAAATTTTTCCATGAAATATTTGTCATCGATACCAGACATTAAGGCCCCATCCGCGCCAGCAAATCTTTCTGTGTTATAATTAAAAAATGCAAAAACAAATCTTAAAATTAATTTTCTGCTTATTGCTCTTTTTAATCATACCTAATTTCACTCATGCTGCATCAATTCCAGTGCTAAATTTTTCTGACATTGATTCAGGACCAAAAACAGGAAACACTGATGGGGTTGGCTCAGGAGCTATTGTCACAATCTGGGGAAATTATTTAGGCTCAACGCAAGGAACTTCCAAGGTTTATGTTGGTAATGTTGAGGCTACTGCAATTTATTATTGGAAAAATGCAGATGGACAACTGCCATCTGGTCCTGCTGATTTGTATTCATCTCACAAGATGCAAGAAATTGCTTTTGCTATTCCAGCCACTGCGCCAGATGGCTTGACCACTATTAAAGTTGTGGTTAATGGTATTGAAACTAACACACTGCCTTTTACGATAAGAGCTGGAAATATTTATTTCATCAAAAATGGTGGTAATGACACGACTGGTAATGGAAGCTGGGGGAATGCGTGGGCAACATTGGGAAATGTTGTTTCTGGTAATGGAAAAATAGCAGCTGGTGATGTTATATATTCAGTTGGTATAGGCGCTAATAGTAGTATATTAGTTGGAGTGACAAATGATTTAATTGGAACAGCTAGTAGTCCATTTTCATTGCTTGTTTATCCAAATACCATAGCTCAAGTCACTACTACATCAGGCAATACGGCTTTTAAAAATTATAATCATGGTCCAACAATTCATCCAAGTGCTTATTGGAATTTTTCTAAGTTTTCAATTGATACTGGCTATGAAGCTTTTAGTATTTTTGGTTATGGGAGATATGTGGCTAATAATGTTAAAGGGGTAATGCCCGCAGTTAGTTACTCGGGATTTATTGGAGGTAGCTGTCCTCCTTCAAATGTTCCTGACACAGTAAGTTGCAGTGGTCATAAAGTTTTTGGCAACGAGGTACATGATTATGGCGACCCAACTGGTGTTAATAATTTTCATCATCTTATATATATTTCCAATAGATCTGGAGCTACTGCTGAAGCTTATGAAATTGGATGGAACAATTTTCATGACAACACTGCTTATCAGGGGATTCATGTGTATGACTATGTCGACAATCCTTGGGCTGGAACATTTAAAATTCACAATAATTTGATCAAAAATCAGGCTGGAAATGCAATAAATATGAATGATGCCAGCTTGGCCGACTATCAGATCTATAATAATGTTATTGTCTTGGATACAACTTTTAATCCAGCAAATGCTGGTGGATTTGCAAGTCCAGCTGCTGCAATCAGAATTGATACTGGGAGCGCTAATGCAACTTTTAAATTATATAATAATACTGTTTTTGGTTATGCTGCTACTAATAATATGGGAACAAGCACGATTGATTATCAAAATAATCTCATGGTTGACAATAGAAATGTGGCATATGCTGGAGCTGTTAATGCTAATTTCACTAAAGCAAATAATTTATTTTACAGCCTTGCCAACCCATCTTTATCTTTGCCATCATGGGCAACTGGTTCATCAAATTCAAATCCATTTTTTTCCAATGCTGCAAATTATGATTTTTCTTTGCAAGTTGGAAGTTCCGCCAAAGCAGCTGGAACAGATGCAACACTGGCAACTGCACCGACTGATTTTTATGGTCAACCACGCGTTGCTGGTAGCGTTAGTATTGGTGCGATTCAATATGTTAATAATGATAAATTGTTGCAACAATCTGACTTGGAATATTTGGGAGCGTTTCGTGTTCCTAAGGGAAAATATGGTGCTTCTACTGGATCAGCTTCTTTGAGTTATGGTGGTGGCCCCATTGCATATAACAAAATGAATGACTCATTGTTTATGTATGGACAAGGAAAGTTATTATTGGAGATTTCTATTCCTCAAATTTTGAACAGTACAAACATGAATGCATTAAATACTTCTAATGTGCTTCAGCCTTCAGTGGATATTGCCGATGGAAACTGGAATAATGTTGGAACAGCTTTTGCGCCAATAGGAAATGGTGCTATACCGAGAGGTCTTTTGTCTTGGAATGGAAAATTGTTAGGATCAACTTCTGGTGTTTATGATGCTGATAATCAACAGGTTTATTCTCATTTTCTGGCTAATAACAACTGGAGTACTGACACCGGATTTTCAGGATTTTATAAATTGACCAATGAGCCAATTGCTTCAATTATTAACAGAGCAGGCTTTTTGGCAGGTTTTATGGGTGATATTCCAGCTTCTTGGCAAGGCGCACTTGGTGGAACAGTATTAACTGGAGAAAAAACATTAAGCATTATTGGTAGATCATCATTTGGACCAGCAGCTTTTGTATTTAATCCGGCTGATATGGGAGTCATTGACCCAATTCAAGCTAGTGGATTGATGTATTATCCAGCTACACATCCAACTTTAGGACAATACACGACAGATAGTATTAATCCAGTATTTAATAGGGCAACGCAAATTAGTGGATTGGTTTTTCCTGAGGGCAGTAGTAGTGTTTTGTTTTTCGGATCAACAGGTCTTGGTTCTTCTTGTTATGGTGAGGGAACGTCCACGCTAGCATTGGACAACACATTCGCCAATGAAACAGTAACAAATAGTGTTTCATCACTAACTTTGGACACAACATCTAAGACAATACAAATACCTTCTGGTCTTAGTACTGCAGTTGGTGCATATATAATGCTGAAACCAACTGCCAATTTGACTTATCATATTTATGGCACGATTACTGCCTATAATGGAACTACTTTGAGTTTGGATGTTATAACCGGGGGTATCATGGGCTCAGGCTCCTATAGTGATTGGGAAGTTCACCTTGCTACTAGTAGTGGACTTAATTCTGTGCGGTATTGTTATGATCCAACAAGCACCAATAAGGGTGATCATGCTTATCCATATGCCTATTATGTTTGGGCGTATGATGCAAATGATTTTTTGAAAGTTAAAAATGGAACAATAAATTTAAGCACTGGACAAGCTTATAAGCCATGGGAAATTTTGCCATACGGAACTTGGCAATTGGATTTTCCTTTTGCAATTGAGTATAAAGATATTTTAGGTGCGGCTTATGATTCAAGCACGCAAAGACTTTTTCTTTCTGAGAAATATGGTGATCATCCAAATGGCTCTGAACCATTTCCGCTAGTGCAAGTTTATCATTTGAATTTAAATCCAGTAATAGGTGATATAATTTCTCCATCAGCGCCAGCAAATCTTTCTGTGCAATAAAATACAAATTTTCTTAGACGTGTTATAATGCAAAGTAATGAAAAGACTTTTTCTATCAATAAAATTAGCTTTTGGAAGCTTGCAAAACAATAAGGGCAGGACGCTTTTGACTTTGGTTGGAATTGTGATTGGAATCATGAGTGTGATCGTGGTTTCTTCTAGTGGACAAGGGCTTAAAAATTATGTTTTGGGTCAGTTTGATAGTTTTGGTACTGATGTCATTCAGATTGAAACCAAGGTTCCATCCACTGGAAAAACTTCAGCAGCAAATGCTCAGGGTCAGGCGCAAGGAATTCAAATCACAACCTTGAAAGTTACTGATGGTGAGGCTTTGGCAAAAATTCCAAATGTGGCAAGTTATTCACCCGGTACAATGGGGCAAGAATTGGTAAGTTATAAGAGTGAAAACAAAAGAGCGATGCTTTTTGGGGTTGGTGCAAATTATCCAAGCATAGACACTGCTATCAAGGTTCAATTTGGAATTTTTTATGACCAAGCTCAAGATGATAGCTTGAGTCAGGTTGTTGTGATCGGACCAGACATCAAAGAAACTCTTTTTGGCAGTGAAGATGCTATTGGAAAATCAATCAAAATAAAGGGAATGGATTTTCGGGTTATTGGAGTTTTGGAAAAAAGAGGAGCAGTGACATTTTTTAATTACGATGAAATGATTTACCTTCCAGTGCAAACATTGCAAAAGAAAATTTTGGGCATTGATTATGTGCGTTTTATTACAATCAAGGCTAAGGATCAAAATATGATTGATGTTACAGTTGCGGATATTAGTGACACGCTGAGGAGAATACATAAGACATATAAACCAGAACAGGAGGACTTTGCCGTGACAACAATCAAGGAGGCGCAAAAAACAGTGGAAGATGTTTTTGGTACTATCAATATCTTGCTGCTGGCCTTGACTTCGATTTCACTTATTGTTGGTGGGGTTGGAATTATGAATGTTATGTATGTTGCTGTTTCTGAACGCACCTTTGAAATTGGTTTGCGAAAAGCTGTTGGCGCAAATTCAAATGACATTCGCAACCAATTTTTGTTTGAAGCAATTTTTTTGACCATCATTGGTGGAATTATTGGAATCGTGCTGGGCTTTCTGACTTCTATTGGATTCTCATATATTATAGGTTTATTGGGATACAAACTTAATTTTTCATTAACTTTAAATTCCATCATAATAGCAGTTGGTTTTTCCGCTGCTACTGGAATTATCTTTGGATATTATCCTGCTTGGAAGGCTTCAAAGCTTTCACCAATGGAGGCACTTCGAAAAGAATAATCAGTAAAATATTACACAATATTTTTTGCAGCTCCGCAAGTTGTTGCTTTTATGCGGTTGTGGTAATATTGTGATACATTTAACCTTTAATAATAGGCTCATGGAACAAGATAAAAAAAGAGCAGAGTTGGAACAACGAAAAGTTTTTCAACAAGAATTGGAATTCCAAAAAGAGGAACTAGAAAAAGAGGAGGTTTTTGAAAAAGAAGAAGAAATAGAAAAAACAGAAGTAGAGAATGAGGAAGAAAATGTGCCAGAAAAATATGAAATAATTGAAAAGAAGAAAAGACGAGAAGCAATTTTCGAATTGGTATTGTTTTTCATTCTTGGTGTTTTGCTTGGAGTGACACTCAAGACAGAGGCTGTTAAGCGCATTACAATTGGCTTTAATGATTATCAAATCACAAAACCAGCTGAAAGTTATGATGTGGTTGCTTTGAAAAAGAAATTGGAGGATGAATTGACTAAGCAGCAAGATGCAGCGCAACAAAATCAACAAGCATCGCCAGCAGCAACTAATAATCAGAAATAATTAAATTTAATTATAATCAAATAATATGGAAGAAGAAAAAAAAGAAATACAAGATGCTTCTATAGAAGTAGAGGTTGATGAAACAGAAACAGAATTTGAAGGAGAAGAAGTTCAAGAAACTGAAGAAGAAAAAAAGGACAAAAAAATTAAAAATTTAATTTCTGCGGTTATTTTGCTTTCCGGTTTGTTTGTGGGAAGTTTGTTTGTTGATGCCATTCAAATGGCCAAGGGCGGCGGTTTTTCTCAACATGCACTTGATACTAGTGATGTTTTTGCTTCTGGTGGAAAAACATGGGTGGCATATCCTGATCCATTGGTAAAAGTTCAGGTCATTTCTGATGACACTTGCGAGGCTTGCAAGCCAGACGAGGTTTTGATTGGTCTCAAGCAAGCATTGCCAACAATTTCTAATGAAAAAATTGATGCAAATTCATTGCAAGGGCAAAAATTGATCACAAAATTCAACATCAAGACCATTCCCGCCTTTATTTTCTCAAAAGAAATTGAAAAAACTGATTTGTTTGCCAAGGCTGAGCCATTTTTGGACAAACAAGGTGATTTTTATGCAATAAAAAGCGCAGAGGCAGGATTTCCAGTTGGAAAATATATTTCTGCTCCAAGAATTGCTGACAATGACATCATAATTGGATCAAAGGACGCTGATGTGAAAATTGTTTTGTTTAGCAATTTTCAAAATCCAACAGACAAAAAAAATTATGAAACAATAGTTTCTCCTATGCTTAAGGAATATGGCGACAAGGTGGAAGTGGCTTTCAAAAATTATGTTCCAGCTAGTGCAACTCAAGCAATTAGCGCTGCACTAGCCTCACTTTGCGCAAATGAGCAAGGAAAGTTCTTGCCATATGCTGACAAACTTTTTGCAACCCAAGACGCTTGGGGAAAGGCGAAAGATGCAACATCTTTGCTGAAAGGATATGCTGCGACAACAGGATTGAACGCTGGTGATTTCAACAAATGTCTTGATGAAAAAAGATATAAGGATTTGCTAACCCAGTCACTTGCTGATGGTCAAAGTTTTGGAGTGGCTTCAACACCTTCAATATTTGTCGGAAATGATTTGCAACCTGCTGCTGCAAAATATGATGACATCAAAAGCACAATAGACAAAAAACTTACAAAATAGTTAGCACACATCACTCAAAAAATACAACACAAAAACGGGGTTTTAACCTCGTTTTTGTTTTTATATTCAAGAATTTGACAAAATGGTGTATATCTTATAATATTTAGTTATAAATTATGCAAAAACAACTCCAAAAATTTTATACATGTTTTACTTTTTGGTTTACTGGCTTTTCCGGTCAGCTTGTTTTTGTGAGTAATGAATAAGTAGAAATTTCATTGTTCAAAATAATAAGCTGACCAATATGGGTCAGTTTTTTTTGTAGTTTAAGCTTAAATGCTGCAGTTGTTTAAAAATAAAATAGGTGATGATTTTCACCAAAAAACTAACAAAGGAGAAAGACAATGGCCAATGTAAGACAGGATTTTATGGAATTTAGGGCGCTTGGTGTCAATTGTTTTGATTGTGGCTTCAGTTTGACTGGGCGCAATCACACTGTCGGAGCAGAAATTTGCTCAAAGATTGAAAAAGAGTTTAAGGCTGGAACACTTGAGATTGACATTTGCGATGATCAAATCAGGTTTGTTTTCGAAGGTGTTAGTGTTGGTTTCAGTGAGAGTCCCGATAGATTGCTTGCCATCAAAAAGATGCTTGAAAGTGGAATGCACTTGCGCTTTCAACCCTATCAAAAAGATTCAAATCAAAAAGGTTTTGCTTTGTTTATGTACAACTAGCAAAACAAAAAGCTCTCTTGGAAAAATTCCAAGAGAGCTTTAAAATTACTCTTTAGTCATGCTAGTGTTTTTATTTGCGTGTGATATAATATGAATATAAAAATGTATCATAAAAAAATGAAATTAAACAAAAACACATTTGAAATAATCTTCTTTGCGCGTGGTGGACAAGGAGCAAAGACTGCCTCTGAGCTTATTGCGCATGCTGCTGTGGCCGAAGGGAAATTTGTGAAGGCCTTTCCATTCTTTGGGCCAGAAAGATCTGGCGCACCAACCAAAATGTTTTTGCGGGTGTCTGAAAATGAAATTAGAACACAGGAACCAGTTTCTGATCCTGACGTGGTGGTGGTTCTTGATGAAACAGTTATGGATTCTCAGGATGTAGCTAACAATTTGGACAAGCATGAGATTTTGATTGTGAATTCAACAAATTCGAAAGAAGAAATTAGAAAAAGAGTGCCTCATTTTGAAGGTTCGATTCATGTTGTTGATGGGAATGGAATTTCGGTTGACATCATTGGAAAACCAAATCCAAACATGGTTTTGATTGGCCATTTGATCAAGGTCACAGAAATTGTTGAACTGGAAAGTGCTGCAGAAATTTTTCGTGGAGTTTTCACTGAGAAAATCGGAAAGGATTTGACTGAGAAAAATGTTCGCGCAATGACTGCTGGTTATGACGAATTGTAATTAATTTGTAATTTGTAGAATTATGGAATCAGGAGGAATTATAAAACATGATTTGAGTAAGTCGCCAAGGACTGGTGATTGGAGATATCAAAAACCTGCAGTTGATAAGGATGTTTGTATTGGCTGTGAAACTTGTGCGATTTATTGTCCAGATGGTTGCATTGAAATGATTAAGCACAATGAAGATGTGAAAAACAAGGCTGATATTGATTATGATTTTTGTAAGGGCTGTGGTGTTTGCGCGCAAGTCTGCCCAGTAAAAGCGATTATTATGAAAAAATAAATTTTTTCATAATAATAAATTTTTCAATTTTTAATTTTGTAATTTTTAAATAATTCTTTAATTTCTGAATATTTTAAAAATTGAAAAATTTTGATTTATTTATAAAATTAAAAATTGTAAAAATTAAAAATTTGATAAGCTTAATTTATATCATCTTGAAACAATGAATAATAAAACTATAAAAAACAAATCAAACATTAAGGCCTTGAACGGTGGTTATGCGATGGCAGAAGCATTGCGTCAAATCAAACCAGATGTGATGGCGGTATATCCAATCACGCCACAAACAACCATCATTGAAACTTTTGCGAAAATGAAAGCTGATGGATTGGTGGAAACTGAAATCATTCAAACTGAATCTGAACATTCTGCCATGAGCGCAACCATTGGGGCTTGCGCCGCTGGAGCGCGCGCTGTGACCGCTTCCAGTTCACAAGGACTTTTGCATATGGCTGAAACTTTGCCGGTGGTTAGTGGTTTGGGACTTCCTGTCTTGATGTGCGTTTCTTCGCGTGCGCTTTCTGCACCGCTTAACATTCATGGGGAGCATGGAGATGTGATGGCGGTTCGTGATTTTGGATGGGTGCAAATCTTTGGGGAACAAGCTCAAGATGCTTATGACAACACAATAATTGCCCTGAAATTGACGGAAATGGCAGGGGTGCCAGTAATGCCTATTATGGATGGTTTTCACACTTCGCACACCACAGAGCGCGTGGAAGTGCTTGATGATGAAATTGTGACCTCTTTTGTGGGGCAAAGGCAGGCAGAAAATGCACTTACTGATCAGAAAAATCCAATAACCATCGGAACATTGGCTCTGCAAAGCACATATTTTGAATTCAAAGTTGATCAGGCAGTGGCCATGCAAAAAGTGAAAACTTTTTACAAAAAAATATGCGTTGAATATGCCAAGATCTCAGGCAGGAAACATGGTCTTCTTGAGGCTTATAAATTGAAAGATGCTGACCATGTGATTGTGATGATGGGGGCAACTGCTGGCACAGTCAAGGACACTGTGGACACGCTGCGCGCACAAGGAAAAAAAGTTGGACTCCTCAAAATAAATTTGTTCAGACCATTTCCATACAAAGAAGTTGGCGAGGAGCTTGCTCATGCAAAAAACATTGCCGTGCTTGATCGCGCCATGGCATTTGGATCATTCCCACCACTTTTTCAAGACATTTTGACAAGCATGCAAAGCGCCGGCAGCAAAAAGCATGACATCGCAAGCTACATCTATGGCATCGGTGGACGCGACACTATGCAGTCTCACATTTTGAAAGTTTTCAAAGATTTGGAAAATGGCGAAATTTCGAAGAATATAAAATATTTGCAATAAAATTATGAATAAAAAACTTACAGAAAAATTATCATCCGGACATGCGACTTGTCAGGGGTGTGGGATTCCGGCCATTGTGCGGCATGTGCTTGCTGCAACTGATGAGCCTGTGATCATTGCCAATGCAACTGGTTGTCTTGAAGTGACAACGACAATATACCCATATACATCTTGGAAAGTGCCGTATATTCACAGCGTGTTTGGAAATGCAGCAGCAACTGCAGCGGGCATTGATGCGGCGCAAAAGGCATTAATGAAAAGTGGAAAAATTGACAAGCCTGCTAAGATTGTTTGTTTTGGAGGTGATGGCGGAACATATGACATTGGCCTGCAGGCTCTTTCAGGAGCGCTGGAACGCGGACATGACTTTTTGTATGTTTGCTATGACAACGAAGGATATATGAACACTGGCGGACAAAGAAGTGGAGCAACTCCATTTGGTGCCAACACTGAGACTGCACCGGCGGGTGAAACTTCATTTGGAAAAGCGCAGCAAAGAAAAGATTTGATGGAAATTGTCAACGCTCATGGCATCAAATATTTGGCACAATCGAATGTGGCCTATATTCATGATCTCAAAAAGAAAGCCAAGAAAGCTTTGGAAACAAAAGGACCATCATTTTTGCTTGTGTTGCAGCCTTGCACTCAACTTTGGAAATTTCCAGTTTCTGACTATGTTGCAGTAGGAAAATTGGCCACGGAAACAAATTTTTGGCCATTATATGAAATTGAGGATGGAAAATACACCATCAATAATGTCGTGAAAAATCCAAAACCAATCGAAGAATTTTTGAAAACCCAGGGACGCTTCAAGCACTTGTTTGGCGAGAAAAATAAGGAGAGAATTGTAGAGATTCAAAAAACAGTTGATGCAAATGCTGAGAAACTTGCTCGAAAGGCTCAAATTAGCTAAGATTGAAGTGTAAGTTGCCACCTTAGCTCAGTTCCAACTAGGTGGATAAAGTCCGAGCGGTGCACTCGTAACGTACAGGTTCTAGTTTTATGCCGATGTAGCTCAGTTGGTAGAGCAACGCACTCGTAACGCGTAGGTCGCCGGTTCAACTCCGATCATCGGCTCGTTATTTTTTGCATATTTGTGTATTTGTATTTAATTTGTAATTGGTAGAATTATATGAAAACTTTTATTTGTGAAATTTGTGGGGATGCATATTTGGGAAATGAGAAACCGCATAGCTGTCCATATTGTGGGGCAAGAGCGGCTTTCATCAAAGAGGGAAAGGAATCTGTACCAGTGGTCACAATCAATGATGAACTGGGTGAAATTTCTAAGAAAAATTTAGAAGAGACCTTAAAATTGGAAATCAAAGCTAGTGGTTTGTATTTGCGCATGGCCAATAATGCTGATTCATATGAGATCATGAAAATGTATGACCGACTTTCCAAAGTTGAATTGGAGCATGCCAACATTTGCATTAAGCTTTTGAAAATAAAAATGCCAGAAGTTGTCATTGAAAGAAGCGCTGCCACTGATAAAGAAAATTTTGAAAGAACTCTTGAACTTGAAGACACAGCAGCTGCACTGTATCGAGAATTTGCCAAAACATCAACTGAAAAGCATGTCAAAATTCTTTTTGCGGCTCTTGCACAAGCTGAAGATGATCATATCATCTTGATAAAAAATTATCTTCAATAATTTTATACAAGAATTT
>JBAXDL010000010.1:0-36179 GCA_037140955.1 bacterium | reverse complement strand
TGTTTTTGTTAATGGTATATGGTATTTAGATTTTAACGGAAATGGAGACTGGGATTCCGCTGATTTAAGATATGCTTTTGGTGGACTTTCTGGTGCATTGCCCATTACTGGAGATTGGAATGGTGATGGAAAAGCTGAAATAGGTGTTTTTGTTAATGGTATATGGTATTTAGATTTTAACGGAAATGGAGACTGGGATGGCACCACGGTTGATTCATTTTTTAATAATTTCAAAAATGATGAAACTATTTGCCCAATAGAAATATCAAAGCTTGGCCCTGAAATCTCAGTTGGCCTCTGGGCATATTCCAAAACTGACATCATGAACAGTGGTTTTCAAATTGATGCCAACAAGGCATACAACGTCAAAGATTCCAATGGCAACATTTTGGCACAAGTGGCCGGCACAACAACCACCAAAGTCAGCTATAACGACAGTCAGAATCAATTGACGGTTGAAGGTCCCATCACAAAAGTTGTGGCCGGCACAAATGTCACTTTTGACGCTGCTGATGGTGACAACTCAAGCCTTGTGCTCAACACCCATCGCTCAACATATGTTGCAACCGATTGGCGTGGAAAAATTGATAGATATCGTGGAAAAATAAAAGTGCAATATTATCGAGGATATGACATTGCAAATGGAGCAGTTGTTGGCTCGCCAGATGTGACTCAAATTTGGATCAACAACATTGTGCCCCTTGAACAATACATTTGGGGAACTGCCGAAACAAGTGGAACAAAAAACATCAACCACACCCAGGCCATGGTCACAGCTGTCAGAACCTATGGCTTTTGGTACATCAAATATGCCAACAAATATGCAGCTCTGGGCTTCAAAATCAGAAGCGACAGCGGCTCGCAAAATTATGGCGGATATGATTGGGAACTTTCTCATCCCAACATTCCACTTGCTGCCAAAAACACGCGTGCAGTCATCGCCACCTATGCAAGAGATGTTGCCCTCACTCCATATTCCTCAGCCTCTGATGGCAGAACCAGAAGTTGGCAAGAGAAATGGGGCGGAACAAGTTATCCATGGTGCCAATCAGTGCCAGACCCATATGGCAAAGACCTCACAAGATCAGGGGGCAGTCACATGGTTGGCATGATTGGTTTTGGTTCAGAAAATTTGGCCGGAACATATGGTTGGGATTGGCAAAGAATTTTGAAATATTATTACACCGGCATTGGCCTGACGACAAATTATTAAACTGAAAAATTCCCATGAACAAAAACATCTTTTCAAAACTTGTCATCATTTTCTCCGTTCTTGTTTTCATGGCGCTTGTTGCCTATGCATTTTTTGTTTTCAAAAAGCGCAACCCAAAAACAATTCCAACTCCTCCCACTGAGCAAGTCGCCCAGATTGAACCTTTGCCTATTGAACAGAAAAACGAAAACAATGAAAATCCAACCGACACTTCCCCGTCTCCCATGGGCAATCAAAGTCAACCAGTTAATGAAAATCCCATGGGAAAACCCACTACCCAAGAAAAAACACCGCCAACAATTTCCACCACTCCCACAATCTCTGGCTCAACCTTGGCACACGTGACTGCCGAGCATTGCAACAATGGCTGCCAAGCATTTTCAATTGATTTGAAATTGTTTGAATATTGCCAACAAACATGCGGCATTTCCCCCATCAAAAACGAAGCAAGTTGTGAGGGAAAAAACGACATTCAAAAGGACTATTGCAACAAAGATTTGGCAATAACAAAAAAAGATATCTCAATTTGCGAAAAAATTGCCGATGCCAATATCAAAGAAACCTGCAAAAACAGAATCACTCAAGATGTTATTGAAAATCTCTAAGGCAAAGAAAAAAGGAACCAACATTGTGGTTCCTTTTGCTTTTCTTTGATTTTAAAACTTTTTACTAGAAGCTGTATTTCTGATCTTTCAATATATCCTGAATTGTTATTCTCAAATACTCTGCCGAGCAATCATCTTCATCGGCATGACAAATGATCAAATTTTTCAAATTATTAAGATCAGATGAATTGAGCTTGGCCAAGAAAATAGATAATTCCAACTCCCTTGTTGTGTGCAGCATTTTGATGATAGTTGCAACAAAAGAAAGAATGTATCGCTTCTCACCAGTGTCTTTTTCGGGATCTTCAGCAAAGACTTTTTGCAGCATTTCCGAAATATCCTCTCCGAGCTGCTGATGCTTGCCAGGATCAGAAATGAACTCAACAAAATGCGTTGGGTCAACTTTCAGAAAAATGCTAGCCTTTCTTGATTCAACGGCTGGCCTGTCGCGAAATCTTCGACTGATCAACTCATTTTCACTTGAAATTGCCATCACCGGACCAACCATTTCTCTCTCACTAAAAACCTTGTGCGACTCTAACATAGTGTTTCTCCTTTTGTGTTCTTTGTTGGTTAGTGGTTAACAGAAATAAAACAGAATCCTCAGCCGACTGAAATATCCTTCTCCTTTTAAGGATATATTTTTTAATAAATTTGATTGTAAAAAAACCAAATAATAGTCTAGCACGATATGCTAAATTTGTAAATAGTCTATATTGTCCCACAAGAAAGCCTTTTTTGCCTAAATTTTGACAAAATTCACAATAAAATCAGCAATCAACTGCATGTCTGAAATTTTGATTTGTTCATCTTTGGTGTGTGGATTGATCCCGCCATATCCAATGTCAGTCACGTTGATTCCCCAAGCTGCAAATTCATTTGCGTCACTGGCACCACCTGCTTTTTCAAAAATTGGAGTTTGTCCCATCTCTTGCCAAGTTGTTTGAATTTTTTTGATCAAAGGATTGGAAAGATTGTGCTTATATCCCTGACATGAAAGCTTGGACAAAAATTCCATCTTGCCACCATGCTCGCAAATCACATTTTCAAATTCTTTTTTTATTTTTTTAATTTGTTTTTCATTTTTTTCTTTGCTGTGACTGCGCACTTCCGCTTCAAGGAAAACTCTTTCCGGCACACCATTTCGAATTCTGCCGCCAGTGATTGTGCCAATGTTGTTGGTTGTTTCTTCATCAATTCTTCCAACTTTCAATTTTGAAATTGCATCAGCTGCCATTTTGATGGCACTTATTCCCAATTCTGGATTGCTGGCATGTGCAGCTTTGCCATCAATTTCAATGTCGATTCTGGAAATGAAAGGCGAAGCAATGACCACAACTTGAGCAGGACCTGAGCGGTCGATAATGAGTCCTTCCTTGGCGGTGATATATTTTTTGTTGAGTTTTTGCGATCCAAGCAAGCCAACTTCTTCTTGGCAAGTGAAAACAATTTCCAACGGACGATGCATCAAGTTTTTTTCCTTGAGCTGCGCAACTGCACAGATTATTTCAGCAATCCCAGCCTTGTCATCAGCGCCCAAAATGGTCTTCTTGTCAGTTTCAATTGTGTCACCATGAATCACTGCCTTGATTCCTCTTCCTGGCTCAACTGTGTCCATGTGCGCGCAAAGCAAAAGAGCCTCGCCAGTGCCACCAACAAAAGCCACAATGTTTCCATGCTCGTCAATCGTGTTTTCAACTTTCATTTTGGTCAGTTTTTTGGCAACAAATTCGGCAATTTCTTTTTCATGTCCAGAAGGACTGTCAATTGCAACCAAATCCAGAAAAAGCTCTTTGATGTCATTTTTTTCAGTTCCCATGGTCATGTTTTTGAATATATTATCAATACTTCTATCTTAAACGGTTATATTAAAAAAAGAAAGAGCGCAGACATTGTCTACGCTCTTATTATTTCCCCTAAAATTGTTCTAGGAAACTATTTTCTGCAATTTTTCTTCCAGCACCTCCTGACGATATTGACTTGGAGCAACAAAAAGCACACCGATTTCTTTTTCTGTGACACAGCCCCAATTGACAATCACCACGCCTTCACCAGAATTCTTGTTGAACTCAATGTCGCCGAGATAAAAATCACTCAAACTTGTTTTGTTGGTTGAAATTTTCTTGGCCACCCATTTTTTGGCATTGATTTTTTTGGCAATGTTGGATGGATATGAAATGCCGTTATATCTTGGATTGCATTCAATGGCATAATATTTGATGCTGCCATTTTCTTTGCAAGCAGCGATGTCGAAAGCAAAATATCCTTTCATGCCATTTCGCACCATTTGCTGAGCAATCTTGTCAGTGAAATGCCACGGCTGAAAATCAGTCGGAAAAGCATTGCCAGCATGACAACAACCTTTCAGCACTTGTTCGGTGGCCAAGAATCTTTCCAGTTTTCCGTTTTTTCTGTATTGCAAATTCAGAAAAGCAAAAGCATTGACGTCTTTTTGAATCTGAAAAGGAACGTCATCGTCAATGATAGAAAGCTCTCTTTCCAAAACTTGTGCATCCTGACATCTCACCACGCCGAGACCGGAAACTGAAACTGCAATCTTGAGATAGCATGGATATGGGAATTTTGAAAATTCACCGACCTTGCTTTTTGAGTCGAAGCACCATGTTTCAGGCACAGCGACTTTCATTTTTTTGCAGATGTTGATGAAGTTGTTTTTTGAATTCAGCTTTTCAACCACATCAAACCATTTCTTGTCAGGCCTGGCAGCATGAGCTTTCTTGCCAAAAAAGAACACTGATGGTTCATATGTTGGAAATTCAGCCATGAGATTGAAATTGTCATCCCAAATCACGTTTTTGGTGTGATGCACGCCTGTTTTGGTGTAATGCTTATCAATCCAGTCCCATTGCTTTTGCAAGCCAGCAGGCAGCTGAATGATGTCACCAGGAGCGGTTGAACCAAGTGCTCTGCCGGAATAGTTGTGCACTCCAAGCACTTTTTCCAGACTGTCATTGGTTGAACAGTCCAAAATTTCATGATTGACAATGCAATTTGACTTTCCCGGAGCAGCATCCTTGAGTCCATGATTATACACCTTTGCCGGCAGTGGATCAGATGTTCCATGATTGTGAATCATTGTTTTGTGTTTCATTTTTTCTCTCCTTTTTTTGGGTTTTGAATGCAAAAATAGAAAAACTAAGCCTCTTTTGAAAATTCCACCTTTTTCACCTCCTTTTTTGAGTTTTTAAGCTACTAAAACAAAAAATATTTCAAAAGAAATATTTTTTAGATACCAAGAAATGCTACAATAATTTGAAACTATTGTCAACCCTGGTGAAATTTTTGATTTAGATGTCCTCAGCAATGCGCGGCGCAAGTTTGTTGTATGAAAAAATCCCAAGAGCCAGCGCGCTGAGCACTGTGCAAACAAAAATGAAGGTTTTCCATGGATCAGCAAAATGGTTGTTGATCAAGCCCTCCTTGGAAAAATGAATCACAAAAGCCATGGGATTAAGCAGCATGATTTTTTGCATGCGATCAGGCATCATCTGCAAAGAATACACAATAGGACTAGCATAAAAAAGAATTGAAGTGACAACTTCCCAAATCATTGAAAGGTCACGAAATTTGACATATAGTGGTGCGGTCAAAAGTGCAAAAGCCAAAACGATGATATAGGTGAAAACAATAAACATGGCAAACAAACAAACAGCCGCGAAGCTCGGCAAAAATTGATTAAAAGCAAAAAAGAGAATGATCACAAGAATGTTCATCAAGAAAATCAAAGCCGAGTTGATGGTTGAAGCAATGATGATTGTCCAACGTGGAACATAAATTTTTGTCACCAATTGTGATTTTGAAAGCAAAGAACTCATGCCAGCCATGGTGCCTTCAGAAAAAAAGTTAAACAAAATGATGCCCACCAAGAGTTGCAAGGAATAATATGGAATTCCATTTCCACGAGCATTGAACAAAGATGAAAACACAAAATTCAAAATTGAAAACATCAAAAGAGGCTTCAAAATTGCCCAAAGATATCCCAACACACTGCCATGATAGCGCAGTTTGAAATCAGTTTTTGCCAAGGCCCAGATGAGCTCCTTATAATTTTCGTGTTGTTTCATATGCTAGCATGCAAATTTTGAATTTCGAATTTTGAATTTCGAATCAAATATTAATTTTTAATTATTTAATTTTGAAATAATTTTTCCAAAAATTAGCGTTAACTCTTGTGCCTCTTTCCATATCTCCCTACTTTCTTTTGCACTTTCTGGATCTGCGATAGAAATCATATGCAGCCAATGCTTACTTTCTTGAATTTCTTTTTTGCAAATATGTATTTTATTTTTAAAGTCTTTTTTGGAGCTTGCACCATTTGCCTCGGCATAATTAGCGCCAACACTCGTTGAACTCCTAACTATTTGCGAAATCAACGGTTTCGTGATTACATCTTGCCTTATTTTTCGACACATCAAGATGCACCTTTCTCCAAAAGCTGATGTCCTGACTTCCAAATCATACGCTCTTTTGAGGTTACTTTCAAGCATTATGTTTTCAAAATTAATTCGAAATTCAAAATTAAAAATTCTAAATTACTATAAAATTTTATAGTAACCCCTATACCAAGTTACAAAACTTTCAATGCCTTTTTCAATGCGGGTGGTTGGTTTCCAGCCAAGCTTGCGCAACTTTTTGATGTCGGCCACTGTTGATGGCACGTCGCCTTTTTGCATGGGCAGCATTTTCTTTTTGGCAACTTTGCCAATATTTTGCTCAATAACCTCAATAAACCTGGTCAATTTTTCTTCTTTGTCGCCTCCAATATTCACCACGTCATAGAGTGCATTTTTGTCCAAAACAACCATGATTCCATTGGTAATGTCATCAACAAAAGTGAAATTTCTGGTCATGTTCCCTTTGTTATACACATTGATCGGCTTGTTTTTGATGATTGCATCAGTGAAAAGGAAAAGTGCCATGTCAGGTCTTCCCCATGGGCCATAGACTGTGAAAAAACGAAGTCCAGTCGTTGGGAGTTTATAGATGTGAGAATATACATGCGCTTGCAATTCATTGGATTTTTTTGAAGCAGCATAGGGAGAAATTTGCGTGTCCACATTGTCACTTTCAGAAAAAGGCAATTTTTTGTTGTTGCCATACACCGAAGAAGATGAAGCGTAGACAAAGTTTTTGATTCCGTGCTTAACTGCCATGTCCAGCATGTTTTGAGTCCCCAACACATTAACGTCATAGTATAGCTTTGGATTTTCCAAAGAATATCGCACACCAGCCATTGCAGCCAAATGCACAATTTTGTCTATTTTTTCTTTTTTGAAAATTTTCTCCAAAAGTTTTTCATCGCGAATGTCTCCACGATATAGTTTGAATCGATATCCTTTCAAAAATTTCTTGATGCGATCTTCTTTGAGTTGCGGATCATAATAGTCATTGAAATTATCAATAATCACAACCTCATCACCTCTGTCTATCAATTTTTTGGTCAGATTTGATCCAATGAATCCTGCACCACCGGTAACTAGTATCCTCATATTAAATCCGAATTTTGAATTTTTAATTTTTAATCAATATTGAATGAATTAATGTTTCAAAAATTTAAACATTAGAAATTCATTCGAAATTCGAAATTATAAATTCGAAATTTACATTACTAATTATTTATTTTACTTCGCAAGAAATTATAATATTCCTCATTGCTTGCATTTTCTGTTGTATATTTTGCCAATGCTTTCTCTCTGGCAAGTTTTCCCATGCTTTCTCGCAATTTTTCATCCAAAATCAATTTTTCCAGTTTTTGAGTCCATTGCTCCTGCCCATTGGCCACAAAACCATCGGCGCCATCAGCAATTGCTTCCAGGAATGGATTGGTGGCAGCGGCAATAGTTGGCACACCAACAATTCCAGCCTCAAAAAATTTGAGTTCAGATTTTGACTGACAAAATGGATTGTCAATTTCCAGTGGTGCAATGTTGATGTCCACGCTGGCAACATTTTCAAAATGCTTTTGACGAGTGACATATGGAAGTTGCTTGATTCTGCTGCCAAATTTGTTGAGCTCACTTTCAAGATCAAGTGGTCCCACCAAGAACAACTCCACTTGCTGGTGCTTCTCCATGATTTGCATGAGCGCGCCAGTGATGGTGGCAAAATCTTTGTTGTGAGAAAGCGCCCCAGAGAAATATCCTAACCGGATCGAATTTTGAATTTTGAATTTTGAATTTTGAATATTTTTAGAAGAATTATTTTTATTTTTAAGTATCTTTTCTGCAGTTTCCACATCCTCCTTGCAAAGTTTGTTTGGCACCACAAAAACTTTTTTTCCATGTTCCCTCAGTTTGTCTGCAAGAAAATTGGTGGTGGTCGTGCAAACTTTCACATATTCATCAGAGAGAATTTCACCACCAACTCCATTTTCATAAAGTTTTTTCTCCAAAGAATTCATCACTTTGAAATAGTCCATATGTTCCAAATATTTTGGATCATAGACCAAGTCATCGGTTTCAAAGACAATTTCCTTACCCTGCTCCTTTATCTTTGCAATCATTTTTTTCACACTTGGAGTGAACAGCACACGATGAAAAACAAAAACTTCAAACTTGTCGACATATTTTGTCAAAAATGGATTGTCTTGAATGGTCACACTACAAGCAAAACCATTGAGTTCCAGCTCTTCACTGACATGCGCCGTGCGATATCGCGCGCTGTCGCCAACTCCACCTGTCACAAAAAGAATTTGGCCCTTGCCAACAAAAGCAAACATGGCAAAAAAGGCAGAAAAAACCCTTTTTCCACCATGCAAAATTCCATCCCTTTGAATTGTTTTGAAGGCTTTTCCAGCCTTGATGAGCAATAATTTCATATCTACATCTTAACCTATATTTGCGATTAATTCAACAATTTGACGCAAAAAAAATCCCTCTTGAATTTTCAAGAGGGAAAAATGACTGACTGGTTGCTTTGTTATTTTTTTATGCGGCGAGCGATGCTACAGTTACGGCCGGGACATATTCATCAGCAAAGCAAATCTTTGCATTGTCAATGAAGATGTGAATACTTTTGTTGATTTGCTGTGCCTTAGCTGAGAGCGAAAACTTTCCGAGATAAAAAGAATTTCCACTGGACATCTTTTTGGGAATATCGATGATGCATTCCTTGAGAGACTTGATTGCAAAGTGATAATTCATCACAGTGCCGTCGCAAAAGGTGATCGGCATGACAGGATTGTTTTTGCCGGAAATTCTGCCGACTGTCTCGACTTCTTTTTTGAGGTCAAGGATTATTTTGGCACTCTTTCCCCAATCAATGAGGTTGGCCGCTTTTTGGGTCGAAATCATCCGAAACACCTTGTTGCTATCAAAGATGCTGGTATAGATGACATTGTCGCCATCAATCCTGATTGTTTCAACTTCTTTTTGCAGAACAAACTGTGACTCAACGGTCTTTTTGTAAATGAGCGCCTCGTCTTGATTAAACAGACTCAAACCAGGAAAGTATGTTGAAATCATGCTGGTCTTTTGCATGTTTCGAAGCATTATATTAACTGCTTCTTGGGCAACAGGGATCATGAGCATGTTTCCCTCAACCTTCACGGCCGAAAAAACACTTTTGCAGTGCAACTCCTTGATGCAGATACAGTTCTTGTATTGCATTGGGCGACTGATATCGAAAACCTCATGTGTGTCCTTCTTTTTTGCCAAATCAGCAGTAATAATCTCTATTTTGCCATTAACATTAATTGCCATGCCAACAACGGAGAATAGGTCTATCATTGCCAGCTCTGCCATGGTGATGGTTTTTCTTAGGAACATGTTTGTTTCTCCTTTTTTGGGTTTGATGTTGGCCAATAGAAAGTCAGTCAAATAACATTGCATTTTTAAATAACGAATTTATAAGATAACATAAACAATAATAGCTGTCAAGAGACAGCTATTATTTGAATTATTTTGCTATTTTGAGCTTATTTGTTGAATTGAAAGTTCAAATCATTTTTCAAAATGTCTTGCTCATGAAATTCTCCGTCCTTTGTTTTCAGATTAATCGTCACTGGAACCTCTCCTGCTCCAGATTGCTTTTGAATAAGCAACTTATAATCAGCCATATTACTAAAAGATTCTGGCAGTTCATATTTGATCTCAGCATTTGTCTCTCCCCCAATCAAAACATGACACATGAACCCAAAATATGTTTTGCCAAATTCATTAGCGGTGTTCAAATGGCTGACCATGTGACTTTCCAAAAAGTTTGAACCCTCTGGTGCATAGATTCGCAAATATGAGTGATAGTCACTAGTGCGCCAATCTCCAAATGGTGCGGTGTGCTGATATTTGATGTTCAAAGTCACCTGTGGCTTTGGCGTGGTCAGATCAATGTTGTATTCCATTTGTCTTTTGATGTAGAAATCTGACTTCAAAGCTCCCATGTTGGCATCCACCATCATCAAGAAATCACCACCCCAAGCTGTTGGCACCGTGCCATCCCAATTCACACTAGCCACCGCTTGTTGCAAATTTTGATCAGTAAAATTGAGCATCACATTTCTGTTTTTCATTTCTTGATGAAAAAGCTCTGCAATCTTGGTGATGTTGCCCAGCGTGAACAATTTCTCCAAAATCATTGGTGCCATTTTTTTCAAAATTGCTTTTCTGTTTTGCGTGTCAATGTCTGGGTTCATGATATATGCCTTTTCAACTTGCTCTTCCAATTTGCGTGAAGCATTTTCTTTGGTATATTCTCCAGGATATCCAGGCACAGTTATTGGCCCAGTAAGACCAATAACATCATCGAAAACTTGCGAATTGACCGCAATCACTCCATCAAAACCATTAGATGTTCTTCCTGCCAAACGCATGAAATATTTTGCTTTTTCCACATTTGTTGGAAAATCAGGAGAAAAATTGGAATCGCGAAACTTCCAATTTTTGAGTTGCATCATTCTTTTGAAGGGAAACGGTGACAAAATTTTGGCATCAATTCGCTGATCAAGCAAATTTGCATCTTCCACAAAAGTTGAAGTGACTTGCCCATTTTTGATTTTCACAATTGCATATTGCCCCAAAAATCCCCCACCTGGTCGCAACTCTGCATCATTTTGAAGGAGAATCAAGAATGATTTTTCTTTGTCATCATTTTTGGTCATTGCTCCCACAATCTGATTGACCACATCAAGCTCCTTTTTTTCATCCTGCGTGATTGGCAGGAACCTGGAAACACTGTTTAGCACAGACAAAGACGAAAGAGCAATGCTTCTTTTGTTTCTAAGAAGATATGAGCCAGCAAAAAAAATCCCTACTAGCAAAATTGCAATAACAGAAAGTTTGATTGCTTTTTTCTTATTTAATTCAAGAAACTTGAGGCCATCTTTTTTTGACGAACCAGGCTTGAAAACATGAGATTGCTCAGCACTTGAAACACCTTTTTTCTTGAAAAACTTTTGAAAGATTTTTTTCATGTTTGTTATTTTTGATATTTATTTAAATATATTTGTTCTATTGTTTGTGCTGAAATGTCCCAACTAAACTTCTTCACATTTTCCCTGTTCAATTGTCCCTTGGAAATCATTTCATCCTTTCGTTCAAGCAAACCAAGAATGACTTCACTAAGTCCATCCCGTGAAATCTCTTTGGCATATTCCCCTCCTTGTCCAAGATAAGCATGATTGTTTTCCCTATCAAAACAAACCACCGGCAACCCAGCAGCCATGTATTGCAAAATTTTGCCACTAGCCTGCAAGGTCATAGAATCTTTTGGATCAATCCCAATGTCGCTGGCAAGCAAAATTTTTGGCAAATCAAAATAGCTCAAAGGACTGATGATTCTCACGTGTTGCGACAAATTATTTTTTTTGACATATTCCAAAACATTTTCCACCGGAAAACCTGCAATAACAAAATATACATCTTTATTTTTTTTGACAATTTCAGGAATAGCACCTAACAAATATTCAATCCCTTTATTAAAAACCAGTGCGCCGGTATAGGTTACAATTATTTTATCCTCAGGCAATTCAAATTCTTTTTTGAGTTCAACTTTGCTCAGCGCGCTTTGATAGCAAGACAAGTTTACACCGTCCAAAACTGTGGTCACATGATGATCTTTGCGAAGCTGCTTGATGTCATCAGTGTTTTCCTGACTGCTAGTGATTGCTCGGTCTCCCAAGTTGTCAATCCATTTTTCAATTTCAAAAAAAAGTTTTTTCAACACTCCACCACTCAGATAGCTATGCGAAGACATTTCTTTGGTCAAACTTCCATGAAAATCAGCCACCAAGCGCATTTTTCGCCAAAAAAGAGCTGTTTTCACAATCCAACCAATCAGAACTCCCTCATGCAAATGCCCGTGAATAACATCGGGGCTTTGTGTGCGCGCCAAATAAAAGGCCTTGCGCACAAGCATCAAATCAAGAACAATCTTTTGCCAATCAGGCCCAGCCTCCAATTTTTTGTACCAAAAAAGCAACCGCCTGATGCGACGGATGTCAATTTTTGTTTCAACCTCCAAATTGATGTCTCTGCCAATGTGATAGGTTGCAATTGTGACTTCATGTCCAAGTTTTTCCAGGGCCAGCGACTCTTCCAGAATGCGAATGTGTGTCCCTCGATCAGCAAAAAATGGAGTAGGAGCAATAACTAATATCTTCATGCATATATAATATCATAATAGATATTATTGTGCCATTTTCTTGCCAATCAAATTGAAAGCATGATTTTTTCTCCACTTTTTGCCTCCCCTGAGATTATCTTTTCAGCCAGAATGCTTTCAATCTCATTTTCAATATAGCGATTGAGTGACCTTGCTCCAAAGATTGGGTTGTATCCCTTTTGAATTATTTTTTCTAAGATATTTTCATTATATTCCACTTTGATGTTTTTTTCCTTGTCCAATCTTCGTATGAATTTTTGCAGTTGCAAGCGCACCACGCTTTTGAGTTCATTATTATTAAGTGGTCTAAAGAAGATAACACCTTCAAAACGATTCAGAAACTCTGTGCGAAAAATATTGTTTGCAATGGCAAAATCAATCACTGCCTCCTTGATTTGTTCAGCAGGTTTTTCATCTTCCACCATGTTTTTGATCATGGCCGCTCCAGCATTGGAGGTTGCAATGATCATAGTGTTTCTGAAATTTATTTTTTCACCAAAGGCGTCGTTGACATAGCCCTCATCAAGAATCTGCAAAAAAATGTCCAAAATTTCAGGATAAGCTTTTTCAATTTCATCCAAAAGCAACAAGGAATATGGATTGTCTTTGATTTGAGTGACCAAGCGTCCTTGTTGATTGAGTGCGCTTGAACCCAAAAGCCTGTCGATTGAATTTGGTGTTTGAAATTCACTCATGTCCAAGCGAATCATTTTGTTTTCATCGCCAAAATATGCCTTGGCAAGTGCCTTTGCTGTTTCAGTTTTTCCCACACCCGTTGGACCAAGAAAAAGAAAACTGCCGACTGGCTTTTTGGAATCACCAAGTCCTGAGCGTGAACGCTTGAGCGCTTGAGAAACCTGATTGATTGCTTCGTCTTGTCCAATGACCTGGCGATGCAATGTTGCCTCCAGGTTCAAAAGTTTTTTTCTCTCCAATCCTTCAATCTCTCCTTGTGGCACTCCGGTTTTGAGTGACAAATAGTCTGAAACCACTTTTTCACTCACAAATTCCTCATTAGACTTCTTCTCCCAAAACATCAGCACACCCATAGCCAAATCAATTGCACGTTCAGGCAAAGGAAACTCCCAATTGTGTTTGCCAGAGTCGCGCACAATTTTTTCCAAGGCTTTATATGTGAACAAAACGCTAGAGCTTTCAAATTTTTCCAATTGATTGAGCAAGATTGTCAGTGTTTCGCTCTCTGTTGGTTCGTGCAATTCAATCACTTCAAAATATTTGGCAACTTCTTGTTGTTTTTCAATCAATTGGTGATATTCCTTGGAAGTTGAAAGTGCAATCACCTGAAAAGTTGGCACGTTGAGATATTCAACCAAAACCGCTGAAATGTTGGGATGAAAAGCACTGTCTTCCTTTCCGAGAAAATATTCAAAATGCTCAATAACCAAAACAATATTACCAGCATAACTTGCTTCATAAAAAATCTTGCGCAAAGAATTTTCCACGTCCTCTCCTCTGCTAACAACATCAGAAATAAAGCGTGCCAAATCAAGAATCATTATTCTTTTGTCCAAAAACATTTCATCCTCATCTCTGAAGCGAATATTTCTTGCCAATTCATGAATCAAAGTTTTTTTGCCAATGCCAGCATTTCCAACCACCAGCGCGCAGTTTTGATCGGGCCTTTCCAGCGTCAATTTCAAAAGCTCATATTCATCATTTCTGCCCACAAAAGAACTTCTGGCATATTCGCTAAAATCATGCTGCGACAAATCCAAACAATAGTGATCAAGCGCCACGGTATATCCGTATTTCCATTGTCTGCCAATTCCACAAATCTTTCTCAATGATTGCGTTGTCCAAAATTTTGAATCATCCAATTTTTTTTGCACATTTTTGATTTCAAAATCAGCAATTTTCAAATATTCCTCCAAGGTGACATTTCTGGCTTTCAAAAAATCGGCAAATGGCTCGTTGTTTCCAAAAATCTCATCAGGAAAGCGCTTGCGAGCAATTCCAAGTCTTCCGCATATCCTCTCGAAAACCACTTGCTTCAAAAGATGCTGGTCTTCCAACATTTTTGCTGGAACTTTGCTACTTTGAGCATAAAAAATAAAAATCAAACCAGCCCAGGACAAACAAAAAGCAACAAAAACTCCAAAGAAGGCCGAAAGACTGGCCCACCAAAAAAGCAAAAACAAAAGACCA
The DNA here is from genome assembly GCA_037140955.1 of bacterium. Lineage (GTDB taxonomy): Bacteria > Patescibacteriota > Minisyncoccia > Moranbacterales > GWC2-37-73 > UBA12068. The sequence continues at coordinate 21,578 of JBAXDL010000010.1, read as the reverse complement.
AAAGGAGCCACCAACCAAAAGAAACTTAGCAACAATCCAAAAGTCAAAACAAAAGCTTCAACAATAAAACCAAACGAAACAACACAAAGACGAACAACACAGCCAAGCAAACGAGAAACAATGTTTTCAAAAAGCACTGACAATGTTTTCAGTGGATGAAATCCTCTCGAGTGCGAAACGCTCACATCACGCCTCCATGGAGCAAGAATAGTGACGAGCATTTCTTTGATGGAAAAAAATTCCCAAAAGAAAAACAAGAAATTTTTCCAAATCCCCAAAAGTTCATGCAACGCTTCATTATAATACCAATGTATTATGTTTGTTTTTTTCATTTTTGTTTTTTGTATTTTTATGTCCTATACACTAAGTGAGTGCAGTTGCTCGACTATTTTCTTTTTTGGCACGCTTTTGGATGAATGCTCAATATCCAAAAGCTCAAGAAGCCGCTGTCGCCGGCTATTGGCCAAAAAGAAAATATTCTCACACTGCAAAATAATAACAAACATTAATCATTTCAACACTTACGCAAGCAGAGCAAGTACTCCTATTAACCTAAGTTTACATTATAAAAAAATGCTTTGCAAATATGTGATTATTCAGTATAATTAAATATATGAGAAAAAAAGAAATATCTTCAGATGATTATCAAATATTCTTGATAAATTCATTGCTTTGGCTGATTTTGGTGGCAGGCGGATTACTTTTGACGCTTGTTGGTTTTTTCTATGCTTCATTTGCATGGATTGCAATTGGCGTGGTGGCATTTTTGTTCAAAAAAAGAGCACATGATGCAGGCATCAGCTTGCGAATTTCAAAAGAATTGCTAATTGTCATTACAGCAACAGTTGCAGTTGTCACCACTTTTGCTTTTTTCACCGAAGCTTCTGTTTTTTCTGGCAGAGATCAAGGATCATTCAGTGAAGCAGCTGCCAGATTGGCGCAAAATCATCAACTCTCTTTTACAACTCCTAGCTCAAATGAATTTTTCAAACTTCATGAGCCAGGAAGAGCACTCAATTTTCCAGGTTTTTACTATAATAACAATGGGTCATTGGTGACGCAATTTTCCCTCACCTATATTTCTTGGCTAGCACTATTTTTTGCAATTTTTGGTATCAAGGGATTTGTCATTGCCAATGCCATCTTGCTTTGGATTTTTTCAGTTTCATTTTATTTGTTGCTGCGTATGTTTGTCAAAAGATTTGCCGCCTCTGTCATGATGATACTTGCTGGCACCTCTTTTGTTTTCATGTGGTTTTCAAAATTCACACTCAGTGAAAACATTGCCTTGCCACTGCTTTGGATGATGATTGTTTCCTTGATGCTTTTTTTGCGCAAACAACAAGCTCTTTCATATTTGATTTTTCTTCTCTCGGCGTCACTTCTCTGTTTTGCCAGAATAGAAGGCGCAGCATTTTTGATCACCTCCAGTATTGTTATTTTCCTCCACAAAGATGCTCGTCATTTTGTTGCGAGCAAAATAAAATCAAGACTAATAATCCCTATCATAGTTTTATTATTGCTCGTGCTTGCCAACAGCTTTGTTGATTTTTATTTCTACAAAGAAATCATCAAAGCGCTACTGCCGACAGTGAAAACACCACAAGCGCAATATCTCGGCATTGCCAAAAACAATGTTCTGCCAAACTTTTACAACATCAAAATATTTTATCTCTATGGCATGTTAGGATTTTTCATTGTTGCCCTCTATGGAATAATAAACAATTTTTGGAGAGAAAAATTTCACAAGCTCATTCCTTTTTTTGTTGTCTTGCCAACTTTCATATATTTCTTTGATTCGCAAATAACCCCAGATCATCCTTGGATGCTTCGACGTTTTGTTTTCTCACTTTTCCCTTTGGCAATTTTCTATTCCGGCATGGTGCTTTCAAGAATGCTGCAACCAAAAAAACAAATAACCAATGAATCAAGAACCAGGAGCCTTGGATTCCTCCTTGCAATTGCGCTTTTTGCAATGAACATGCCAGCATTTTTGAAATATGCAACATATAGTGAAAACAAAGGATTGCTTTCTCAGGCAGAAAAACTGAGCTTGAAATTCCAAAGCAATGACCTGATCCTGATTGATCAACAAGCCTCAGGTGATGGATGGTCAATGCTCACCGGACCAATGAGCTATCTCTTCAAAAAAAATGCTGTCTATTTTTTCAACAATCAAGATTTGGCAAAACTTGATTTTAGCAAATTTGACAATGTATACCTCGTCAGTGCGGAAAAACAATCATTATTATACAAAAACAGTACTATTGGTGAAAAATTGACATTAGTTGACCACTATTCTCTTTCAACAACCAGGCTCGACATCACAAAAGCCAGCAAAGGAGAGTCAATGTATTTGCCAGAAAAAAAGAACGTCACTATCACCGGAAATATCTATAAAATAGCCAAATAAAATCCTATGCAAATTTTTGACCTGACTGCCAACATTCAACTTGGAGGAAAACTCAAAAAGCAATATAATGCTTTGCGACTTTTGCTGCACATAATTTTTGCACTAACCATGTTATTCATCATATATCGCATTCTTTTTCCAATTGTTCCTTTGGACTTTGCCATGGACACTCCAAACTCAACCAAAAACACCCTGGTGAATCCTCGAATTGCACAAAGCGGTGAGTTTCCCCCAAAAGCAACGATGCAACCGAATGAGACTCTTCTTTTCAATGCAAATCCTGTTGGACAATTTTCAAAAGCAAACATCACCTTGGCGCTGGCAAAAAATTCAGCAGGACTTGAAAATGCTGAAGTTAAAATAAAAAAATCATATCAAGCATTTTTCTACCCAACAGGAGAACCGATTGGATTCAAGGATGGAACTTTGCTTTCAACCTCAAATGGAAACTATTATTTGATTTCCAACAAAAAATTGCGCAAATTTGCCAACACCGACACCATCTTGAAACTTGGTTATCCAAAAAGCGCTTTCCTTGAGGTTGCGCAAGATGATTTGCGACTCAACAAAAAAGGAGAAGACATTGTTGATGTGACAAGTTATCCCGAAGACACAATCTTTGCTATTGATGACACCTATTATCAACTCAAAAATCAACAACTTGTTGCTTTTGTCAGCACCAGGGCATTTTTGTCTCAATACAAAGCCCAAATGGCAGTTGCAAAAAATAGTGATTTCTTGTCCAATTATCCAATAGCAGAAACATTTTTGGGATTTTGTGATGGCACACTTGGCTCCTCGGCTGATAGTGTTTTTATTCTTAGTGAAGGCAAAAGTTATCCCATCGAAAACGCTGTCACCTTTGAGGCTATGGGATATTCTTGGGATGATGTCATTGCCCTAACTTCTGATGAACTTGGAGTGTACAAAAAGCAAAAACAATTCATCAATAGCAACCCTCATCCAAATGGAACAATTTTTATTGATCAAGATTCTGGCAAATATTTTCTCATCAAAGACAAACAAAAAATTCCATTGGAAATTTCATCTACAATCCAGACATACAATCAAAAGCCAATTGTTGCAAGCATGAAAAGTTCAGAAATTGAAAATACTTGCACATTGAAAAAGAAATTTTTGAGCTCAACCAATTTTGAGTGTGCAATTTCTTTGGAAAACATTGAGAGCTTGCTTGGCAATGACTATGAGCTCAGCATTCAATTCCCAGCTGCCATGAAAATATCAACACTAAACACCACCTTCTCCACCCCAATGACAACAAGCAATCTTCGAAATTCATTATCCATAATCAAAACTAGACTTAAAAATAGATAGCAAAAAATATGCTTAAAGCAAACAAATTACAACTAACCAGAAACAAACTTTTGATAATATACAAACTTTCCTATGATTTGTTGTTTTTGCTTTTGCTGACATTTATTGCTGTACTTGGCGCAGAAGGACTTTTGCCAGGATTGATTTCAAGCAAGATCAGTTTCACAAAAATAACAATTGGAATTTTTGCAGTCATGATTTTGATCACTTGGCTTGGAGAAAATCTTCAGATAACTTATGCAAAAGTAAACCTAAACAGAAACAAAATCATTCCAATTTTCACTCTATTTTCTTTTTTGCTGATTGGAAATTCCCTGCTCAAATTTGCCTTGTGGGAAAACATCATCATCACACTGGCAACACTTGGTGTTTTTTTCTTGCTATATGAAATTATCTTTGCAGACAAAGAATAAAAAACGCACCAATCAATTCTGACTGGTGCGTAAAGTTTTTTCTGGAAAGTGCTTTAGCAGTTTCCGATATTTTCATAATAAATCTTATAGATTGGAACGATAGCGAAGCTAACTTCGATATCATCCAAATTTTCTTCCTTTTGAAAAAACAACATAAACGGGACGCTCATCCTGTATTCTTCTGGTATCCCATTGTCATCAAACCATCCAGCAATCACACCGTCAATAATTTCAGAAGCATTTTCAAAGCTCAAAACTTCCATCGGAGTTATTAACATGACATGCTCCTTTCTGGCTAAAATTAGCCTTTTTTGTGGTTATCTGCTCACCAGCTACGATATCTCATTATACTACCATTTTGTGATGTTGTCAAGTGTTTGCTTGGCACATTTTGACCATGAAAATTCTTGCGCTCTGAGCCTTCCTGCTGATATTAATCTCTGTCTTAGTGCCTCATCACCAAGAACCCTCTCCAACTGCACTGCAAGGTCGCTTGAGTCCCCTGTTTTGAAATACAGCGCCGCATTTCCAGCAACTTCTGGCAAACTAGAATTGTCAGCCAAGATTGCTGGAACGTCACTTGCAAAAGCTTCCAGAACAGGAATCCCAAAACCTTCATACAAAGAAGGAAAAACAAAAACTTTAGCACTACCGTAAATCAGTCTAAGTTCTTCGAAAGATAATATTCCAGTCACAACAATGTCATCCCTGTGTTCACTGCTTTGAATTTTTTCAAAAACTCCTTCATGATTCCAAGCTGGCGCGCCAGCAAAAACCAATTTCAAATCGCCATGCTTTTTCTTTATTTCATCAAAAGCCTCAATCAAAACCTCCAGGTTTTTTCTTGGTTGAATCGCACCAACATAGAGAACAAATTTTGAATCTTGAATCTTGAATCTTGAAAGTGTTTCAATTTGCTTGGCTTCATCGATTTTGCTTGAAAAAAGTTTCGTGTCAAAACCATGGTGCACCACCACAACATTTTCAGGCAAAACCTCGGGATAAAATTTCAAAATGTCATTTTTGGTTGAATCGGAAACAGCGATAATGCGATCAGCATTTTTGATTGCCAAGTCACTCAAGCGATTGAGTTTTTTCAAATCTTTTTGGGGAAAATATTCAGGAAAAATCTTGAATGCCAAATCATGAATTGTGACCACAACCTTGAGACTTTTTCTTCTGAAAATTGGAATGTTGTGAACCGGCATCCACAAAACATCAGGCTTGTCCCAAAAAAGTCGCCAAGCAAAGCAAGTCTGAGTCCAAAAAAAAGGAGCATAGGCCTTTTTAACTATGTAATTTGGAAATATTGGTGGTGTCAGTTCTGGATTGAATTGATTGTGATGATAGACATCAAACTCATTTTTTGTTTTTATTAAGCCAAAATTATTCAACATATTCAAGAGATAGACTCTGGTTCCATCGATTCTTTTGTGATCAAGGTCGGCCGCATGTATTGCTATTTTCATAGATATGTGTTAGTATATAAGTCCTATCAAGTTAGGTAATATTTGAAAATTCGATTGACACTATTTGAATATCTATATTGTATCAGTTTTGGAGCAAATTCCCAAGCAAAATACTTTTTGATAAATTGAAAAGAAAATCAAATTTTTACGTATTAGGTTGTAATATATACAAAAAACACGTTCCCGTGAGGATTTGTTTTTTGTTTATATAAAGGTATCGTGGCTGAATCAAAGGAGGCAAGCTTGAAAACGAGCAGCTATAAGGGACTTTGTATAGCATCAATCGTGATGCTGATCTGCAGTGTTCCATACTCGTCCAGAGCGTACATCCCGTACGTTCAACCACAGGAAAAACCGCAGAGATGGCCCATGCCCAGGGCTAAAGAAAAAGTAACAAAAAAATTTGTTACTATCAAAAAAGTGAAAGGAGTCGGGACTGGATATTTCGGTCCTGAAAGAAGAGACTACAAATCCAAAGCAAAATATCTGGCGGCCATTGCCATGAACGGTGAAGGCAAAGAAACAAAGTCAGGCACAGTTCCACGCATTGGAACAATTGCTGCGGATACAAAGTTTTACCCCCTTGGCACAATCATCTTCATCCCAGAAATAAACCTTTTGGGAACAGTTGAAGATATTGGAGGAAAAATTAAGGGGAAAAAACATGTGGACATTTTCTGCGGATTCGGCAAGGATGCAGAAAAGGTTGCTATGACATGGGGTCCTGGCACACCAATCACACTTGTTGTCATGAAACAGAAAGAAGTTTAAAAAAAATTCAACCAAAACGGGCACGATACCAAAAAGGCAATGAATAATCATATTCATTGCCTTTTATCTTTTCTTTTTCAAAAAAAATATTTTATTTTGTCATTCCAAGCGTTGTCAAAAGAGTTTCCAATTCCAATCCTTGAATCTTTCGTTGCTGACCAGAACCAAGTGTTCCAAGTTTCACACCCATCACCCTGATTCTTTTCAAATCAACCACCGAAAAACCAAACGCTGTGCACATGCGACGAATTTGATGCTTCTTTCCTTCGGTCAAAGTGATGTGAAAAGTTGTTTCATCTTTTTTCTCCACAATCGCCTCTTTCGTTTTGAAATCTTCCAACTGCACACCTTGGCGCATGACCTTCAAGAAAATATTAGTGATTGGCTTGTTGACTGTGACGACATATTCCTTTTCGTGATTATATTCAGGATTCAAAAGCTTGTCATTGATGCGACCATCGTTGGTCAAAATCAAAAGTCCACGAGAATTTTTGTCCAAACGTCCCACCGGAAAAACATCGTCAGCTGAATATGTGATGTCCTTGATGCTTTTTTGTCCATCGCGTGGAGAATTTGTCACAATTCCAACTGGCTTGTTGAATGCAAAATAGACATATTTTTTCATCACATCAGTTGCCTTTGAATTGACTGTGACTTTGTCGTTTTCATTCACCCTGTCCCCTATTTTGGCTTTTTTGCCATTGATCAAAACAACTCCTTTTTCAATGAGCGTGTCGCCTTCTCTGCGAGAACAAATATTGTTAAGCGCCAAATATCTGTTTATTCTGATTGGATATATGATTTCTTCCATTTTGATTACTATCAAAATTATATATTTATTAATACAACAATTGTTTGAATATTTTTCTTTTTGGCCGATAGAAACGAGAGTTTCTCTCGAGCTTTTGGATATTGAGCATTTCATCCAAAAGCGTGCCGAAAAGGGAAATATTCAAACAATTGCACGGTTTCTATATTTTAAAAATAGAGCGGCATCTCAATGAGTTGCCGCTCGTTGGGCTTTCGCCAGGCTCTTTGCCGATTACTAAGGCTTGGAGCCTAAAGCATACAGCCTTCTTTGCAATGTGTTACGGGACGAATCCTGAAAGCTTGAGTCCACATAGGCCTATACCTCCTTTTGTAGTATTTACTACTTGTTGAACTATTATAAAAGCAAAGCTGAAATATGTCAAGTGTTGATTTTCTCTCTTGAAATGTTACAATGAAATCTGTGTGAGACATATAATATTTTGGAGTGTAGCCAAGCGGTAAGGCAGCGGTTTCTGGTACCGCCATTCTTAGGTTCGAATCCTAACACTCCAACATTGAGTAAATATCACCATTTTTAGGTGCTTTTGCTAAGGCTTCATATGGCATTTTATAGCTTGCTGTAGCCAAAACTTGGTCTTTAATTTCAAGGTTCCAAAGTAGATTTTCAAGCACTTCACGTTTTTTGTCATTTTTTGAATTAATAAATTCAGATTTGGCTCTATTAGCTTCCAAAAAGATATTTTTTATAGGTTCCAAAGTAGAAATGTTAGTTTTGAACTTTTTTTCAACTTGCTTAAATTGTGATTTGAGTGAGGTTTCTTCATTGGCTAATTCTTTCATTTTGGACTCATAGACATCATTTGTGATTAAATCGGTCAAATGACTGTCCAAAAGCTTTGACCTCTTCTTGGTGACAAATTCAAGCTGTCTGGTGATGTTGTCTAAAGAACTTTGACGATAACTTTCATTGAGGTTGGTTTTTTCTTTGCTTGCTTGATATGCCATCTCAATCATCTCTGGTCTAAATTGTATATCTTCAAAAACATTTGCCACAACATCATTCAAGATTTCACTACGAAGATATTTTTTATGTGCTTCACATCCACCTTTACCATTCGTGCAGTAATAATAATCGTGACCCTTTTTCCTACTGGCAGTAAAAGCACACCCACAATGTCCACAGTGAAGTTTTCCTCTAAGGTGAAAAAAGAGTTTTTGTTTTTTAGAGTGAGTTCTGCCAAAAAGAGCAGTTTGTGTGTTTTCAAAAGTTTGTTGAGATATAATCTGCTCTTGGTTCCCTTGATAAAGTTTTCCACTTCTCTTGATTAACCCAACATAAAAAGGATTTGAAAGCATAGTATGAATTTTGCTCTTGTGAACTTTGTAGCCAGCTTTGGTTCTCATCCCACTTGCATACAAAATATCTGCAACTTCTTTCACACTATACCCACCAGTTGAATACAAATCAAAAGCTTTTCTAATATAATCAACTCTGGTTTCATCAACAAAAACAGTTTTATTTAATTTGTCATTTAAATATCCAAATGGTGCAATTCCAGGGAGTCCACCTTTTTCAAGTTTTGCACGATTTCCTCTTTTCACATTCACACTCAAATCATCAGAATATTTTTTGCCAACACCAAAATCCATAATGAGCATAAACTTATCAGAGGGATTGTCCATTATGACCTTATCAATGGTTCTGATTTCTTTAATATTTCCACTTTCCAAAAGCTCAGTAATTCTAGCACCGTCAGTTATGTTTCTTGTCAGTCGGTCAACTTTCCAAGCCAGCACAACACAATCCTTTTGTTTTTCAATGTATTCAATCATCTCATTGAAAATTGGTCTGCCTGATTTTTTGGCTGACATACTCTCTCGGTATGTTTTATCAACCTTAAAACCAAACCTTTCAGACATCCTTAAAATCTCACTGATTTGAGAATCAATGGACATAGCTTGTCGTTCTTCTTGCTCGGTTGATTTACGAGCATAAAGTATATATTTCATATGAGTTCAAATTTACAGATGTTTTGAAATAAAATCAAGTAATTATATTTTTAACTTAAAAGCCTTATACTCAACACTACCAATAAATTCATTAGAAAAAGTGCTCTCAAAGTCGGGTTTCAAATCATCTAAACCAAATTCTGAAAATACTTTTTTAATGATTTCTTCATCAAAAATAGTGGTTGGTTTTTCAATATTCTTTGAACAAAAATATTTCTTACGATTAAACAATCTTTCATCTGTCATATCCTTGTTTAGATATTTGCAAACATAAGCACCAATATTATCAACATTCTCAAGTTTGTTTATTTTCACGTGACCGTGTGACCAAATTTTTGTAAGCTCTTTGTTTTTAATATATGGTAAATCACACAGAAAATGATAATGCACTGCACCACCATCTCCATTTTTGATACCTCTTTTTATTTGAAATTCAATAAATGACACATACTTAAAATCTAAGTATTTATACTTAAGCCTCATAATAAATTTATTGAAAAGCCTATTGGCAACAGTCACATCTAAAATATTTTCTTTGAAAGTCAAAGTCACAAATTTTGTTAAATCAGGATTTGAATTTGTAAGCCTCCTAACTTGTGTACGAGTTCTTGATATGGAATCTTTTCGTTTTGCTCTTTTGACATACCTTGCCTCAACTATTTCTGCTTCTGTTTTGATAAGGTCATCAATAAGCATTTGCTCGTGTGGAGCTTCTTTTTTTTCTTTTTTCTTACGAGTAAAATCCCTCCTTAAGCTTTTTTCATATTTGTAATATTCAAAATGTAGTCCTGATATGATTAGTTTTTGATGATAATTCATAACTGTCTTTCTGTTTAAATGTGTTTATTATCAAGTTAAGAAGAGGAGGCTCCTGCACTACCTACGGGTGCCGAGCCTCCTCCTGCATTGAATTGAATATTAAAAACAAATCAGCTAGTGAGTTTAGGTATTCGTCAGCTTGGTCATCGGAAATCGTCAAAGAGTGGTATTTTTGGAAATACTCAATCATTTGGTTTCTGAGTTGTTGGCTGAATTTGTAAGACATCAAAAAACTGCATAATTAGTTATGCAGTTATGCTAGGCTATTTGATTTTTAAAACATAAGGCAAGCTAGAAAACCTAGCTTGGTGTAATGACTTTTGCCTTATCCTTAAGCCTTTTAATTATCTTTGAAACATTATGATATGAAAATACATCTTTACTTTTAAATCTTTCGTCAGCATTAATTATATCTGTTATTTCAGAACAAGTTTTACCTTGCTTGGAGAGCTCATTGATATACAAATCTCTCTCAAGCCATTTTCTAGCATTAAACTTTTCATTTTTAACATTATACAGTTGCTCTCTCTGCTTTATAATATCTAACCAAGATTTTTGAATATCTGTAATTGCTGTTTCAGGAAAAATTTCCAATACAATTTTTTTCTTAACTGGAATAGCCTCAAATGATGTTATCGTATTTCTTGCTTCTTCAGTTTCTTCAATAAGTTCATAATTTTCAATAGCATAAACAACTTCTAATTTTGGTTTTCTGTTCCAATTTGCTAATGATAAATGTGGAACCTCATCTTCACCCGACAGAAATAGGCTCAAATATGTATCATACAAATTAGAGAGTTTAAATTTTGATTTTATTTTTTCAATATCCTTTTCAAATTCTTGTGTTTCTTCATAGCTAATAAATATTTCCTCACCACAATCAGCATATATTGGTGGCAGTGGTATCTGACATTTTTTTCTTATAGCTTTCACATCACTCATAAAATCATCATTTGCTGTGAGCAAGCAAAGATGTTGATATACCTTATCTTCAATTTTTAGTTCCTTTTGCATACAAAAAACTGACTTATTAAATCAGTTCAATGTAGCTTTATTTGAAGCAAAAGTCAACCCTAGCTATAGAATAGCTTCCAAAATACCAGCTTCAATCATTTGAAGAGTAAACAAGTATTCATTATGATTAAAAGTTTCCATTAACGGTCTTTGTGTGTTTTTCCATCCATTCCCATCAGTAATCCAAATAAATTTATATTTTCCCTTTAAAACATCAAAAAGGCTTCTATACTCTCCAGCAGTAGATTTTAATTTGGAACCTCCACCACCATAAAAATTAGTTTCAAAAATAACTAATTCTTTATCATTTTTAACAACAAAATCATATCTTCTTGAAGATTTATCAACTGGAACATCAAATCCCCATTGGAGTTTTATTTTTTCAGCAGTTGCTTCTTTTAAATATTCAAGTCCTTTTTTCTTACATAAATCACTAATAAAAAATTCAACAATATCTTCCATACAATGACCACTTCTATTTTTTCTGCCATTACTATCAAGACCAGCCTCAACTCCAATCATATAGTCAACAAGATTCTTGATTTTCTGTGACATAATTAATTCCTTTAATCCTGACTCTTTGACAAATTTTAAATATTTTTCTATATCATCCTCAGTAGGACTCTCTTTACTGAAATCATATTCTTCATATACAAATTTCTTGTGCTTATAATCAACAAGTATCTTAAAATTTGAATTGTTATTGCCATCCCTAACCACTAGTGCAGGAATAGCCTTTATGGTTTCAGGATTTTGTTTGACTAAAAATCTAAATTCATCATCAAAGTTTTCTTTACCAACAAGATAATTTAAATTATTTAAGGCAATTTCAATTTTTTTAGTATTTTCAAAAACCTTACCCCAATTTACAAAATATGACCAAAGCAAAATACTAGGCTTAAGATTTTTAGTGATATACTCAAACACCTCATCATCATTATTGCAATTTAAAACATTTTTATAAAAATCTAAATTTTTCATTTATTTATTTTTAATTGATTAAATCTCTTTATTGATAAATCTAAATATTTTTTTTCTAGGTCTATCCCAATAAACTTTCTTCCATTTTTTACGGATGCTATGCCAGTTGTAGAACTCCCAGTAAAAGGATCTAGAATTACATCATTTTTATTTGTACTTGCCAAAACAATTCTATTTAATAAATATAGTGGCTTTTGGGTTGGATGTTTTCCAAAAATCTTTTCTTCTTTTTTGGGAGTGTTTATTGACCATACAGATCTCATTTGCAAATTTTTCTTTTTCATTTGATCCTCAGACCAATCTCCATTTTTCATTAAATCATAATTGAAAGTATGCTTCGCTAATTTATCTTTCCTTGCCCAAAGTAATGTTTCATGACTTGCAGTAAAAAAACGACAACTTAAATTTGGTGATGCATTTGGCTTAAACCATGAAATATCATTAAGTATTCTCAGTCCGTGCTGTTGTAAAGCAAAACCACATTGATAAATTGAGTGATATGTTCCACTAATCCAAATTGTACCATTTGGCTTTAAAACTCTCTTGCAAGCATCAATCCAAGCCATATGGAATTCAAAATCATCATTAACACCCTGACTTAAATCCCAATCTCCCTTTTTAACACTAACCATTTTTCCATTTTGACAAGTGAATGTTCCACTGGAAAGAAAATAGGGTGGATCTGCAAAAATCATATCAACTGAGTTTTCTGGTAATTGCTTTAGAAGCTCTAATGCATCAGCATTATAAAGAACAAAATTATCTGCTTTGAAAAATGGCTTCTCCTTTACTGATGATAATATTTTGCCAGCCATTTATTTTTATTATTCTAATAATTCAAAATCAAAAGCTCTTTTATTTTACCTCTGCCACTTGCTTTGCAATTTATAGCTCTATTAGCCATGACAGTTTCTTGACGATATTTTTTATATATATCTTCTATGAATGGTGTATGGGAATTACTCAGCATCACATAACACCCCTTTTTATCAAGTTCAATAAAAATATCCCTAAGCTTTAATTGATCTTCTTTTGTAAAGCTATCCTTGTGATAACTAGTGAATTTAGCCGTTTCACTTAATGGATGATAAGGTGGATCAAAATAAATAAAATCTCCCTTTTTAGCATCAGCAACGGCTTTTTCAAAAGAAACTGAGGTTAATTTTGTATTTTTCAAAACTTTTGAAATTCGTAAAATATTTTCCTTATCAAGTATTGTTGGATTTTTATATTTTCCAAAAGGAGTATTGAAACCACCCTTGGAATTTTCCCTATACATCCCATTGAAACAAGTTTTATTAAGAAAAATCAAATAAGCACTTTTTTTCAAATCAGTATCTGATAAACTATTAAATTTTTCCCTTATATCATAAAAAAAGTCACTTCTGGCAACATCATCACTTTTTTGATATTTATCGTGTAATTTTTTAAGTATCTTAATAATATCTTCGGAATTATTTTTAATGTTTTTATATGTTGCAATTAGAGTAGTATTAACGTCATTTATGTGTGCCTTTGTTGGATTTAAACTAAAGAACAAAGCACCACCACCGATAAAAGGCTCAAAATAATTATTGAAATCTTTTGGGTAATATTTTTCAAATTGTGATAATAATTGTGCTTTGCCACCAACCCACTTGAGAAAAGGTCTAGCTTGAATATCTTGCTTATTTCTTGGGGTCATTATGTTTATTTTGATAATTGATAAAATTTAACTCCTCTTAAATCCTTATTTGATAATTTCAACAGTTAATTTGGGAGTTATTACTATTTTGCCTTATTTTCATACAAAAATCAACCATGAAATGCAACAGCAAAAAAATACCAAATCACCGACTTAGCAGTAAAGGTCGTTCGGCTTCACTCCCTTGACTGCAGTCGGAATGATTTGAAATGCAACCTATAAGCAAAAAATGGAATTTTTTGCCAGCCTAAGAATTGAGGAAATTAAAATGCCTCATTATCAAGAAGATTAGCTTGTGCAATAATACCAATAGAGCTAAACTTCATACATAAATAATCCACTTGAATTGAAAAAATATGCCAGATCAAATTGACCCAAATGACCAAAATATTATAGTTAAAACATTCAATAAGGTAATTCAGGATGGTGATGCCGAAAGGAATGATTTTTTAAAAATAATATTAACAATCTATACACCCGTCACATCAGGATTAGTCTTTCTTTCTACAACACTCAAATTTAATAAATATGGACAACAAGAAAAGCTATCCTTTTCATTAATTGTAATCTCAAGTGTTTTGATAGTTTTTTCTGCATTAATAGAAAAATTTGCATACATACTTATAGCCGATAGCATAGGAGAAGAATATACGGCTTATGTCAGAAAAACTGGCAAGCATCTAAATAGACCAATAAATGGAAGACCTTGGCAAACATTCTTAGTTGAATCCCAAACCTATATAAGACCAATTTTAATAGGTATAAATATGGCTTGTATTCTCTGGTTTACATTGATAAATGTTTATTAAATAGGTTCCAACTTCATCCCATAGCCTCAACCTAAAGAATAAAAAAAGGCCTACAGAAAGTCATTAGACAATCTGCAGGCCAAAAATCAAGGATCTTGATTTAAAAATTACTAAGAATTCTAGAAGGAGGTGTTCGCATGAAATATATTCCATACTTCTCACCTACTGACCAGCCCATAGTAAGCAAAAGGGTAAATATTTTTTCAAATCCATAGTTGTCATAACGAAGATCCGAATTAACCTCTGAGATTCTCACGAGAAAATCTATTTGACAAACGTATCTGCAATAATAGTCCTTGCATCTTGTTGCATACTCAGAACTGCTCTCAAAGATAAGTTGCCGGAATTCAGCATCAAACATTCTGCGGATCTCCTTCAACAGCGGAGCAAGCTTGGTAGAAATTTCCTCCTCCATCAATATCGCAGGACAAATTTTTGAAAATTCCAATATTGAAATAGCGGGAATCAACATGTCCAAAAATGTTTTTGCAACTGAAGCATTGCACGCGCTCTGCACAAAGTTATCAAACTCAAGCGCTCCAAAATCACGCTTGATTACTGCCAGATAACGAACCAATTCTGCGTCATCATCGTAAAAATAACCACTCGAAATCGCCAATTTGAATGCATCTGTTGGACTATTTGCTTTCCTTGCAATTTCTACAGCTTTGGGTTGAAGTACAATTTGTGCTGACCGTGCCTTAAGCCATTCGAGACTTTTTTTCATGGCGTGGTCCTCCTTCTTTAATTTTCAAGGAACCCTCTCCTTGTTGCTATTTCTTCGATTGATAGCAATAACATATAATACATCTTTTTTAGTAAAAAGTCAATAGCAAATAATCTATCAATCTTTATCAGAAAATAACATCCTTTCTTATGCTTTGCAATAAAAAACGGCCTGTGAAAAGTTCAAGATTCTGAACAATTCACAAGCCGCAACTTTTTGCTAGCCATCGATAATTTTCCAGTTGTGAATATTAAATCCACCTCTGAAACCTTCCAGTATCAGATGACCATCAGAGGAGACCTGCTTTACGATCTCTCTTTTGCCACTTTCCAGGTTTTCAACAGCAACTCCCTGTTTAAAACCTTTCTCTATTGCATTTTTGAACGTTTTTTCCTTGCTCTTTTTCTTTTCCTTCTGCGATGCAACTCGCAGTGCGGATTTCACTTCGAGATAATCTCGACATTTTTCAAAGTCGAAATCCTCAATATTTTCTTCTATTAGCCTTTTTTGCCAATCCTTCATTTGAAACCTCCTTGCGCTTTTAGTCCGCCAGACTATAAATTGCTATACAAATTTGTATAACTTTATATTATACTCCTTTTTTAGCAAAAAGTCAAGATTATATCATTATCATAACAAAAACAAGCCATAATTCCCTGCTAATACAATAAAGACAACAAAAAATTATATTTTTTGCATAATTTCAAGCAATGATTCCTCATTAACGTTTTGAATTTCAATTCCTGGCCTGCCGTTGATTTCCAAGACCAAAACATTGTCATCAGCGTCCAAAATGACATCGATTCCGGAAATGACCAGCCCGGAAACTTTTGATGATTTCACTGCTATTTTTTTTATTTGCTCCCACTTCGGCATGACAAAATCAGCAGGAATTCCAAGGTCTTTGGTGGTTATTTTCACATCCTTTTTCTTGGTGTGAACATGAGAAATTTTTCCAGTTGCAATGTCAATTGCCAGACCAATCGCACCAGCAGAAAGATTGGCTCGGCCTTGTGTTTCCTTGGTTGAATATCGCATCATGGCCATCACGGGCTTGAAGTTCACACAAAAAACTCGAATGTCAGGCAATCCAGCAGCTCTTTTGAAGATTATCTTTTTAGAAGGAAAAATTCTCTCTTCAATTATTGCCACATCGTCATAGGCTGAGCCTGAAAATTCTCCATCCAAAATTTTGCGAATATGCTTTTTTATTTGTTGCAATGAATGCTGTTGACCAGAAGGATCAACAAAAAAAGCCTCTTTCTTTTTCAAGACCAAGATCCCTGCTCCGCCAGAACCACTGCTTGGCTTTATCACAAATTCATCTGGAAGATTTTCAAGCAAGCGCAAATTCCAAACACTATCAATTTCTAAGATTGTTTTGGCAGTTGCAATGCCATTTTTGCTTAGCAATTTCTTGGTGGCAACTTTGTTTTTGGCCAGCAGCATTGAAGAAAATGGATTGCTCGCCAAAATGAGATAATTCCTAAGATTCATCCCCAGTGGAATTTTTGAAAAAATATTTTTCAGTTTGTTTTTCATTTTTTTCGAAATGATGAAAATCTAAGCAGCTCGCTCAAGCGCAAACCTGTATAGTTGCCCATAGCCACGATCAAGAAAATGGAAATTGCAAACAAAATCCAAATTGTCTCTTGCGAATAATTGATCAAAAAAGTTCCAACAAATGCCATCAAAATCGCAATCAGCATTGTGCGAATCAACAGCTTTATTGCTTCGCTTAATTTGTTTTCCTCAACAGTGCGAGAAAAACGTTCAACCAAGTGAGTTGTAATGATCAATGGGAAGAAAATGGCAGTGGCACTAAGTTGAAATGACAGTGGCAAAAATGAAAAACCAAAGAGTGCAATCACCACAGCCGCCATGATCAGAGCCATTTCTGCCACGTTGGGCAAAAACATTTTTCCAAAAAGCAGCAGCTTCATGGCCACACCAATAGAAACCAACACCAAATAGATGAGAACTCCTTGCAAAATATTTGGTTGCATCAACATCAAAGAAAGCGCAATTACCACTGGCCCAAAAACTCCAAAAGTGCTCACACCGACAATCAAACGAAAGAACACCACAATGACAGCCAAAATTGGCATCAAAATGACATATTTGTTCAAAGAGCGATTGGTTGCGCGAGCAAGAAAAGATTTCCAAAGATTGCCATTGCTTGGAACTTGCGGCTCATTCAAAAATTGTCGATTGGGATCGATGGTGAAGCCTTGCATGTCACTTCTACCGATTAGCATCTCTGTTGAAAGAGCAGAGCGATCAGCCAGCGACACAACGGTGCTAATTTGACGATTGCCAATATTAAAAACAATGTCAGCAGTCTCGCGCACTTGCATTCCTTGTGCGTTGATGACACGACGATTAAGTGAATTTGATTTGAGACCCAAAGATTTTGCCAAAGTGACATCAATAGCAGAATAATCAGCACCAGTGTCAATCTTGGCAGAAACTGTCACTGGCCCATTTTCAGTTATGACAATCACATTTTCGCGATCGCCCAAAACAGTTCCTGTTTCCTTGCCAGACTCAAAATAGTCCAAAATCAAAAGACCAAAAATTGCAACGGCAACCGCAACACTCCCCCAAAAAACTCTCTTGCGCTTTTTCAGAGCATCAGAAATTTCTGTCATATGAAAATATTTTCTAGCAATAAAGTATTAAACCTTAAGATATCGCCTGATTGCAATGATGCCACTGATTGTTCCGAGGGATATTCCAGCAAGCAACAATCCACCGAAAATAGTAAAGAAGTTTGAAAAATAAAATGAAACAATGTCTCCTCCGCCAATGCTTCCGCGCGTCAAAGGTGCAAGAAATTTTGAAGTTATGTACAAACAAATCATCACCACAAAAGCGGAGACAGCTCCATAAAAAATTCCCTCAAAAACAAATGGCATTTTGATGTAGGTGTTCGATGCTCCAACAAGTCGCATGATTTCAAATTCCTGCTTGTGTGCATACATGGTCAAGCGTATTGCATTGAAAGTAATGAGCACACCAATGAAAATAAAAATTATTCCCAAGGTCATGCCAACTTGGTTGACCAATTTCATGATGTTCGTCAGACGATCAATCGCTGCGCTGTTTTCTTCATAGTCAATGCGATTGATGCTGTCTGAAAAATTGGCACCATTAATTGCTTTTGAGATTATGTTGTATTGACTTGGGTCCTTGGCCTTGATCACAAGTGCAGCCAAAAGTGGATTCTCGCCAATTTCTTCCAAGGCTTGATTTATCGAAGGGTTCTTGTCTCCCATTTTTTTGAATTGCTCCAAGGCTTTTGTGCTGGAGACATAATCCACAGATGCAATTTCAGAATAACTAACCAATTTGTCTTTTATTTCCAAAATTTGAGCCTCGGCAACATCAGCATTGAAATAGACGCTAATATTGATTTTGTCTTGAATATTTTTCAAAACCATGCCCGCTGTTATGCCCAGGATTATAGTGACACTAATCACGTATAGTGAAATAGCGAGCACACTGACAGTCGCAAAACTAAGCCATCCATTGCGATAAAAGTTATCCAATCCTTCCCTGAAAGTTCTTTTTAATTTTATAGATTTCATATACTATTTTTCTAATTTATTTTGGAATTTGAAATTTTTTATTTGAAGTTTTTTTAAAAATTATTGAATATTTTTAAATAGCATATCGTCCTTTTTGATGATCTCTGACAACCTTGCCCATTTCCAATCCAATCACACGACGATTTAATTTGTCCACAATGTCTTTGTTGTGAGTAGCGAGAATAATCGTTGTTCCCATGCTGTTTATTTTCAAAAGAAGTTGGATGATCTCCCATGTTGCAACAGGATCCAAATTTCCAGTTGGTTCATCAGCGATGATGACATGCGGTTTTCGGACCAATGCTCTTGCCAAACAAATTTTTTGTTGCTCGCCACCAGAGAGCTGACGAGGATATTTCTTGGCCTTGTCCAACATTCCAACAATTTCCAAAATTTCAGGCACAAGTTCATTGATTTCTTCCTCTGTTTCATCTGAAACCTCCAAGGCATAGGCCACGTTTTCAAAAGCGGTTTTTTGCGGAAGCAATTTGAAATCTTGAAAAACAGTTCCGATGTTTCTACGATAATAGGGCAAATGCTTGCGATTGATTGAATCAATGGTGCGCTCGTTGAAATATACATGACCCTCGGTTGCCTGCTCTTCAGCGTATATAAGTTTTAGCAATGTTGATTTTCCTGATCCACTATGTCCAACAATAGACAAAAATTCTCCAGCCTCAATAACAAGATTAATATTTTCAAGACCAACAAAATTTCCAGGATATATTTTTGAAACATTATCGAATTTTAATATTGCCATAACTAAATCTATACAACTTAAAGTTTTTAATATTTTTTTACTTTTTTATTATATCACAAAAAGCACAAATCATAAAATATTTTATATACTAGCTTGCCAACGCAAAAAACTCTCCATGAAACCTTGCAAATCGCCATCCAAAACCATTTGCGCGTCAGATGTTTCAAATTTTGTGCGATGATCTTTCACCATTTTGTACGGATGAATAACATATGATCTAATTTGACTTCCCCATTCTGCGCTTTTATATTCCCCACGCAATTTCTCTTTTTCTTCTTTTTGTTTTTCCAGATATTTTTGATGAATTCTAGCCTTCAAAACCTTCATGGCTTGCTCCTTGTTTTGAAGTTGTGATCGCTCGCTTTGACAAGTCACCACCACTCCTGTTGGCGTGTGCGTGATGCGAACAGCACTGTCTGTTGTGTTCACATGCTGACCACCAGCGCCCGATGCGCGATAGGTGTCAATCACCAAGTCTTGAGTGCTAATGACAACCTCTGCAATATCCTCAATCACTGGCATGACCTCAACCACCGCAAAAGATGTTTGACGCAAATTGTCAGAATTAAATGGCGAAAGTCGCACCAATCGATGCACGCCAGCCTCGCTTTGCAAGTATCCATAGGCATATAGGCCTGATATTTCAATTGTCACACTTTTGATGCCAGCTTCTGCTCCCTTTGTTTCCTCGACAATCATGGACTTGAAACCATTTTTTTCTGCCCATTTCAAATACATGCGTTCCAACATTTGAGCCCAATCTTGAGCATCAACTCCACCAGCACCAGAGCGAATTGCCAAAATAACATCATTTTTGTCATATTCGCCTCCCAAAAGAGATTTGAATTCCAAAGCTTCAAATTCTTTTTTAAGTTCACCTAGTTGTTTTTCAATTTGTTGTTTTTCCTGCTCTTCAGGCACATCAAAAAGCTCAATCAATTCTGAGAGCTCAGTGGTCTTTTTTTCCAGACTTTCCAATGTTTCAATTTCATTTCTCAAAAGTTCAAGTTCTTGTGAAATTTTAGCAGCTTTTTGATTGTCATTCCAAAAACCAACTTCTTCAGTTTTTTTGGCAAGCTGCTCAATTTTTTTCTTTTTATTTGCAACGTCAAAGATAGTCCCGCAAAAGCGGGAGTTTATTTTTTATCACTTCAAGTTGTTCGATGATTTCTTTCATATTTTATCGCAATATAAGCAGTCCATACATGATAGCTATTCCTGCCATAATAAACAAGAGTTGCAAAAATGAGTGAGCAACTTTTGTTGATTTGTGCAGTTCGGGAATGATGTCGGCACTGGCAACATAAATGAATCCTCCAGCAGCAAATGGAATCAAATAATATGTCAGATTGTCAAAATTGCTGCCAACAACAAGCACCAGAAGTGCTCCGAAAATTGCTACAATGCCCGCCAAAAAATTGTACCAAAGAGCTTTGATCTTTGAAAAACCACCATAGAGCATTGAGGCAAAATCCCCAATTTCATGTGGAATTTCATGAAAAATAACAGCCAAAGTTGTGGCAATTCCAATTGGAATGCTGACCATATAGCTTGCTGCAATGATCATGCCATCAATAAAATTGTGAGCTGCGTCACCAAACATGATGACATACGAAAAAGCAGTGTTATGCTCCTCGCATCCAATTTCATGACAATGATGCCAGTGAATGAATTTTTCCAAAACAAAAAAAGCCAACATTCCACCCAAGATTGAAAAAGCAATTCCCACGCCATCTCCATTTTTGTATGCCTCTGGAATCAAATGCAAAAACGCATCCCCCAACAATGTTCCACCCGCAAACGCTACCGCCCAAATCAAAAACTTCTTGATTTTTTCTTCGCCAAACGGAAAAGCCGCCAAGCCCAAAAGCGAAAGCAAACTGACAATTGTGACACTTATTAATGTGTAAATCCAAATATTCATTAATTTTAAATTATAAATTTGAAATTTTAAATAAAATTCAAATGATAAAATTCTTAAGATTAAAAGATTTATTAATTAAAAATTTAAA
>JBAXDL010000009.1:0-40945 GCA_037140955.1 bacterium | reverse complement strand
GAGTATCTGGCTTCGAACCAGAGGGTCGGGGGTTCAAATCCCTCAGAGCGCACAAAAAAACAAAAAGACTCCCAAGGAGTCTTTTTATTATGTGCGCTCTGAGGGATTTGAACCGGCAGAAGTGAGCTTCGAGCAAAGGCGAGAAAAGATCCCCAACTAAAATCTCTTAAAAATATCCTTAACCTCCTGACTATTTTCAGCCACACTACTCTTTTTTCTTGCTTCAATATCAGCAACAACTTTTTCAAAATCCTTTTCTCTGAAAACTATTCGCTTGTTTTGCGACTTTAGATATTCCTGCTTCTTTTCCACGCTCCATCCCTTTCCTGAAAGACTCTTGTTCCAAGTATAATAGCCAAAAACTGCTGCTGCAATCAAAAGAATAAACAAGACACCTTTATAAATTTTCTGCCAAAAAGAACCCAACATTGGCAGTAGTTTTATTTTCGAAGTATTCTCTTTTTTTCCAAATTTTAAATTAAATTGCATAGTTATTTTTTTAATTTGTATAAAAAACAGAATCTAATTCCGCAGTTAATTCCCCATTATCAACAATTTGCTGCTGATCTACACTTGAGACTGCTGCCACACCAAACATGCCGTCGCTTGAAGATGATTTTGATTTATTGACAACTTGATCCTTGCTTATTTTGATACCAATTATATCAGAATAATATTCAAATTGCTCCAACTTATTAATAAATTTCAAAATAGCGTTATAATTTCCAGTTAGTGTTATCTTCATTTTCAAGTAGTCGCCATTTGGCAAATTATCAACCAGCAATTCTTCAGTTTTTGCGCCCTTAGCATTTGTTTTTTTTGCTGGTGCACTTGGAGCAACAACATCAGACACTGAAATGGTAATTTTGTTATTTGTACTCTCTGCCAATTTTTCTAGTTTTTCTATTAATGTCACCGCCTTGCTTTTGTCCAATAAAACACTTTTCAAATCACCAGCCTTCTCTAGCTCTGAATACTGATTCTGAATATTTGGTAACTCAGCAATTTGCAATTTCATACTTTCTTGCTTCATATTTTCCTGCTCAATTTCATCAACTGTATTATTTATTCCTCCGAGAAGTGGCAGAACAACAAAATAAATCAAACCACCAACAAAAATAGCATAAAAAAGAATAGCCAAAACCTCCCTTTGTTTTTTAAAAAAATTATTCATTATGTTTTTTTAGACATTCCTTATTTATTGAGAGATCTATCTGAAAATCAATATCATCCTTAACCACCAGATTAGAAATAGGAACGTTTATGTCAGCAAAACAAGAATCGTTTCCCAAGTTATCCCTAAATCCAAGCAAAGCATCCCTATTTTTGGCCTTTCCCAGCAAAAATATTTTATACTCCTTGGTTGAGAAATCAGTAATATAAACATTTTCTGGCATATCAGAACTTAGCTTATTAAAAATTTCAGACCAAATAAGATGTCCTGTTTGAATTTTTAAAAGCTTAGCACTATCATCATTGACTTGTTTGAACTTTTCAGTATATGAGTTCAATTCCTGATACTTATCCATAGACTGAGTTGCTGTCTTTTCAAGGGTAAAAGCATTGCGATGGTTAATAAGTAAATAATATATATTAATAAAAATAACAATCAAGACTATTAGTGGCATTAAAAACAAAAATTCTTCATGCAAAATCCTGCGAAAAAGTTTTTTTCGTTTTAATTCAGCTTTTCTTTCTCTTGGCAGTAGGTCAAGATATATCTTCATAATGTAATCCTTTAAGTGCTAATCCTATGGCTGTTGAAAATTGCAATGATTGTTTCTTTTCAATTAATGGTAAGTCCTTTCCGATGTCCATATTGATCCAAGAATTTCCAAGTTGAATTTCACGTCCTAATTTTTTCGACAAAAATGGCAACATTCCTTTCATATTTGCGCCACCACCACAAATCATGATCCTATCAATACCTTCTGAATATTTCAGACCCGTAACATAAAAATCAATAGAACGCTCTATTTCCTGTGCCAGATTTTCAAGCACTGGTGCTGTTGCCTTAAAAAG
Organism: bacterium; assembly: GCA_037140955.1. Taxonomy (GTDB): domain Bacteria; phylum Patescibacteriota; class Minisyncoccia; order Moranbacterales; family GWC2-37-73; genus UBA12068. Next base: position 38,923 of record JBAXDL010000009.1, on the reverse strand, counting down.
TGCATCGTTTTTAAAATCATCACCAATTCCATATGAAATTTTTATTTTTTCAGCCTCCTCAAATGAGACATTCATTGCTTTTGAAATAACATCTGTTATTGATTGACCACAAAGTGGTATGCTTGATGTAAAGCATGGAACACCACCCTTTGTGATAGAAAAACTAGTGCGCCTGTCGCCAATATCAACAATTAAAATTGTTTCCTTTTCATTTTTATCAGAAAGCAAACTTCGTGCTTGCGCAATTGATTCTATTTCCAGCCCAACAGGCTCAAGTCCTGCTAATTCCAAAACCTCAATAGTTTGGTCAACTGCAGTTTTTGCAATAGCCACAACTAATATGTTTATCTTATTTTTTTCCAAAATTAAATCCTGAGGAATAACCTGCCAATCATAATACACCTGATCAAGTGGGAGTGGGATATTTGCTTCCATCTCCCATTTTATTGCCTCCCCCAATTCATCATCATTCATTTGAGGAATTGAAATTATACGCAAAAAAGCTTTTGTTTCGGGAAGAGAACAAATAACCTTCTTTGTTTTTATTTTTTTTGGGCCAGCAGAAATAATGACTTTTTTTATAGCAGCAACAATTTGATCTTTTTGCTGTATCTCACCATCAACAATGGCACCATTGCTAAGATTAATGCTTCCAAAACTGGCAACACGCTCCGAAGATCCTTCATCTTCAATCATGATAACTTTAATGGAAAGGTCACTAAGATCAAGACCGAACACATTAAAACTACTATTAAATATTTTTTTATTTAAAAAACTCATCTACTATTTTTTATATTTATTTACTGCTTTTATTTTTATATAATCGTATTTATATATTATACATGATACATGATACATTATACAAATTTTTATAATTCATCCCATTGATCAATTGCATATTCAGTCCCAGTTGGAAAATATGGCGGAGGAAAATATAGAAGATTATTATCAAAATTAATATTACGAAAACAATATCCGTCTCCAACAGTTACACCACTACCACAATTATAGGTATTCCCCACATAGGCAAAGCCATAACGAATATTTGTTGCAATAGAGCCATTGATTGTGATGGTGCTTTTATTTGATCCATATGGCTGCCTGCCAACACGTCCCTCTTTGGCAAGAAGTGCTGCATCTATTGTTAGATTTGATTGACTATTTTGTATAATTTCAACATCCTTCTGCGCAATAATGCCAATAATATCAGTACCATTAGAAAGTCCATTACTATTAGCATATAATAAATTATTCATACCAAGAAAAACATTCTTATTTCCACCAGTATTTGCAACTCCCCCGCCTTGTGGTTCATCAGAAAGTTCATCTGCCACAAAAGAAACTTTTTTATTGTCAATTGTTCCTTCAAGCCAAAGATTATTTGCCACAAAAACAATACCATTATTTGGAATTGTGTAGCTAGTTGAACTTATACATTGACCTTTGTTGTGATCAGATGGCTTGATCCATGCACATGTTGCAGCCGTACAACATGCTGCAGTTATAGTCGTACAAGGTTTATTATTGTTTGCAGCACTACCATTTTTAACTATACCAGTATAAGTCAAAATATCATTACTTGTTGGATCAAAAGTATTAACCCTGCAAGTATCCATAGTGCCATCTGTTTTTAATTTTATATGCATTCCTTTGCCACTATTATCAAACTTTACCGTTGCCTGAGAACGCATAAAAGAAATATCAGAAACAACTGAATTAAAATCCAATTGAGGTGCCGGAAAAGTTCTGCCAGCTTGAAAAACATCAGTGCGCGCCGGCACAGCGTTTGGCAATGCCTCAGCAGCGCGATAAGCATCATTAACGCCAGTTGCAGGGGCAACATTAGCATGAGTATGAACCCCAAATTCATTTCCTCCGGAGTGATCAGGATCATCATATGTCGCCAAAGAACTAGAAATGATATTTGTTGCAACCCCATCAAACCTTATGCCTTTGTTTGAGTGCATTTTTCCTGTGACGGTAGTACCATCACCAAAACGCATGTTGTCATTCGCCAGGACACTATTTTCGCTCCAAGATGGTCTTCTGAATCTAACTTGAACAACTTTTTTTACTGAAGGTTTTAGATATGTCCAACCAGTAGATTTCACCACAACAATTGTGGACCCCAGTGCTGGCTTTGTAACTTCTAGTTTATACTTTCCAATCGCGCCTAACTCCGGATCAACATATTCAACCTCAAGTGGTGTTCCCACGCCCTCTGGACTCCCACTTTCCCAAAAGTTTTTTATTTGTTCCGCTGTTTTTCCTGAAACTTGATGGGCCAAATACCAACGATAATAATATGCTCCAGATTCTGCAATTTCAAAAGCGCGTTCTCTTTCCACGCGATCCTTGCTATAGCTTAGCTGCGAACTAATATAGGTCAGCAAAGATGTCATAGTTATAGCTACAATAATAACAGCCACCAAAACAAATGCCAAAGTGCTACCTTTTTTATTTTCAATTTTTGTGAACAATTTTTCTTGCATAAATTTTTTAATGAATACGATCATAATCATTCAAATTTCTAAGCTCTACAAATGATTGTTGCTGAATATTATCAGGTGCCCTGTTGGGATCGATGTTTATTTTCAAAAATATTTTTATCAAACGCACCTGTGAAACATCGACAGGCGAAGCAACGGGATTATTAATAGTATCTTGAGGATAATCCTTGTTATAATATGAAAACATTGGATCACTTGTTGTGTTTACTATTTGTTTTGCAATTTCAACTGTTGCTTCATCGCCAGCTGCATATGTTTTTGGAAATGATGTGGATGGCTTACGCATGCCAAGATATATTTTTCCACCTGTTAGATATATATGCAATCTTTCTGTTTTTCCATCCTTATCATAATCGGAATATACCACCAAATCATTGCCAGATGCGCTAACAATAGGATAGCCACCAGCATCAGACTGACGCACTCTTCGCAAATATCCAATCAAATCTCCCACACTCCTTGAAACAACAAACGATGATTTTCCCATTTCCATAGTATAGGCCTTACTTTTCAATGTCTTTGCAACAAATAGCACTGTGGCCTGCATACCGATCACAAAAATTGCAATCGCCACCAAGGTCTCAACCAATGTGAATCCTGCAGCTGTTTTTTTTATTTTATTTTGCATATTAAATCTTAACCAATTTAATTTCCTGCTTTGTTAGTTTATCAATCGTAACTGGAATTTCTTGCGTAATATAATTTACAGCCTCAACTTTCAAGGTATATGTTCCACCCAAAAGAGCAGTTGTGCTGTCGGGATAATATCCAACACCTTGAGCAGAAACTGTTTTTTCAGTAAAAATTGAAGCACCAACACTATCAACAAGTGAAAACTTTGCATCCATAATTGAAGCATTTGTATCACTATCAAGCACATTAATCAAAAGTCCATTTACGTTTTTATCAGCAACCTTAACTTCATATACAAGATTAGTATCTGGAGTTAACACCACAGGCATTGTTGGCACAGAATAATCAGCGAATTCATATTGAGCATTGGCATCCAAGGCTATATTGTAATTTCCAGGACTAATATCAGAATAAACTTTTTCACCGCTAGTAACATCCGTCAAAGAAGTGTCATGCAAATTAAAAACATTCACATTTGAAATATCACGCCCAAGAACCTTCCCTCCTGATATTTTAAAAGTAAAATTGCCCACTGGATTATTTTGATAGTCCGTAGTTTTAATGGTAAGACTTGATAACTTATCTTGAATATAGTCATACATGTTAAGAGTATTCAAGAGAACACTAGCTTTGGTATATGTTGGAGTGTAATTAGCACCAAGATAATCAACAGATGGAGAATCTTGAGTGGTCACCGTTTCATATCCATTTTTTGTCACTGTTATTTGATATCCCCCAAGAGATTCTGGTGCTGCTGGAATCATGATATGTCCAGTATTGTCAGTTTGTACGGTGAAATTGAGAGCTGGTGACACGGCTGAATTTATAATATGCACTGAAGCTTGGTTAACACCAAGACCATCGCTACCTTTCACATTAATAGCAAGTGGTGCTCCACCAGCACTAGTTTCAAGTCCAGGCGGCACAAATCTGGAAACTGCATCAACTTTTTGCGCGCTGCCAGCACTGTCCTTCCATGAAATCGTAACTTTAACAGTCTTATAATCATTGCTAATCAAATCGGACGGAAAAACACCATCGAGGTCATCATCCTCATATTGAATATAAGTATGAACTTGAAAAAATTTTCCATTTTCATTAACATCTTCATCTTGTACAATTTTTCCATTTGGAATTCCACTTACAATTCCAACGTCATCATATTTCAAATTTCGTATTATTTCCATTTTTTCATTCAAAATAGCAACAGCAGCAAGCCTATTTTTTGATTCAATAATATAGCGAGTGCCAACAGTAGAAACAGTGTAAAAAGACGTAAAAATAACCGCAGCAATAAACATCACGATTAGCACTTCCACCAAGGAAAAACCCTTTTTATTTTTATCAAATTTCATAGCAAATAAAAACACTACTATTTTATATTATCCATCATGCTATACATCGGTTGCAGCATGGCAATTGCAAAAAATCCAACTGAAACACCAATAATAACCATCAACAATGGCTCAATAATTGCTGACAAGTTTTTGGTAATCTGATCAACTTCGTCTTCATAAAATTCAGCCAACTGCAAAAGCACAATTTCCGTTTTTCCAGTCTCCTCCCCCACTTGAACAATTTGAGAAACCAAAATTGGAAAAATGTTCTGATTATCCGCAAGAATTTTGCTCAAACTAACACCCTTTTGAATATCATCCACACTGTCCAGCAATGCTTTTTGATAATAAAAATTAGTAAGGGTGCGTGAAATAATTTTCAGCGCCTCAACGCTGCCAACACCACTTTTCAAAAGCGAACTATAAATTCTAGCAAAACGAGCACAATTCATTTGCTTTACAAGTGGACTAAAAACTGGAAACTTCAATGAAACCCAGCTCAACACTCTTTTTCCAGCGGTCTGACGCAAAAACCATTGCAAAAAAACAATCAGAACAACAACAATTATTGCCGTAGCAATTCCGTTGTTACGCAAAATATCGCTCAAACTAACAATGAACTTTGTCATCGGAGGGAGCTCAGCATTCATATCCTTGAAGACTCCAAGCAGCTTTGGCAACACGAAGGTAAGCATGATATAGCCAATAATTATCATTACCGTCAAAATAACACCAGGATAAATCATGGCACCCTTGACCTTGCTCTTGAGATCATTTTCTTTTTCCAGCTGCACTGCAACAATCTTCAAAACTTCATCCAAATTACCAGCAGTCTCGCCCACTCTAACCATATTAACAAAAAGCTCACCAAAAACAGAAGGATATTTTGCCAAGCCATCGCTCAGGGTTTTACCATTTTGCACCTCTTCGAAAACATCAAGAAGTATTTTCTTAAAATTTTTATTCTCAGTTTGAATTGCAAGATTACTAAGCGCCCGTGAAACAGTAAGCCCAGAAGCAACCATAATACTCAAGTTCCTAGCAAAAACCATTTTTTCTTTTAAGGGGACGCTTTGAAATCTGTCCAAGAAATTTACATGTGGACCAGCTGCAACATCCTCCTTGACCAAAGCAATGGAAGTCACCAAAAAACCATCACTACGCAATTGCAAAGCAACATTTTTTTCATCTTGAGCTATAATCTCGCCACCTTTTGTTTGCCCATCATAGCTCCTAGCAGTATAAATATATTTTGGCATAATTCTACTCTTTGGTTACTCTTAAAACTTCCTCAATTGACGTGATTCCCAAAACTGATTTAATAAAACCATCCTCACCCATCGTTTTCATGCCATTTTCTCTGGATTTTTTTTCAATATCATCAGAAGATGCATCAGATGTGATCAATTTTCCAATCTCTTCATTCATCTCAAGCACCTCATAGATTCCTAATCGCCCATGATATCCTTCATTATTGCATTGTTCGCATCCTTTAGCTTTATAAAAATTTATATTTGTCCAGGTTGATTTTGCATTAACACTTTCAGCTACTTCTGGTGTTTTTTTGAGCATCGCAAGCATTTCATCCATATCAAAAGTAGCACCCAATGTTTTAATCTCTTTTTCATCGAAAGTGTAGGCAATCTTGCATTCATTGCAAAGCTTTCTAACCAGACGTTGACCAATAATAACATTAACAGTGGAAGCCACTAGAAATGCTTCAGCACCCATATCCAAGAGTCGAGGGAGTGTTCCCGCTGCACTATTAGTATGAAGAGTTGAAAGCACAAGATGTCCTGTCATGGCAGCTTCAACTGCAATTTGCATGGTTTCTCCATCTCGAATTTCTCCCACCATGATGATGTCTGGGTCTTGACGCAAAAGACTGCGCAAAGCCGCTGCAAATGTCATGCCAATTTTTGCATTTGTTTGAGTTTGATTAACTCTTATCATGCGATATTCGACAGGATCCTCCACAGTACTAATATTAACTTCTGTTGTGTTTAAAATATCCATGATGGTATATAGTGTAGTTGTTTTTCCTGACCCCGTTGGACCAGTCACCAAAACCATTCCATTTGGACGTTTGATATGACGATGCACCATTTCTAGAGCATTACCAGTGAGTCCCATTTTTTCCAAGGTCAAACCTTTCGATGTTTCATCCAACAAACGCATCACTATTTTTTCCCCTTCAAAAACTGGGAGCATGCTCACACGAAAAGAAATTTTGTATCCATCTTTTTCAATTTTAAAACGTCCATCTTGCGGCAAACGATGTTCATCAAGTTTTAAATTTGAAAGAACCTTGATGCGAGCAACCAATCCCTCTGCAACCTGACGAGGCAAGGTCATTGCATCATGCAGCACACCATCAATACGATAGCGAACTATAACTTCCTTTTCACCTGGTTCAATGTGAATATCACTAGCTGACTGCAAAATAGCATGCTTCAAGAGTGTGTCCACAATTTTGATGATAGGCAAATCTTGAGCTATTTTTTCCAAACTTTCAGCATCATTTCCAGTTGCAACATCATCAGAATTTTTACTAATAATATCTCCAAATTCAGCCTTGAGACTTTTCTCATATTGCTTCAAAATCGCCCTAATACTTTCCTCATTTGTCAGACATGGAACAATCTTTAGTCCAGTTTTTTTCTTGATAAAATCAATTGTTTGCAAATCTTCAGGATTTTTCATGGCCACTTTCAAATCATTGTCCTTTTTTTCAAAAGCAACGATGCCATATTTTTTTGCAATAGGCTCAGGAATGATCTGCAAAATATCACTAGTGATGGTTTCTTTTTCCAGGTTAACAAAAGGAATACCAAGAATATATGAATAAAGTTTTTGAAGCTCAATTTCACTTATTAACTTTTTTTGCACCAACAAATCACCCAAGCGCTGATTTTCCTCAGCTGCTTCGGTGAAATTTTCCTCCACAATTCCAGCATCCAAAACGCTTGAATCAAGAAGAAAATCCTTGAGTTGTTTGTTTTCTATTCGCATTTTTTATTTGTATTTTTGTTTGTATGAGCGCATGCTTATTTGTTTCAAATTCCAACTATTTGATGCTTAAAATTTCCTTTATCTTTGCAGTAACTTCTTCCAACTTATAATCAGCCTTAACTAAATATGTTGTTGCCCCCAATTCCAAGGCCTTTTCAACATCTGAAATACTTCCAAGATTAGTAAGAAGAACAATTGGAACATGCTTTGTTCTTTCATCTGCCCTCACTTCAGTCAAAACGGCATAACCATCTTTTTTTGGCAAAACAATGTCCAATAAAATCAAATCAGGCTTGTCCTCAAAAGCCATTTGAACACCAACTTCACCATCACCAGCACATCGAACTTCAAATCCCTCCATTGTCAGATATTCACTAAGTGCTTTTTGCAAAACCAAATCATCCTCAACAATTAGCAGTTTTTTATTGTTCATACTCATTCAATGCTGGCGATGCGAATTTTATTGTTCGCAATTAGCATTAGTTATTATCTTATTTATTAGACTATTTCATCTAAACCCTTCTTTTGTTCTTCAACTATCGGCAAGGAAAAATAAAACTCACTGCCAACATTTTCTATCGACTTGAACCACAATTTACCACCGGATTGCTCGATAATATTTTTTGAAATATATAACCCCAATCCAGTCCCATCAGTTTGATTCTTAATTGAATTGTTGCTTCTAAAAAATTTTTCACAAAGACTGTTTTGATCTGCCCGAGGAACACCAACTCCATTATCCCTAATGCAAAATTGTGCAAAGCCATCGATGTTTTCAACCAACACATCAACCTTTCCGCCACCATCAATATATTTGATCGCATTTGAAATTAAATTGTCCAGTACAACATTAATTCTACGCTTATCTGCAAAAACTTCAAGCATTTTTAAGTTGCAAGTCATGGCCATTTCAACATTAGAAGCCTTTGCAAAAACCTGATGAGATTCCATTGCTTTTTCTACGATTGTGCAAAAATTAATCTTTTCTTTGGCAAGTGCCAATTGGCCTTGATCAATCCTGGCGACATCAAGCAAATCATTGATCAGTCTTCCCATTTTTTCACCAGAATGTGCAATTTCATTGATAATTTCTATCTGTTTTTCACTAAGGCCATCAAAAAATTTTGAAACCAAAAGTTCAATCTGCCATTTCATTTCAGAAATTGGTGTTTTCAATTGGTGTGATGCAATTGAAACAAATTCTGATTTCATCTTATTCGACTTTGCAACCTCTTCAACTGTTGTGATGATAGAATTTCCAATCACTAGTAGCAAAACAACCACAACAGACTCACTAATCACAACAACTTCAGGAGAATCATAATGCACCGAGGCGATATATACTCCAGTCATGGCAGCAATAATAATTATACCCATTACGATAAACAAAAAACTTGGGGTCTGCCAAACTCTAACGCCAAGCTCATCAGCCTGCTTTCTAAGATTAAATTCATCTGATATCTTATCTCGAAACATTTTATTTTTATCTTTAATGGTGAAGATTTCCTTGTTGTCATTATATCACACAATCAAATAAGACAAAATATACAAAATAAAAAATCATAATACAAAAAAATCACCAGTATTTACCAGTGATTTTTTTGTCAAAATTTCAAGTTTTTTTCAGCAGCAATTACACCTTAAACTCAACCACCTCTCCATCTGTCATCACATATTCCTTGCCAACAGTTTTCACAGCTCCAAGCTCTTTGGCTTTTCCCCAGGACCCAATCTCCAAAAGTTTATCCCACATGATCACATCAGCGCGAATAAATTTTTCTTGAAAATCAGTATGAATGGCAGCTCCAGCTTCTGGTGCTGTGGCACCTTTTTTAATTGTCCAAGCACGTGTTTCAATTTTTCCAGTTGTGATGAAGGTCTGCAAACCAAGCAAATCATAAGCCTCGACCACCAAATCATTGATGTGTGAAGTTAATTCCATTTCAATTTTGTCTTCCTCGCTCATTTCAATCAATTCTTCTTCTATTTTGATATCCAATTTCACATGCCTTCTATTTTCCAGAATATCAGGAAGTTTCTCATCTACATCTGACACATTGTAGACATATAAAAAAGGTTTCATAGTCAAAAGTTGCAATTCCCTCACTGCAATTTTCACATTCTGATCTTCAAAATCAATCTCGCTCATGTTTGCCAGGAGTCCCTTTTCGAGCGTGTGTTTTATTTTTTCAGAAACTCCAAGCTTAAACTGAGCATCTTTGTCATTTCCGCGCGCATCCTTAGTGAGCCTTTCCATGCGCTTAGTGACAGTCTCAAGGTCAGCTAAAATCAATTCCGTGTTGATTATTTCAATGTCCTCAAGTGGATCAATTTTGTTGTGCACATGTGTGATATTGGAATTTTCAAAAACACGCACCACTTGAGCAATCGCATCCACCTCTCTAATGTTGGCCAAAAATTTGTTACCCAATCCTTCACCCTCAATTGCTCCCTTCACAATTCCAGCGATATCAACAAATTCAACCACTGCTGGCACAATTTTTTCCGTGTCAGACATAATTGAAAGTTTGTCCAATCTTTCATCTGGAACCTTAACAACTCCCACATTTGGCTCAATGGTGCAAAATGGATAGTTGCTTATTTCTACTGGATTTTTGGTTAGTGCCTTGAAAAGGGTGGATTTTCCAACATTTGGGAGTCCCACAATACCTATTTGTAAAGCCATAAAGTGTATAAAGTATAATGTATTACGTATTATGGATAGACTCAAAATCAGTCCAAACACTCTAAATATCATAATGTAAATATTCAAATTAAGCAATAAACAAGCTTTACTCAAAAATATTATTATGCTATAAATACTTGATGCATTTCTTGCATTTTATACTTTATACATTATACAAAATACATGTTACATGAATACGTTCTCTGCCATTATGGTGAAATTGCCCTTAAAGGAAAAAATAGAAATTTTTTCGAAAAACACTTGATTGAAAACATTAAAAAACAATTTGAGACATTTTGTCCAGCCAGTCATGAATATGTCAAAAAGATGTCAGGCGGAATATTGATCAAGCTCAACAAAAAAGGCACTGAAAATGAAGCGACCATCAAAGATGCGCTCATGCACACCTTTGGAATTGCTAATTTTTCTTTTGCAACAAGTGTTCCTCAAGACATTGAGACCATCAAAAAATATTGTTGGAATCTTATAAAGCACACCAGCGTAGTAGACTTTCCAACCTTTAGAGTGACCACTCAACGTTCAAACAAAAAATTTCCCATGACCTCAGAAGAAATAGATAGAGTTGTTGGTGGGCATATCTATGAAAATTTCAAAAGAAAGTTTCCTGTCAGTATGAAAAATGCAGCAATTGAATGCAAAATATTTATTTTGAATGACTTTGCACTGATTTCTCTGGAGAAAATTGCAGGACTTGGCGGCTTACCAGTTGGCACAGGAAACAAGGCCTTGGCTTTGCTTTCTGGTGGTTTTGATTCTCCCGTGGCTGCTTGGCAAGTCCTAAAACGTGGCGTACAACTACGCTATGTGCATTTTCACAGCGTGCCATACACCTCAAAAGCTTCTATCGAAAAAGTTGTTGCGCTCAAAAATGAGCTCAAAAAATTTGGCAGCGCCACCAAATTATACCTAGTGCCATTTGCTGATGTGCAAAAAGAAATCATAATGAAAACTCCAGAAAAATTTCGCGTGATTCTCTATCGTCGCATGATGATGCGTATTGCGGAAAATTTGGCTAAAAGACAAAAATGCTTGGCGCTAATTACTGGCGATTCAATTGGACAAGTTGCCTCACAAACACTAGAAAATATTTTAACCGTCAGTGATGCAACTACTTTGCCAATTTTCAGGCCACTTATTGGATTGGACAAAGAAGAAATTATGCAAAAGGCCAAAGCAATTGGCACTTTTGATATTTCAATTTTGCCACATGATGATTGCTGTACTCGTCTAATGCCGAAAAAACCAGAAACTCGCTCAAGATTACACGAGGTGCTAGAGGCAGAAAGTCTTCTTGATGTTGAAGCCATAACAAAACAAGCTCTTACAAAAGTAGAGCTTGTTTAATATTTTTGCTATTTTTGCTTTTCTTGAATGTCTAGATCATTAACTGAAGACTGCTCTTTTTTGTCTTCTATTTTTATCTTTTCTGTTACTTGAATTTCCATGTCTTCATCATCTTTTATAATTTCAGTCGCTTCATCATCATAACAATCTCCACATTTTCTTATTTCCTTGGCAATAAAACCACTTTCACCATCCTTTTTGCCTATTACTTTTACAATTTTTCCTTTTTTAATTGTGCTTTCAATTTTTTGAGTAATAGCCTTTTCATCAATGCTCCAGTCCCTTCCCTGCTCATCTTCAATAATGACCTGACTATTGGCCCCGTCAAAACCAACGACTCTTCCCATAATCAAGCCACTTTCAGGTTGTAGCCAAAGTTCTGCCCTGGCCTTGTGCTTTGATTGATCATAAAAAGGCATTGATCTGATCATCATCAAATCAATAGCATTTCCCATGCCAAAAGCATACATAATACTTCCAAAAAAAACACTGCACCCAATGCCAGCAAAAAAAATCCAACGACGCTTGAATCGATATCCCAATCGAGTATGTTTCCAATTGTAGTAAGCCACTAATCCAAAAATTGCAACGGAAAAAAACCAAAAATATGGCAGCATCATCATGGCAGAAACAGCAAAATTTCCCTGCAAATGACCAGACAAATCAAAATCACCCACTGAAGCCAAATGAGCAATCACACTAAAAGAAAGACTACCAAGAAAAACTGAAATTGCAAGCAATCCCCAAAAAACATAGCTCTTCAGCAAAAAATGCCAACGAGGAACAGGCACAATATGTTCACTCTTTATCCTCCCAACAATATTTTCACTAAATTTGGTCATAACATTATTCATCAAAACACTCAAGAATTATTTTTTTACCTTATCAAGTCTAGCAGTTTCAATAGCCAATGATTTTTCCTTGAACTGCTTCTTTGCCCTGTTTATAAGGGTTGCCACTGTCCCCATTGGTTTTTCCAAAATATCTGAAATTTCTTTGTAATCTTTTTCTTCCAAAAATTTTAACACCAAAACTTCTTTGTAATTTTCATCCATCTCTCCCAAAAGATTTCGAACCTCTTGGCTGGTATATTTTCTCTCAAGCTCCCTTGCCAAATCCTCACTACTTGCCAGGATATTCAACAATTGATTATCCCCTTCATAGGTCACAGTTTTCGGTCTGGCTGTTATCTTCCTAAAATGGCTGATAACTTTGTTGTGAGCGATGCGATAAATCCAAGATGAAAATTTGAGATCTTGATCAAAAGCATTCAAATTTTTGTATGCACTAATAAAAACATCTTGCAAAGTGTCCTCAACGTCTTCTTTTGATCCTCCAGAAATACGCAAAACATATCTAGTGAGCTTTTCTTCATAGCGCTCAACCAGAAAACTATACGCATCCGGAGTTTCGAGAACTACCTTGACCAATTCCTCATCTGAAAGATCAGGAATATTATTAAGTTCTGTTAGATACTCGCTTTTCATTTATAATCTCAGATGCATACAACAGTGTATACGCGCTTTAGCCACTCACCCTTTCAAAATCAAGCTGCAGGCATCTGTTTAAATTTTATTTTTAAAATAAGTTCACAATAACCAAAAAATTATAACACAACAAGAACAAATCATCAACCACAAATATTAGCAAACAAATTCCAAAAATTATACTACAATTCTAGTCAAAAGTGGTGAAATCCTGGTAGTAATTTCATAGTTAATTGTATCTATTTTTTGGGCAATTTCTTCTGCTGTAATTTCCTGAGTGCCCTGCGACCCCAAAAGGACAACCTCGTCTTCAATGCCGACAGCATCAAGAGCAGAAACATCCACCACGAACATGTTCATTGCCACTCGCCCCAAAATCTGACAACGCTTTCCCCCAATCAAAACCTCTCCCACATTTGAAAGTCCGCGATCATATCCATCGCTATACCCTTGAGGAACAACAGCAATCTTGGTTATTTTTTTCGTCACATGAGTCAATCCATATCCAATGGAATAATTTTCTGGAACAATTTTCACCTGTGCAACATGCGTGACCCAACGCAAAACTGGCTTCAAATGGAAATTCCCTGTTTCAAGCTTATTTTTCAAATCATCACTAGGCCACATGCCGTAGAGTGAAATTCCGGGACGCACCAAATTTGAAGTTCCTGCATTTTTTTCCCAAGCCATGATGCCTGAACTTGCCGACATATGAGTTTTCAAATTTACAAATCCATTTTTTTGAAAAACTTCCACTGCTTCAGAAAAGGCTGTTATTTGCTTTTGTGCATGAGAAAAATCAGAAGTGTCTTCAATGTTGGCAAAGTGGGAATAAATCCCATCAACCACAATATTTTCGAAGCCAAAAAGAAGTTTGGCTATTTTTTCACAATCTTCCTTCATCACTCCCTGTCTTCCAAGATAGGCATCTATTTTCACATGAACAACAACTTTCTTGTTCATTTTTTTAGCTAACTCATTCAAAAAAACTATTTGTTGTTCATCATAAACAGCCAAAATTGCATCTAACTTCATAGCATCCTCCAATTCATTTTTTGCAACATAACCCAAAACCAAAGCTGGTTTTTGAGAAGTTTGACGCAACAATTTCAATTCTTGCAAATCATCAACCTGAAAATAATCGGTGACATCCTCCAAGATTTTGGTCACCTCATTTTGCCCATGACCATAGGCATTGGCTTTTACCACGCAAATCATTTTGACATTTTCTCCAACCAAAGATTTCATCATGGCAAAGTTGGCAAGCAAATTTTCTTTGGAAATTTCAATATATGACAACATACTCAATATTAATTTAAAATTTAAAATTATAAATTTAAAATTCTTGTCAAAGGACAAGCACTGTGGTCATGTTTTTTTGCGCTGCAATATTTGCGACCATATTCAATCAAGCGATAGGTCAATTTTGGCCATTCTTGTTTTGGAAAAATTTGCATCAAGTCTTTTTCGATTTTGTCAGGATTTTTTTCAGGACTAAGTCCGAGCAAATTGGAAAGACGACGCACATGCGTGTCCACAGCAATCCCCACATGCACACCACAAGCCACTCCCAGCACCACATTGGCAGTCTTTCTGGCAACTCCTGGCAACTCAATCATTTTTTCCATTGTGCAAGGAATTTTGCCGTCATATTTTTCTTTAATAATTTTAGCAGTAGCCAAAATATTCTTGGCCTTATTGTGATAAAATCCAGTTTGAAAAATGTCCTGTTGAAATTCAAGCTGATTGGCATTCACATAATCATCCAAAGTTTTGTATTTCTCAAAAAGCTTGGCAGTAACCTCATTCACCTTTTTATCAGTGCATTGCGCGCTCAAAATGACTGCCACCAAAAGCTCCCAAGAATTGCTGAAATTCAAGGCAATTTTCGCATCAGGGAAAAGGGCTCGCAGCTCCCTGGCCACGATTTGAGCGATTTTCTTGCGATTGTCTATTTTTCCTCGATAACTCATGTAGCTTATATCATTTGTAATTATGCTTTAATCTAAGCACGAAATAGCTTTTTTTACAAACAAAAAACAAGCTTTACAAAACTTGTCTCGCTTGGTCGGGGCGCAGGGGCTTACGTGTCGATTGCTCGCCGTCGCTCGCAATCTCCTTGTCCTCGGTGGCGCTAAATACTCGTATTCCTCGCATTTATCGGCGTTTGCTGCGACAATTTTCTGCTGAAAATTATCTAGCTCACTGCCACCGGTTCGAATCTCTGCCACAATAATAAAACAAAAACAGAGAGGATTTTTGGTCCTCTCTGTTTTTGTTTTATGGTCGGGGCGCAGGGATTCGAACCCTGTCTAAATGATCCCAAATCACTCGTGCTACCGTTGACACCACGCCCCGAATTTTTCTCAACTAATACCTATCTTAAACGATTTCACGATTCTAGTCAATCACTCATCAAACTAAAGAAAAAACAGCCACTGTGGCTATTTTTCAACAGGTATTGAAATGTCTTCCTTGCTATTCCCCCAAAATCACCAAAATATCCCCTTCTGGCTTTATTTCACCACTTGGCAACTCACCAACCCCCCCACCAATATTTTTGGCAATCTCAGCTGCAATTTGACCCTTGCCACCATTCAAATCAACGATAATACTTTTTGAAAAATTACCTTTTGCATTCCCCATTGAAGCAATTGTGATGCCTTCTATTTTTGAAATTTTTTCTGCCATTGTTTTTGCCAAACCTTTGGTGGATGTTCCATTGTTAACAACAACACTTGCGCTTTGCTTGCTTTCTTGAGTGGGTTCTGACTTTGCAGTTTCCTGAGTTGACTGTTGTTCTTGGGTTTTTTCTGGCTGAACTGCAACCCTTGGCTGCTCAGCAGGAGCTTGTTTTTCACTCACAGTTGCCGATTGAGGTGTGGTTCCAGTAGGAAGTCCACCAGTCATGGCAGTGGCCTCAATGATCATATTTTTGCTCGGACGATACAGGATGGCTTTTTGTGATTTTGAAAAAAACAAAACCTTGTCACCGTTTTCAGCTTTTGCAAAAAAAGCTTGTGAGGAAAGTTTTTCCTTGTCAGCAACTGTTGCCATTGTTGGCTGCTCACCTTCTGGCAAAATCATAAACTTGCCAATCTTCAAAACATATCCAGCTATTTCATCCTTGGCAATGTCTCCAGCAATGGCCTTTTTGTATTGAAAATAGAAATATCCAGCTATTCCAATTAAACCAAAAATAATCACAGCAAAAACAACCCCGAAAATCATTTTTCGATTAATCATTTCAAAAAAAGTTTTGCGCTCATCCATTGCCTTTTCCGAGATGACAGCTTTTTTTGGCGCATCTGCGCAAAGATAAGAAACATCTGATTTCTTGCAATCGCTATCAAAAAATTTATCTATTTTTGCAGATATTTTTTTGTTTGATGTCACTTTATTTTTTTTATAGAATCTTTTTTATTTTTTGTTTTAGGCTCTATTGGCATAAAATATTTTTCAAAAACTTTTTCTTTTTATTTTTCAAGTATACCACAAATCTTACAATCTCCAAAATGAAAAACTACAACGCATCATATGCTGATCTGGCAATTTCCTGAATAACCTTTTCCTGCTGAGAAAAATCATTGCCCTCTGTCATAATGCACAAAACAAAAGGGTGTTTTGGTTTATATATAATGCCACAATCATTAAGTACCAAAGAAGAGACTGTGCTCTCATCTTTCATGGCCGTTGCCTCTCCAAATTTATGCGCGACTTTAACTCCTTCAGGCACTCCAGCCACGATCCCCTTTGTGAAAGTCGATTTTGAAAGCATTTCCAAGACCTCATTAGCATGATCCAGATCCAAATATGAAGCATTAAAAAGCATACGGAAAATATTAGCATAACTCTTAGTTGTCACATTCCATGTTCCTTGTTTTTCTTTTTCCAAAGGTACATATACTCCAAGATCAGTCAAAACCCTTTCACTATAATCACTAACACCATCTGACAATGGGCCAAAAGGAACATTATCGGAATAAACAAGCATGCGCCTTATTAGCTCGCGAACACTATAAGCATTTCCAGCCACCAATTTTTCCGCTGGAGGATAGTGTTGATCAGAGTCATCCTGATTTGTAGCATCCTGGGATATCACAATTTGTTTGTCCAAAATTCCAGGTTGCAATTGAGCAATCTTAAAGTATACCAAAGCAATAGGAAGCTTGATCAAGCTTGCAGGATAATACCCAATCGAATCATCAATGCCAAACCATTGCTTAGTGTTAAGATCGCGATAAAAAACAGAGGCTCTAATAATGTGCTTTTTATTTTTCTCATCTTCAATAATTTTGCCCACATTAGAATGCAAATCATCCACACGATTGACCACATCATCAATTTTTTGACAATCAATTTCATGACTGACAAATGGATAATTCTTACTGCATTCCTGTTCCTTGGAATCAATAGTTTTTGCAAGAAAAAACACCAACGTGACAGAAATGCAAAAAAACAAAAATATTATAAAGTTTTTCTTCATAAAATTAAACCCTTTTTAAAGTTATGTTCTCAATTTTTATATATTACATTGAAAGCAAACTGACTGCAAATGAAAAAAGACCTTACCAGGAAAAATAAGGCCTTCTTTTCTTTTTGCTTACCCCAACACTGCGCAGTCAACGCCTGAGAAACATTTCACGAACTGTGTAGTGATGAGGTATTTTTTTAATTTGTCACATTGGCATTTTCTACTCCAGCAACTTGCTGAATATTATTATTAATATTTAAATTTTCAACTAATACCGGACTTGAAGCTTCCACTGTTCTTGTTGTGCTTTCAGTTGGGGCAACCACGTTTTTCACTTCCCCAAACAAATCTTTTTGCTCAATTGCAAGCATTGGAATCTTTGACTGAAATGTTTTTGCATCCTTAATTGCAATGGCTTGCCATGAAAATGGAATGTCCGAAACTGCTTTTTGTCCTATTCTAATTTGTAATCCTTTTGTTGTAACATTAGTAATCACAAACTTCACATCACTTAGTAGCAACAATTGTTCAGCAGCCTTGCGCACCTGTTCATCAGCAATCAACTGCAATGAAACACTAGCATTAACAATAGGTGCAACTTGATATTCTTTTTCAAAAGTAATGTCTACCAAATCAGTTCCTTCTTTGATGATTGCATATCCAGCACTGTCATTGTTAAACATAACTTGATCAGCAAATTCAACATTACTTCTGAAGATAACTTTGTCAAAGAATTCAGCCACAGCCTTGAAGAATGCTGGTGCCTTAAATTCAGCATTTGCTCCAGCACTAAGTCCAGTTTCATTTTTCACATCACTTGCAATTGGAGTTCCAATTCCTAACACTTTTTCATTCAACAATTTGATGTTGTTTTGCAAATCAGCAAGTTGTTGCCCAAGAGTTTTGACTTCAGTCGTGTTGCTTGCCACAGCATCATTAGCACTGTCAATTCCGGTTTGAATAAATTCAAGACCTTCGATGCTCTCAGCTTTGATGTGCTTAGCAACAAGTGTATCAGTCACAATCAATGGGCTTATGATCTGATTTGTCACATTAATATTTTTTGTAAAGATGTCAGAACCATTAGCTACTTGCTGACTATCCTTCAATGTTTCCAAAAAGTTCAAAACTTTTCCTTGCGCAGTGAACTGAGCAAAAGGAGAATTTGATGGAGTTGCATCAGCCACAATAGTGTTGTTATCAACACTCAAATTATTGCTTTCGACTTCACTTATCAATTGCTCGGCGCTCATTCCTTGATAATCTGCAAGATTCACGAAAACCATAATCTGTCCGCATTTGGTGTTAATTCCTCCGATTCCACCAGCAGGACATGCTCCAAGTTTAGCAAGATCCATTGATTCCAAAGCTGTTCCCAAAACTCTACCAGCAACTGTTGCTCGCATTCCAAAACCAGCAAGTGAAGCTGATGTGATTCTGTCCCCTGCTTTGATCATGCCATTTTCAGTGGTCACATTGACCGGAACACGTCCAACCAAGGCAATTGGATATGAATTTTCAGTATACGAACCAGCCACAAATCCAGGAGCTGTTGAAACTATTCCCAAAACATCTTTTTGATAAGCCGTTTGTGATCTTTTCACGTTGTGATTGTCAGTTGGATCA
This sequence comes from bacterium, assembly GCA_037140955.1. Taxonomy (GTDB): domain Bacteria; phylum Patescibacteriota; class Minisyncoccia; order Moranbacterales; family GWC2-37-73; genus UBA12068. Next base: position 19,793 of record JBAXDL010000009.1, on the reverse strand, counting down.
ACTGAAACAATTTCTCCTTTTTCAAGTTGTTCAGAAGATGTATAATTTTCCGCAAGGTCGGCGCCACCAGCAAAGAATCCGCCTTGTTGTGAAGAATAAATTCCACCATTTGAAGTTACGCGCAAAACATTATATGAATTTGTTTGCAAGCTAAGCAAATCTTGACCATTAGTGATTTGATATTGCAAAACAGTTGGCAGTGCAATGTTTCGAGCGCAATATGACACGCCAGCTCCGGAATTGTACACACCATTAAGATTTCCACAGAAAGTTGGGAATTCTCGACGGAAGTTTATTTCAACTTGAACCCATGTTTCACCACCGGCATTTCCAATACTTCCACCAGGCACATCCACACCTTTAAATCCTGCTGATTGCAACGCTGCCTGAGAAGTTGCAGTTCGCACTTCAAAGCGAGCATATGGATCAGCTGTTTTTTGCCATTCAAGTGTTGCATTGGCAGATAAAGCCGGAACCTGCATCATTTCTGACGCGTATGATCCATCAGAATACCATCCAGCATCATAGATTCCAACAATATTTGAAGGAGTTGAGCCACCATTAATCACTACCCATTTTCCATCAGGTCTTTGGAATGAAATTGCTCCATCACCTTGTCCAGTTATTGCAGTAGGAGCAGGAACCCCAAGAGTTGAATCAGCATATGTATCAGAAAAGGTTGTAGTCACATTGTCAGCAATTGTTCCAACCAATCGATAACTTCCAGAACCTCCGGCAATAGTACGATATATCCTACGAGCAGTTGTGCCAGTTGGACCGGCAGTAACAGCAGTCAAAGGAACGGTATAATTTCCAGAGCCACCAGTAACAGTAGCGTTTCCAGAGGCAGCGGCAGGAAGTGACTCTACGCCATTTGTAACATAAGTAAATTTATACGTATGCGTTCCAGCATCAACAGAACCACCAGTTGTTGCAGCTCCAACAGTAAGAGCGGCGGCAGGCGCAGCAGCAAGAGGAATTGTTGGATTGGCAGTTATTGTTGCATCTGTAACAGTGTCTGCATAAGTTGCAGTTGTGTTGTCATTAAGCTGTGCCACGAAATAATATGTTCCAGTATTAGCAGCACCAGCAACAGTGCGATAGATTCTTCGAGCTGTTACTCCAGCAAATGTAGTTGCTCCCAATGGAATTGCAGTAAGATTCACCAATAAGTTTCCAGCTGTTGTGGTTGCAACCGCTGAAGCGGTTCCCTGCACAGACTCAATACCATTCATAATTTCAGTAATTTTGTAATAATGATTTCCAACATCAACTCCAGTGGCACCAACAGCCACTGCCACGGTTGGAGCAGCAGGTGCCGGAATTGGCCCCATTTGTGGACCAGAAGGAATAGCTGCTGCTGAAATAAATTGCCCAATTGGCACACCAAGAGTTGCACCTGATGCTCCCCCTGTTGGCAAATAGACCTGACTTTGAGACAATGCTCCAGCTGCTGCTGGATTTCCAAGCACAATCAAGAATGTTCCATCAGCTCGTGGAATAACAGTTGTTCCACGTCCAGTTCCAGTTGTAAGCATGGCTGCTCCAACAGATTGAACTCCAGTCTGTGGATTAATAAGGCTAGTTGTCAATTGTTGAGCCCCAGTAGTTTCACCTCCAGTTGCAACCCAATATCCATCAGGTCTTTGAAAAACAACCGAGCCACAGCCTGTAGTATTTGTTGTGAAAGCTGTTCCGGCCGAAAAGACTTTATTATTAGCATCATAATTCATTACCGTACCATTAGCTGCTGCACCAGCTGCCGCACCAACCTTGACCCTATATTGATTATTATTTGGCAAAGAAAGAGGAATCGCCCAAGCACCGCAGTTCACTGCTGTTGTGGTTGCGGGACCAACAATCATTGTATTGGTCATTTGGTTGTAAATTGAAGTTGTTGTTACACCTCCACCATGTATAATTGTGTATGTTCCATCATTATTCAAAATTGCCTGCGCTCCAATTCCACCAGCCGCAGTAAGACATGGCCCATTAGTAAAGTGACTACCCGAAGGCGCATTTGGGTTGTAAATATTTGTTGCTAATCCTGTTGAGCAATTTGTTGTGGTTGTGGTTGATCCAAGATATATCAAAAAGTTTCCATCAGCACGCTTCAAAGCAAAAGCTCCAGCTGAAACTTGATTGGTCGTAAGTGGCTTATCTCCAACTGCAGTTTGATTGGTGAAGGTTTCAGTGGCTGGGTCATACAAATCAGCAAAGTTTCCATTTGGCTCAATAATCAAAAATTGTTTATCATCCCTAGCGATCACAATTGTTCCTTGTCCAGCAGCATTTGTTAGTTGTTGATGAGCATTTGAATATCGTCCCATGTAATATCCAGAAAACACTGTAGCTGAAGATGATGGAATTTGAGCTGTGCCTGTCATTCGACCATATGGCAAAACTAAACTTCCATTCACTGTTTCGACTTTGGTTTCTGACTTTGTCATCACTGGTCCAGAATTTTCGACCAAGGTGTAGGCGGCGCCAAGAGCTGTGTCAGCTGCCGTATCAGAAGTCAAAGTTGTAGTGGTATTGTCTGCAATTGTTGTCACCAAAAGAGGAGTTCCTGTGTCGCCAGCAGCTGTGCGATAAATTTTTCTGGCTGTTGTACCTGCTGGTCCAAGCGGAATAACCGTCAAATTAACTTTATCAGTTCCTCCTGCGCAAGTGATCACATTTGATTTTATACTTAGCTGTGATTCAACTCCATTAGTGACAAATGTTGAATAATATGCATGTGTTCCAGCTGTGCATGATCCTCCTGATGCTGATTGAGTAGCAGTCAGTGCTGCTGGAATGGTTGGATTTGTTGGAGCACTAGCATTAGGAGAAGAAAAATCAAAATTTGAACGCTTAAGAACTGCTGAATTGTCGATCTTGTAATTGAAAACACGTGGAGTGATTTCATCAGAGCGAAGAACAACCATGCCATTTCCAGCCCAAACCCCACGTTCATCAAACAACTTCTTTGGAAGTGGTCTATTGTATTTAATTTTAACGCGAATACAATTTGCTCCAAATACTGTTCCAACAAGGTCTCCAGAGTTTTTTATTTCTTCTTCACTTGCAGCATTAAGAGGAGTGGCACAACCCGATTGAGAACCATTAGAACTTATGGCTGTTTTAACAATAAACTGCAAACTTGAAAAAGCACTGTTTATGGCACCATTAGTTGAATTGTTGTAAACTGCTTCCATTTGTGCCCTCCACCAAAAAGAAGAATTTGAATTCAAGGATGAACTAAAAATATCCTCTGAGGTATAAACTGTATTTGCATCACTCATTGGAAGTCCAGTGTCATATGAATTTGTGGCTGTTCCACCACCATTGATAATATGCCATGTTCCATCAACCTCCATAATTGAATGCGCACCAGTTGTCACAGCAGTAAGAGGAGTTGTGCCATATGATGTGAAAGTATCTCCAACAGGATTATACACATAAGCATTTTGTGATCCACCTCCAACAATTATCAAGAATTTTCCATCTTGAAGTGGAATCGCATGACCACCATCGCCAATCGCATCAGCTGCTCCACCTGATGCATTGCAAGTAAAGTCATTAGCATTTGGATCATACACAGCCCAAACATTGGCTTTCGACAAAACCACAAATTTCCCGTCTTGTCTTCGAAAACCGACTGAACCACTTCCATTAAGTGCGCATGTTCCCGCTGCTTGTTTTCCATCTAACGTTGGTCCAGTGGTTATTGCTCCAATAGGAGATCCACCAGTAATTGCACCGGCATTTGGATTGTACAATTGAGTCACTCCAGATGCTCCACCATTCAAAATTAAAAGCTGTCCATCATTTTTGTTTAGCACAAGTGCGCCCACTCCCCATGTTCCGGTTGGTGCCGTTGGTCCAGTCACGAAAGTGTCTGAAACTGGATCATAAAGTTGTGTTGAACCTGCCGCTCCACCATTAGTAATCAAATATCTTCCATTTGGTCTCAGCGCTGCAACTGTTCCTGCATTCTTGGCAACAGCCATTGGAATTGAATTGGCAGCAACTGGAACGTTCCCCATTGGATCAATCAGTGAGCTTGTTGTTGTTCCTCCACCATGTAAAACTCGATATGTTCCACCTGGTCTTGGAAGCGCAAGTGCGCCAGCTCCGATAGCAGCTGTCATTGTCATTGATGAATTTGTAAATGTTTCAGCAACTGAATCATAAATGTCAATTCCAGTCCCTCCTCCACGCACCATCAAAAATTTTCCATCAGGCCTAGTGATTGAAAATGCGCCAGCACCAATTGCAGCTGATGTTGTCACTCCGCCTGTGGTTATTGTTCCCTTGCCAGAATTTGGAATTCCACCAGAAACTTTGTCTGAAAGAGAAAGTGCACCATCAGTATTAGTCAAACTAGAACCAATTGTTCCGAGTGCAAAATCAGCCACTGATTGCTTCACTATACTTGAATCACTTCCATTGACTGTAAGTCCACCATTATTAGCAACGAGCATTTTGTTTATCCCATCTTTCTGTAATTGCAAAAGATTTCCAGTGCTTGTTGAATTCACCCAAATGGCTGAATTTCCATTATTCACAATGTCAGCAACACCTGTTCCAAGTGCCACTTCTAAACCATCTGAAGATATTGTACAATCAGTTGTTGTGCTTCCTGAATTGTCAACACAGGTCACACCAGCACCAATAAAGTTCACCATTGCTCTTTGAGTGAGTGCTGCTCCCTCATCTTTAATTGTTGCATAGCCTCCACCGGCGCTAGTCAAATCGGCTGACCAATATGGAGTGTTTGTTCCTGTTGCATATTTCAAAACGAAGCCATCAGTTCCAGCCCCAGCCAATCTTGTTGGCGCTCCACTTGCACCACCAAAAATCAAGTCACCCTGTGTGGTCATTGGATTTGTCATTCCACCTCCACCACCAGCCAAAAGATCTTGAGAAGTTGAGCCATCTTTTCTGAAATACAGGTTACTTCCATTGAACCACATATCTCCAATATTTGGAGTTGTTGGGTCTACGGATGAAGATGATCTTAAGCGTAGACTTGCATTTGAAGTTGTTGCAGAATTTATATCAAGAAGAGCTGTTGCTGTTATATTTCCAATTCCCAATGTCCCAGCAGTTGGATTTATATTTCTAATTTGCAAATCTCTATATTGCCCAACAGTTCCATTGTTAATTTCTAAAACCCCAGCACCACTTCTTGCTAACCCAAGATCTCTTGCTCCTGAATTAGCTGTGGCATAATTAGTTTCAGAAGACCAACCAAGAATACCATTGCTTGCAAATAAATCATTAGCACCATCCCATCTGCGATAAACCGTTCCGGCTGATGATGCCATTTCAAACCATCCCTTATTTTGATCAGTTTGAAAATTAATTTGCCAAGGTGAAGCTGCCGCTGTTTTCAATGAAAAACCAGCGGTTGTTCCATCAGCTGTTCCGGAAGATTGAAAAAGTGCTTGAGACGTTCCGCTACTTAATATATGAAGACCAGATGATGGAGCATTTGTTCCAATTCCAATTCGATTGTTCAATGCATCAATTGAAAGAGTGTTTGAATCAAAGTTAATTGCATTGACAACATTTGCCAAAGTTGCAGTTGAAGCTGCACCTGCTGACAAGTTTAGTGCTCCAGCTGAAGTCAGCGCCAATGTTCCAGATGTTGTTGTTGAGAAAGTCAAATTTCCAGTTGAGTTTGTCCAGGATGATGTTCCGTTTGATGCCAAGGCCAAAGTTGAAGCTGATGTTCCAATTGTTCCTGGGTTGGTCCAGTCCTTTCCATCAAGCAAATCTGAATTAAAAGAATATGGCGAGGCAGTGAATTGAACTCTTGGACTCATTTCACCATTAGAGTTGAAATTGATTCCCAAAAAGATGTTGTCGGAGTTGAAGTCAACTGATCCTGGAAGCGCTGTTGTGTCTCCCAAATTTGTTTGGAAGATTCCATCTGTTACTGTTATGGATTTTGTCTCAGCCCAAACTGAAGCACCCCCGCTTGAAACTGAATACATACTAAAGACAAAAGTATAACTTCCGGTGGCAACATTTGTGCCATCAGTATTAGTAACCTTTCCTTGAAAGTTTATTTGCTTGTTGATTCCAGTTGCAGCTTTGGCAGAATCTCCAAACAAAATAAAAGCTCCCACAAAAAAGATGAGGGTTGCAAAGAATGCATATGACAATTTACGTATTTCCTGGTACATTATTGTCTTGATATAAAAATGATATTTGCCAAACAAAAAAGGAATCTGGGCAGTCACCCGATTCCTTTTATTAACTCTATAAAGCCATTATACACTAAAAAATTGAAAAAGTCAATGTTCTTGCAAGACAAAAGTCCCTTTTAGAGCCAAAATTTGACAAAACTTTTTGGCATTTTGACTATTTTTTAAATTGCAATGATTTAATAATATCGCTAATTTCAGCCTCAAAATCACCATTTTCATCTATTGGACCAGTAAAGGCAAGTTCAGTCAAATATTGACCCCTTGGAATAAAGAAAACTTCTTCAAATACCCCATCCTTGGTAGAAGCAAAAGAAACAGCTCCAGGAAAGTCCTGGACTTTATTTTGCTTCAAATAAAGCTCAGAATTTTTATCCCTCAAGATATAGTTGCCAACATCTGTCATTTTTCTGCCCTCGATGCTCTCAACTGTCAAAGCAATTTTTTTTGGAGTACTGTCGCCCTGCGCAAAGAAAGCATTTTCCAGAATTGTTCCAACTTCTGGCTTATTGGAAGTGTGGCTTTTGAGCGAATATTTCTCATTATAATGAAAAGAGACATATTCCCCCTCAAATCGCTCGAATGTAACTTTATTTTCAACTTGAGAATCAGCAACCGTCTTCACTATTATTTTTCCAGACACTGGCGTCTGAAAAAAATTCCAAGCATAATATATGCTAGTTGAAATTATCGCTAAAAAAAGCCAAAAAAAAGTCCAGCGACTTTTTTTTGACTCAACTTTGGGGTTATTTTTTTGAACCTTTTTTGTTTTGTTTTGTTTCATTTTGTTTTTGGCTTATTCTCTTGGCAAACTTTTTCCAGCCTAACATGACAAGGAGCATTGCCACAATAATAATCAAAATAATCTTTATTGGAAAAAAATAACTTGACTGCTGAATGACTTCAAAGTCGTCTTTCCCATCAAAGCGATATTCCACATTTGTCGTATACTTTCCAGGAACAAAAGCAATGGCAACATCTTTCAATGTGACCGGCAAAACTCGGAAAGTTTCTGGAAGAACCAACGATGACTCTTCATTGATGATTCCCCTTGAAACTTCTCTGCCAATAGGATCAACAACCTTCACAATTCCGCGAGGAGTCACATGAACATTTCCAGTGTTTTGAAATCGAAGATGGCTTGTTTTGGCCAAAGAAAAAGTCGAGTCACTTTTTTCTATACTCTTTAGATTCAAACCAAAGATTTCACCACTAATCTTTCGCACGAAAACAAGTGAAGCAAAAGATGGGTCAACTGCCACGATTGAAGATTCGCTGCCAGTCCCATTATTGTCCTTTTCCATTTTCGCCATCACGGCAGCATAGTGTCCTCCAGGAGAAAGAGAATCTTTGTTTTCAATTGTGACTTTGACAGATTGCTTCTCACCAGCTTCAAGCACCACTGCATCTTTTTCCAAGCTCACCCAAGAGGCCAAAGAATATTTGTTCTTCAGGTCCTCAGCACTTCCCAAAAAAGCCACACCACCAGTTTCATCCAAGGCTCCAAAATCAACCACTGAAAGTTTGAGCACTGCTGACTCAGGGGTGTTATTGGAAATCTCCAAAGCAAAACTTGAGCTGTTCTGATCTTTGGCCAAATTGACCTCTTGGAAAAATGGACTCATTGAAAAACCTTTTGGCACGTCTTGAACATCCTGAGCCAAAGAATTCTTAGAAATCACCACAACACCAAAAATTATAATGTTCAATATCGCAATAAATTTAATTTTTTTCATATTTATTTCATTTACCATTGTCATCTTGAGCGTAATGAAGCTCAGCAGAGCAAAATGGAATCGAAAGATCTGAGCCCAGATTCTTCGATTGCGTTAATTTTCCTTTTAGTCAAATTAACCTCACTCAGAATGACAAGATTGTTAGCTTACTTTTTTAATTATAACAGAAAACAAAAAAATGCCTAAGGAGCTTAGACATTTTCAATCTATCAAAGGAAAATAAAGTGAGCTTACTTTTTTTTGGTCCTGGTTTTTTTAACTGGAACAACTTTTTCCTTGCCAAGCATTTTCATGATTTTTTTCCACAAGTTTTGCAGAGTGTTCTTAAGACCAATCAAAACAAAAATAGCAACGAAGATTCCACCACCAATTATCCTCCAAGGAATCACCCAAAAACTAACTTCGCTCTCAACTGGAATGTCTCGCTTACCATCATCATAAATCAAAAGGAGTTTAGCTGTATACTTTCCCCATCTAAGTTTTGAAACCTCTCCAAAATTCCATTTGAGTTCTTGAATTGGATTGTTTTTTTCATCAAACATAGTTTTTCCATCTTGTTGCTTGTCAACATAATACGGGAAAGCATCTGACCAAGTTTCTTGAAAGCTTCTTGGGGAATTTGGAAGAATTGAGCCCTTTGTTGGGTTTACTTCCAAAATGGCTGCATCTTTTTGACCAGCCTTGCTAATGAAAATGTTTCCACGTGGCGCTGCATGAACACTTCCAGTATTTCGAAGTTTGATTGTAAACACTGCAGGCAAAAATTCAAACATTGACTTGTTAACAGAAAAGTCAACAACTTGAATTTCTTTTTTTGCATTTGGAACTTGAACTTCAAGCAAAACCAATGTTGCAGTTCCACCAGCAATAACTGTTTGCCTATCTGCAGTTGGAACATTTTCTTGCTGACGTGAAAAAACAATTGCATAGTAATATCCAAAAGCAGCTGTTTCAGGAACAGTAAAAGTTGCAGTTATTGTTTTCCATTCATTTGATGGAAGTTCAAATTTATCTTGTGAGAATGTTACCCAGTCAAAAAAATCATCTCCTTGTTCTCTCTCTGAAAGCAATGGTGCTCCAGAAATTTGATCGGATTTAAATTTCATGAGACTAACCTTAATTTGCTCAGTTGCAATGCCATCATTTTTAATTTTTAATTGAGCAGTTGCCGTTGCTCCTGGCTGAACTTTAAGATTGATTGGAAGTGGTGATGTTGTAAGACGAAGATCACCAGTTGGGATTGTATCGGCAGCTAAAGCAAAGTATGGCAACGCGAGAATAGAAAATAACAATAATTCAAAACTAATTAATATTTTTTTGAGCAACATATTACAGTGAGATTAATTTTTTATACAACCAGGATTTCCTTGGTCCTAACTTCAAACAAATATTTATTTTTTACTTCTCTTTTTTACTATTTTTTTCTTTTCAAGGTTTTTCTTCATTCGCCATTTCATGAAAAAATATACGAGCAATGCCGGAACCGAGGGAATAGCAATGGAATATGCAATCAATCTCCAAGGAATCACCCAAAAACTAACTTCGCTCTCAACTGGAATGTCTCGCTTACCATCATCATAAATCAAAAGGAGTTTAGCTGTATACTTTCCCCATCTAAGTTTTGAAACCTCTCCAAAATTCCATTTGAGTTCTTGAATTGGATTGTTTTTTTCATCAAACATAGTTTTTCCATCTTGTTGCTTGTCAACATAATACGGGAAAGCATCTGACCAAGTTTCTTGAAAGCTTCTTGGGGAATTTGGAAGAATTGAGCCCTTTGTTGGGTTTACTTCCAAAATGGCTGCATCTTTTTGACCAGCCTTGCTAATGAAAATGTTTCCACGTGGCGCTGCATGAACACTTCCAGTATTTCGAAGTTTGATTGTAAACACTGCAGGCAAAAATTCAAACATTGACTTGTTAACAGAAAAGTCAACAACTTGAATTTCTTTTTTTGCATTTGGAACTTGAACTTCAAGCAAAACCAATGTTGCAGTTCCACCAGCAATAACTGTTTGCCTATCTGCAGTTGGAACATTTTCTTGCTGACGTGAAAAAACAATTGCATAGTAATATCCAAAAGCAGCTGTTTCAGGAACAGTAAAAGTTGCAGTTATTGTTTTCCATTCATTTGATGGAAGTTCAAATTTATCTTGTGAGAATGTTACCCAGTCAAAAAAATCATCTCCTTGTTCTCTCTCTGAAAGCAATGGTGCTCCAGAAATTTGATCGGATTTAAATTTCATGAGACTAACCTTAATTTGCTCAGTTGCAATGCCATCATTTTTAATTTTTAATTGAGCAGTTGCCGTTGCTCCTGGCTGAACTTTAAGATTGATTGGAAGTGGTGATGTTGTAAGACGAAGATCACCAGTTGGGATTGTATCGGCAGCTAAAGCTGCAGAAGAAAATGAAATAAAAAAAAGAAATGAAAAAGTCAGACTAATTAGGAATTTTATTTTTGAAAAATAATTTTTCATATTTCTTAGAAAACTCGAATCAATCCAATATTAATACTATCTTATCTACTAAATATATACTAATACCAGCAAATATGCAAAAAACTTGCTTCAAAGGCAAGTTTTTTTAAGTGAAGTTTTTTGATCTATTTAAAATCTTCCTGCGGCAATTACCGTCAATGTATCAGTATAATCACTAGCAGATGCTTGCAAGGCTGAGATAGCAACTCTTTCAGTTAATGTCACCGTGTCTCCAGCAGTAATTCCACTGGCAGCTGCGATTGGCTGAAAGGTTGTTGATGGTGTTCCTACATGAGTCGCATCACCATCAAATTCTTGACCAAAATTAGCAGCTTGTGAAACAACACCTGTTGAAAGACCTCCAGCGTCTGTCCATGTAACATCCAAACCATAACTGGATGTTCCAGCAGATATCAATGCTACAGTGTTATCAGCAGCTGTTCCAATAAATGGAATATTGGCACCAGTGCTTGCCGAAGTTAAGCCTGATGCACTTGCACTTTTCACCCAAGCCACCCAACCATTACTTGCATTGGTAATTATTGTTGCTGTTTTTCCAGCACTAGACGAAACTGATGATGCTGAAAGTGTTCCCAACGTATCAGTGTTTCCAGAAAGAGCAAATGAAAAATTTGGTGGCACAGTTGCAGAAACAATAATTGTATCATCAGTAATTGTAGCGAGTGCAAACTGTGAAGAGTCAATCGTTGTTGGACCAGCTTTTTGGGTTGTAACGCTTCCAACCTTGTCAATTCCAGCGGTTGCATTTGTAAGTGTTGTTGTTCCAGAAAAATTGAAACAATACGTTGTAGCAATAGTTAAATCAGTACTTGGAAAAGTAACACTTTGACCAGCAACCAAAGTAGCAGTTCCAATTCCTGGCCAAGCAGTTGTTCCTGATGGAATATTGGTTGTGGTCACCGTCCAATTTGTAGCTGTTGGATTAACTGTAAAACCTGTCGGAAAAGTTACCATCACTAGAGTTTCAGTATCAACCGTGACAGGACGAGCACATACCGTTCCACCAGTAGTTGCACCAGCTGCCATTCTATCAAGCCTGATTGATAATTGACCTAAGCCACCTGCTTGTGCATTCTGTGTTGCAAAAAAAGGAGCCGCTACGGCAACAATAATTGCGATTAAATTAAAGATTGATAGATTCTTTACAACTTTCTGTTGCATATTTTTATAATTGCTAGAGAGTCAGCAAATAAAATATTAAAAAATATTTTATTTGCTGACGAACGACGCAATTTCAAGCACAGAGTGCTTATTTTTATTTTTTTATTTTTAGAAACAATTATTATTTAAATTATAGCATTTTTTTAAAATGTTGTCTACAATTTATAAAAAATATGTGGATAACTTTTAATAACATTAGAAACTCCCTGATGCAATCATTGTTAATTCCTCACTATAATCATTTGCAGCTGGAGTTAGTGCTAATGATTTTGCTTTCAAAAGAAAAACTCCACTTCCACCTACAATTGGATTTGCTGATGAAAATATTTCTCGCACTGCTGTGTCTACAATTCCAACATTGGCAGCTGTGCCATCATATGGAGCAACTTTTGCAAGCGGTCCACCTGAACTTTGTGCAACCGAAACAATTTGTGCGCCAAAACCAGCAATTGGCGTCGACAAATCAGCAGAAGTAGAAGCGATGGTGAAGCTTTTTGTTGGACTTAGTAGTCCTCCATTTTTTCCAATCACATATACCTTTCCACCAGTCTCGCCATTTGTTGCAAAAGTTGCAGTAACATTCACAGGACTATCAATAACTGTGTCCGCCGTAAGACTTCCGAAATTTATCGCATTTTGATCAATCCCAAAAGAAAGTGTTGGATTGGTTGTGGCTGCACTTGAAGTTGGACCATAGCCTGTTTCAGTGAATTTTCCTTGCATGGCTTTGATTTTCACTTGATATGTTGTGCCAGAAGCAAGACCAATAATGTTGATTCCACTTCCGCTTCCCCAGGCTGCATATGTCTGATAATCAGCGAGCAATAAAGTTGACCCCATGGTGTGATCGGCTTTCACAAATTTTGTGACAGTTGCAAAATTGTCAGTGCTGATTGCAATGGCATATTTTGTGTCAACAGCATTTCCAGCAGTGTTGATGATGATTTGAAGTTTGTTGTAATAATTGCTTGGATTTGAAAACGTTGGAGCAGTTGGAACATTAGCCTGACTTGAAAAAATCAAACCGCTACCAAAACCATAAGCAGCTGATGTTTCCTTTTGACCACCAACATCCCCAGCAATAGCATTTAAGGCATAATTCGTTGAAGTTGCATTGCTTGTTCCCCCAGAACCAAAACTATAATCTTTTAATTGATAGTTAGTGCTAGCAGGCATTGCCAACAAAAAAACAAAAGCTGATGTCGGCAAAACATTTTTGAAAATATTTAATTTTGTTTTTATTTTTTTGAACATAAAAAAATTGATAACGCGATACTGTTTTTCTTTTTAGCCAATAGCCGGCGACAGCGGCTTCTTGAGCTTTTGGATAATGAGCATTCATCCAAAAGCGTGCTAAAAAGAAAAATAGTCGAGCAAGCACACAAGTCCTTATATTTTATTTTTTTATTATACCTCATTTAACAAAGTTTTTCCAATGGCCTTGAATTAAATTTTAATGTATAATTTTATTATGAAAACAAAACTTCCAAAGCAAAACATCAAGAAATTAGCAAAATTGCACGTTATTTTTACTTTGGCACTTTTTGTCCTATATGTTGGCCTATCCATAGTATACAGTCCTGATTTTTTACTTTCAGACATCAGAAGCAAGTATAGCGCCATTGCTGATAGCACCATAACGATTTTGGCCAAGGTTCTTGGACCACCAGTTGTTCCAATTGTTTTGGGCACAACAAATTGTATTAATGGTGTTATTACCAATACTATCAGTTGGCCAGCAGATGAAAATTCTCAAAGTTTTGAAATCCAAAGAGATGGAGTGACACTGATGACGGGCCTTATAAATTCCAACTATAATGATAGTGTTATCGATTTGAATCTAAACACTTCTTATGATTATACAGTAACCGCCTTTGGTTCTATGGGTCCAGGCTTTGCTGTTTCTGTGCCATTTTCCATCACAACACCAACCGAATGCCAAATCATCTTGCCACCAATGGAAATAACCAACACTTCTCTTTTGAAGGTTCCGGGAGCTTTGGATTATGATCATCCGAATGAAACTTCCACTAACAGACCAACATTCTTCGGGTCAGTAAACACTCCCAATGCAATTATAAATCTGGAAATTCACAGCTCTATCATTATTGTTGGACAAACAACTGCCAATGCTGCTGGATATTGGACATGGACCTCACCAAGTGATGTCAGTGAGGGACCTCACACACTTTTTGTGACAGCTCAAGATCCAAATGATACAGCAAGAACATCTTCTGCTTCACTTGCTTTTGAAATTGAATCAGATGATATTCATGATGGACAGACAACGAGCGATAATAACGACAAGAAAAAAAATAATGACAACAAACCAAGAAAAATTCCAACTCAACCAGCGCCAATCAAGAAATTACCAATTACTGAGCAACAGCCAACAGAACAAAAAACTCAAGCAACAAAAATACCACTTGATTTTTCAATAATGACAAGCGATGAAAAAATCTTTCAAGGCAAAGATTTTGTGGTCTTTGTCAAAATCGAAAAGATTGATCCTGCCTATGAAAACTATAATGCAAGCATAAAATACAACTTAATAGACAAAAACAACAATGTTTTGCTTTCATCCACTGACAAAAAAACAATCTCTGATGGCGCTGTTATTGCAAAAAACATTGAACTTGCAAAAAACATTACCGATGGAACATTTCAACTTCAAGTTGAAATACTACTCGATAAATACAGCATCAGCAAGCAAATGACCATAAAAATAGAACAACTTCCAATGATAAACCTCGGTGGAGGTTTTGTGATCACCTATCCTTACTTACTAAGCAAAATTGGCACCATTGCAATTTGGCTTTTGCTACTGCTACTTATTTGGATATTTTTATTCTCCAGAGAGTATTGGCTATACCTGCATGCCTTGCGACATATTACTGAAAAAAATCTGGAAAAACTTGGATTAATAAGTCTTAAAAAGAATAACTAAAAAAAATATGCAACCACAAACAATTATGCTTGTTCTCAACATCATAACAATTGGAGCGCTATTGCTTTCTATTATCTATACTGCAGGTGTTGTTTGGAGAGTGGAAAAAGAATTGGATATTTCATATAAGTTTTTTCTAGCCGCTATTATCTTCCTATTGATTGCAGAGATTACAAATCTGTATGCACCAAGCAATGAGCTAGCCTTTTCAATTGCAACAAAAGCTCTGCGCATGCTGTTCACTGTGTGCTTTCTTTCTGGTGTCCTTTTGATGCGCGATATTGTTCGAAAAATAGACGGAGAAAAATCGAAATAGCAATGTCGTCCCGCACTTGATGCGGGAACCAGAAATTCTCACAAAATAGCAAGGAAACTGGATTCCCGCCTTGTGCCACCGCTAAAGCTAAGGCGACACACGGTCGCGGGAATGACAAGGGAAAAGTTAATTCTACAACAGCAAAACCCACCAAATTGGTGGGTTTTGTTTCCATCTTTTTTAAATATATCAAAAAAATATATTGATAGGATGATATTACTTAACAGCCTCTTTCAATGCTTTTCCAGCAGTGAATTTTGGAACTGTCATTGCAGGAATTTGGATCTTAGCTTTCGTTTGAGGATTGATTCCTTCACGAGCAGCTCGGTCGGAAGTTCTAAATGTTCCGAAACCTGTTAGGGTTACCTTGTTTCCTGTTCGAATTTCTTCAGTGATTTTTTCGATCAGAGTTTCAATAACTGCCTCAATGTCTTTCTTAGAAAGATCTGTTTTAGATGCGATTGCATCAATGAGAGCGTCTTTGTTTACATTTGCCATAGTATTCACCATCCTTTCTATTTTTAATTTTTATCCCAACTCCAGCCATTATACTATTTATCGCGACAATAAAGCAAATCCAGTTATACACAGCGTCTTGTCGGCAAGACAAATTTTTAATTTTTAATTTTTAATTTTATAAATAAAACAAAATTTTTAATATATTAAACATTAATAAATTAAAAAATTATTTAAAAATTACAAAATTACAAAATTCAAAAATTATTTTAGCGTGCATATTCAACTGATCTTGTTTCGCGCAAAACATTCACTTTGATCTCTCCTGGATATTTCAAATCAGCTTCAATTTTGTCAGCAATTTCCCTGGCTAACTTGAGAGCACCAAGATCATCAATCTCTTCTGGTTTAACAAAAACTCTAATCTCTCTTCCAGCTTGAATTGCATATGTTCTTTCCACGCCAGCAAATGAATTGGCAGTTGTCTCAAGCTCTTCAAGACGCTTCAAATATCTTTCCAGTGTGTCTTTGCGAGCTCCAGGGCGACTAGCAGAGATTGCATCTGCAGCAGCGATAATGAAAGATTCCGGAGTCTCAAAAGGATAATCCTCATGATGAGATTTCATGCCATCAATAATTTCTTTGGCAATTCCAAATTTCTCCATGATCTTCATTCCAATTTCAATATGTGTTCCCTGAATTTCATGATCAACAGCTTTTCCAATGTCATGCAAAAGTCCAGCTTTTTTTGCAACAACAACATCAGCTCCAAGTTCAGCAGCCAACGCTCCAGAAAGATGAGCAACTTCCAGAGAATGCAACAGAACATTTTGTCCATAACTAGTTCGATAACGAAGTCTTCCCAAAAGATAAACTAATTTTGGATCAAAACCGGCAATTCCCAAATCATACACAGCTGCTTCACCAGCTTCTTTTATTTTGTTGTCAATTTCTTTTTTGGCATATTCAAAAGCTTCTTCGATTCTGGTTGGATGAATTCTGCCATCTCCAATCAACTTTTCAAGAGTGATGCGTGCAATTTCACGACGCACAGGATCAAAACCAGAAATAACAACAGCCTCTGGAGTGTCATCAACAATTATTTCAACACCAGTCAACTTCTCCAGTGCTTTAATGTTTCTTCCCTCGCGACCAATAATTCGACCCTTAACTTCATCAGAAGGAATTGAAACTGTAGTAGTAACAACCTCTGCTGCATGTGAGCCTGCATATTTTTGAATAACACTAGTCATGATGTTTTTCGCTCTCTTTTCAATCTCATCAACACCTTGTCTTTCAATTTTGGCCATTCGTTCTGCCAATGCTTGACGACTTTCCTCTTCAGTCAATTGCAACAAAATAGCCTTGGCCTGATCCTTGGACAAGCCAGCAATTTTTTCCAATCTTTCTAATTCTTTGGCTCTGGCATCTTCAGCTTCAATTCTTATTTTTTTTATTTCTTCAATTTTTTCTTCCAGCACTTTGCGATTTTTTTCAATTTCTTCAGTCTTTTGATCGATTGCGATTTCTCGCTTTTCGATGCGCTGCTCACTTCGAAGAATTTGATCCTCGCGTTCCTTTTCTTTTTTCTTGGCCTCTTCGAGAATTTCAACTGCTTTATTTTTTGCATTTAAAACAAGCTCCTGAGTTTTTTTCTCAGCATCTTGAGTCATCTGTTCAATTTGTCCTTCTGCAGTGTCCAAACGCCTGCGTGCTATTTGCTGCCGAACAAGATATCCACCTCCGCCTCCCAAAAGAAAGCTCATGGCAATCGCAAAGCCAATTAACATACATTTTCAAGTGTTGCGATTTGAAGTTTTACAAGTCAAAATCAAGCTTTATAAGCTCTATGAATGCATTATATTAAATATGATCGAAGTGTTTTTTAATTTCATATTAATGCAAAAATGCCTTATTTTGGCCAAATCAGAATGCTTAATCAAATCGAAACGGTCTATTTTTACTTTTTATCTGCACACCAATAATATCTTGTTATGGCCTTTTTGTCAAAGCTAAGTGAAAATGCTATAATAAGCACATGTCCGCACAAAAACATTTAAACACACAAACAAATTAAAAATCATCTCTCATTAAAACGGTTGACTTCAAATGTCCACACCTAATGATTGACTGATCAAATATTCCTATGTATAGACCTATAGTTGTCGTTGTTCTTGATGGTTGGGGCATAAGCAACAACAGTAAGGGAAATGTTCTCAAAGAAACAAGCCTGCCAACAATTGAAAAACTTGATCACTTCTATCCAATGACAACTTTGCAAGCATCTGGAATTTCAGTTGGACTTTTTTGGGGAGAATCAGGAAACAGCGAAGTTGGTCACATGGCACTTGGAGCTGGAAAGATTGTATACCAAAACCTTCCACGCATCACTCTTTCAATTCAAGATCGCAGTTTTTTTGATAATGAAGCTCTTTCACAGGCCATGCTAGCAACCAAGGAAGCTGACACCTCTCTGCACATCATAGGCTTGATTGGACAAGGTAGTGTTCATTCATACATGGAACATCTTTTTGCAGTTTTGGAAATGGCAAAATCCAAGGGACTAACCAAGGTTTTCATTCATGGTTTCACTGATGGAAGAGACTCACCACAAACATCGGGAACAAAAACGATTCAAGATTTGCAAAATCATCTCAAATCAATTGGCCTTGGAAAAATTGCCTCCCTCAGTGGACGCAATTGGGGCATGGACAGAAACAACAATTGGGATCGCGTAGAAAAAGCATATCGATTACTAACAGAAGGTAAGGGCGTAGCCGCAACCGACCCCATGAAATGCCTACAAGATTCGTATGCAAATGAAATAACAGATGAATATATCGAACCAGTTGTTATAACCCAAGACAATGAACCCATTGCAACAATAAAAGATGGTGATAGTGTGATTTTTTTCAATTTCCGTGAGGATAGAGCAAGAGAAATAACCAGGGCTTTTGTTGATTCTGCTTTTGATGGTTTCAAAAGAGACCTTTTGAAATTAAACTTTGTAACCATGGTTGAATATGAGAAAGATTTGCCAGTAAAAGTTGCTTTTCCACCAATAACACTTGAGGGTGGACTTGGAGAAATTCTTAGTAAGAACAATTTGAAGCAACTTCGTATTGCAGAAACTGAAAAATATGCTCATGTTACCTACTTTTTCAATGGAGGAAAAGAAGCAGCCTGGCCGGGTGAAGACAGAATACTTATTCCATCTCCTTCTGTTTCAAAATTTGACGAAGCTCCGGAAATGAGCGCTTCACTCATTACTGAAAAAATAATTGAATCGCTTGAAAAAAATACTTATGATTTTATTCTTGCAAATTATGCCAATGCTGATATGGTCGGACACACCGGAAATTCAGAAGCCTGCACTATTGCAGTAAAAACCATCGACAAAAATCTTTCTGTTTTGATTCCTGCTGTTCTCAAAAAAGGAGGTTGCCTGCTCATCACCGCTGACCATGGCAATGTTGAAGACATCAAAAATTATCGCACCGGGCAAGTTGACACTGAACATTCTTCCAATCCGGTTCCTCTTTGGTTTATCACGGCCAACAACCATCGCGAAAAAAAATCCGAAGAAGTTGTGCGTCAACAAAATGAAGTTGGTGGACTACTTAGTGACCTTGCGCCAACAGTACTTGAAATTCTTGGCATAGAAAAACCAGCTGACATGAATGGCGAAACACTGATGCCACTTTTAAAATAATTCGAACTGTCTTTCAGCAATTAGTATACAAAAAAATCAGCCGCTTGGCTGATTTTTTTTATTTCACTTTCTTCTAAACACTACCCCTGTCTAATTCCCAATTACTTTATCAACAATTCCATATTTCACAGCTTCTTCAGCTGACATAAAATAATCCCTATCTGTATCCTTCTCTACTTTGGCAATTTTTTGACCACTATGTTTTGACATAATTGCATTTAATTTGTCTTTGGTTTTCAAGATGTGCTGAGCATGAATATTAACGTCAGAAGCCTGACCACTTGCTCCACCCATAACCTGATGAATCATCACCTCAGAGTTTGGAAGTGCAAAACGTTTACCTTTTTTGCCAGCACAGAGCAAAAGAGCCGCAGCAGAAGCTGCTATGCCAACACAAATTGTTTGCACATCAGGTCTGATGTATTGCATGGTGTCATAAATCGCAAGAGCGCTGCTCACGCTTCCACCTGGAGAGTTTATATATATCTTAATGTCCTCCTTGGGATTTTGCTGCTCCAAGAAAAGAAGCTGCGCAATAATAGCATTAGAAACACCATCATCAATGGCTGTTCCCAAAAAAATTATTCGATCCTTAAGCAAGCGAGAATAAATATCATAAGCTCTCTCACCATAACTAGTTTTTTCAATAACAGTTGGAATTAAATATTGATTTTGCATATTTTTTTGTAAACAATTTTATAATTTTTTGTAATTTTTAATTTTATAAATAAATCAGAATTTCTAATAATTAAAACATTTAGAAA
>JBAXDL010000008.1:0-45354 GCA_037140955.1 bacterium | reverse complement strand
ATTTTATACCCTCCAAGTATTCCAATACTTTTTCATTAACCATCATACCCTTAACATAGTTGTACAATTTTCCAAGATCAATATTCTTTTCAGCATCAGGAATATTCTTGTATTGAGCAAGTGTTTTGTTCATTTCAGTCTCAACTTCCTCACTTGGAATTTCCACTTCCCTTTCTTTGGCAATTTCTTCTAAAGAAAGTGCTGCTTTGATTCTTTTGATTGCTTGTGGCTCCCATTCTTTTTCAAGTTCAGCAACTGTCTTTCCAATTTGAGACAAATATTGTTCAAAAGTAATGTTCATGCCACTCAATTGCATTTCAAATTCTCCAATCATCTTGTGCAGTTCTTCATGCACAAGAATTTCTGGCACTTCGCAAACAGTAGCCTCAATGAGCACATCAATAATTTCAGCTCTTCTTTTTTCTTTGAGTTCAGCCTTCTTTTCCTCCTCCATTCCCTCTTGCACATTTTTTTGCATTTCAGCCAAATCTTTGAATTTTCCAAGTGATCTTGCAAATTCATCACTAACCTCTGGAGATTTTCGCTCTTGAACTGTTTCAACAGTCACTGAAAATTGAGCTGGATTTCCAGCCAAAGATTTGTCATGATAATCTTTGGGAAAAGTTAATTCGAATTCTTTTGTCTCGCCAGCTTTCATTCCAACAACTTGCTCCTCAAAACCAGGAATAAAAACTCCTCGACCAAGAATCATTGGATGACTTTTGCTTGTTCCGTTTTCAATTGGAACACCATCTTTTTTGACAGTGAAAGACAAAATAACATTATCATCATTTTGAGCTTCTCTTTCCACAGTAAGATGCTGCACTCGACTTTTGGCAATTTCAGCAATTTCTTTTTCAACATCTTCCTTGCTAACGTCAGCTGTTTTCTTGGCGAATTCTTTGTTGATTTTCAAAATACCATCCTTATATGACTTCATAGAAACTTCAGGAATAACAGCAGTGGTAACCTTGTACTCAAGAGCATTTCCCTCTGCCAATTTGGTAATTTCAGCCTTTGGAGAACCAATCGCTTCAATTTTCTTTTCAACAATAACTTTTGGATATGTGTCAGAAATAACCTTTTGTGCAGCAGCCTCAAGCAACGCACCTGCTCCAACTTTCTTCTCAACCATATTCCTTGGAGCCTTGCCACTTCGAAATCCTTGGATTTTTATTTCCTTGGAATAATCAGCTGCAGCTTTATCAATATATTTCTCCCAAAATTTCCAATCAACAGAAACTGTTATTTCAGCTTGAGAATTAGGTAACTTTTTTATCTCTGATTTTATCATAATTTTTTTCTAAATAATTTTTTAAACTATTTCTTTGCTGGAAATTTTTCATTGTATAGTGAAATAGATTTTTCAATAGCAACAAATGCTGATTTTTTGTCCTCAAAACCCTTGATTTCAACCACTTTATTATCAATAGTTTTGTATGTTTCAAAAAAATGCTTGATTTCTTTGAGTGTGTATGGATTTACATCGCCAAGATCTTTCACATGCTCCCAGCGAGGATCGCTTTTTGGCACAGAGATTATTTTGTAGTCACTTTCGCCAGAGTCAATCATCAGCGCCACACCAACAGGTCTCACTTCCACCAAAATTCCAGTGGCAAGTGGATATGTTGTCAAGACAACCACATCAAGCGCATCGCCATCTTCCCAAAGAGTTTGAGGCACAAAGCCATAGTCAAACGGAAAATCTTGCGCTGTTTTCATGGCGCGATCAAGCTTGATCAAGCCAATCTCCTTGTCTATTTCATATTTATTTTTTGAGCCCTTTGGAGTTTCAATAATAACATTTAAAAATTCTGGAACATTTTTACCTCTAGAAATTTCATGCCACAAATCCATATATTTGTTTGATTTAGGAAATTATTTTTCAAAATTAATTTTTGCAAATTATTCAGCATCAGCCGCATTATCTGCAGCATCTTCTTTGGTCTCTTTTTCTTCCACCTTTGGAGCAACAACACCAATCACATCAATTTTCCAACCGGTCAATTTCGCAGCCAAGCGCACATTTTGCCCTTGCTTGCCGATTGCCAATGACAATTGATCTTCTGGCACTGAAACCTTTGCCTCTTTCTTATCAGCATTGATTTCCACACCAACAACCTTTGCAGGACTAATAGCAGCAGCAATGAATTTTTCTGGTTTTTCGCTCCATTCAATGATGTCAATTTTTTCTCCACCAAGTTCTTCAATCACAGCTTGCACGCGAGTACCTTTTTGTCCCACGCATGATCCAATTGGGTCAATTCCTTCTTCATCTGAACTCACAGCCAATTTTGTTCGTGATCCAGCCTCTCTAGCAATTGATTTGATTGCAACTGTGCCAGCAAAAATTTCAGGCACTTCCAATTCAAACAATCTGCGCACCATGTCAGGATGAATCCTGCTCAAAGTGATCCCTGGTCCTTTTGGATCAGATTCAACTTTATTCAAATACACCTTCACGCGTTGTCCAATGCGCAACATTTCACCTTGAACCTGTTCTTGTGGGAAAAGCACGCCAATAGATTTTCCAAGATCAATATATGTGTTTCTACCCTCAATTCTTTGTACTGTACCGCTAACAACCTCACCCTCCTTGCCTTTATATTCAGCAAACATTGAATCACGTTCAGCCTCACGAATTCTTTGAATAATAACTTGCTTAGCTGTTTGAGCAGCCACGCGACCATATTCAGTTTGTGGCTCAAGTTCAATTTCAATCACATCGCCAATTTTTGCATCTTTTTTGATTTTCTTAGCCTCATCCAAAAGCATGTCTCGCTCGGGATTAAATCTTGGCAATTTTTCTTCGCCATCTCCGCCAGCTGGCGGATTGTTCTCTTCTTCTTCATTTTCTTCTGACCCCTCTAGAGCAAACTCTCGCAAGGTTTCATCCACAACATCCTTGATCAAGAAAAAATTAGTATTACCCCCAACTTCATTAAATTTGGCGTGAATTCTCTGACCACGTTTTCCATAATCCTTTTTGTATGCAGCGCTAAGAGCCGCTTCAATTGTTTCAATGATAGCACTCTTTGCAATTCCTTTTTCTTCTGCAATCTGCAAAATTGCACTTCCAAATTCTCCTAATCTTGTTGGCTGTTCTGCTTCCTCTTGCACAATTTTTTTACGTGCCATAATCTTTTAGCCTTTTGTGTTCTATTTCCTTAGTTTTATCAAAAAAACTTAGATCATAAAACAAAAATGCATTTTTATTAAATTGTTATATTAAATATTTAAAGAAAAAAGTTCGCTTGAAAGCGAACTCATCTCTACCTATATCTATAGTTATCCTAGCACTTTTTTCTTTCAATGTCAACAGCAATGAAGCTCCTAAATAAGAGTATTTGCCCCTTCAAGTATTCTGCTAATTGCCTGTATGATAATAAAACCAGAAAGTCCAACGATTATCCCAATAATGGCATTTACAGCGTTCTTTTTGGCTGATTTTGCCAAATCCTCGTCACCAGCAGCCAAAAGATATTGAATTCCGCTAACAACAAAGGCCAATACCGCTAAAGTCATGAAAATTCCCATCAGCCAAAAAAACAGATTTGCAATGATTTGACCAATGCCACCAGTTGGGTTTGCAAGTCCCGTGTTAGTTGGAAAACACACGCCACCTATTTTAGTAAAGTTTAATCCACAATTCAGGGAACTACCAACGCCACCACCAGTGATAATACTAAAATTACCATTACTTGAAGTTGGTGGAGAAAAAGATCCTGCTGGATATGACACACCAGAAGGCGAAACTCCACTACCATCCGCATATACAATAGTACCCAAAGGTGCAATTACACCATTAGCAAGAGTCATAGCAGTAGTTGTTTCACCAACAGCTGTTCCAGCCGCAGAAACACTATTTGAAGTTTTTTCGCAAGTTCTCACAAAAACCCCACTACATGTATAGCCTGAACCATAAATGCCTTGGCAATCACCATCAGTATTGCATTCAGTGCCGCTAAAAAATCCATCTGCCATACAAGTTCCAGTGGAGTCACATTTATACCCAGTATTGCAATCAAAATCACTGGAACACGCATTTCCAACTGTTCCAGCATTTGGATCAGTATTGCAAGTACTATTGTACCAATAACCCCTATTAGCACTGCAGCACTCAGCGGTATCATAATTACCAAGACACACGTTTGCACCTCCAGCAGAACAAGAGCCGTCAGCATTGCGAACATATCCATTATCACACTCACACAAGCCATTGACAGCATGTGTATTTTGATAAGAGCTGCAATCAGTTTTTGTGTCTGATATACAATCTGTTCCCAATGAATCAAGATGATAACCCGCTGGACAAGTAGTTGCGGATTGGCTAGGTGTCACACCGACAGGACAAGTATTTGATACACATTCGGAATATTCAGTAGCACTGCAAGCATTATTAGCACAAAATTCATCACAATATGTACAGTCCGCAGCATTAACAACAAAAAATTCTCCAAAAAAGAAACACCAAAAAAGAAACACGCTAAAAAATAAATAAAACTTGTTTTTGTTTTTCATGCTGTCTTATAAAAAAATTTAAAATGTTTTTGAAGCACCTCCCAAAAATATGCTCACGGCCTGCATAATAATAAAGCCAGAAAGACCAACGATTAGTCCAATGATGGAATATTTCATACCATCTTTACCCTTTTCCATCATGCTCTCTTCACCAGCAGCAAGGAGATACCATATTCCAGAAAGGACAAAGCCAATGATCCCAAGAATTGCAAAAATAGAAAGAAGCCAAAAAAGTAAATTAGAAAGTATCCCAAGAATGCTTCCAGCCGGCAAACCATAGGGATTTGATGTTGTCCAACCACCAGAACCACCAGATGAACAGGCGGCTCCAAAACATGCACCAACATTTCCATTTTGAGATATTGAAAAACCAGCTTGAGCCAAAACTGATGTTGCAGAAAAAGAAAGACCAGCAATCAAAACAGCAGTCATCAAAAAACATTTAGCAAAATACTTTTTTATTTTCATATTTTTTTTAAAATTCAAAGATAATTATAAACAAATTATAGCACAATTTTTTAAAATTACATAACAAAAAAACAACCCGACTTGGATTGTTTTTTTGTTATGTATATATACGTAAATGCAAAACTAGAAATTTGCGCCTGTTCCGCCAAGCATTGATTGCACAGCTCTGATGATAACAACTCCCAAAAGAGCAACAATAACACCAACGATAGAATAAATCATAGCAGTCTTGCCTTGTCCGATTTGTCCTTCGTCTCCAGCAGCTGTCAAATACAAAATACCAGCAATAACAAAACCAATAACTCCCAAAATTCCAACTACAATCAGAAGCCAGTTCATACCATTAGTAATAATGTTGATGATACTTCCTCCTGGAAGTCCTGTTCCTGTTGGTGCAGCAAATTGAGCGCTAGCAATCATCGGAACTGCAGAAGCAATTGCAGATGAAGCGTAGGCGATTTTTTTTACAATGTTCATAGATACACCTCCTACTCTAGTTTTTAATTTTTATTTTATCTTTGACTTTCCAAATTTATATTTATCTGAGCAAACTTTCCAAAAATTTCACAAAAATCATTCCGCTAAGCGCCAAGACTATTCCCATGATTGAAAAATTTGTCATACGCTTGGCGACCTGCATTCTTTTTTGATCACCAGCTGCCATAAAATATGTAATGCCGGCCACAACCAAACTAATTATAGCAACAATTTCAAAAACAGACAACAGGAAAAATAAAACATTAGTCCCAACCTTTGAAATTGGAGTAGCATCAGAAATAACACCCGCCCTGGCAATGTTTATAAAATTCATAATTTTTAAAATTAAAACATTTTAACCACGCAAATCAACCATGTTTTTTTCAACCTTTGGTTCAGACAAATTATGAACATATGAGCCAGAAGATGGCTTGATATGGAAAGGTGAACTCTTTTGTGAATTTATTGATGCTGTTTTTAACATTGATTGTTTTGGGTCTGGATGTGCTTGTACTGTTTGTTTTTGTTCTGGCTGCTTTTGCACTGGAGCTGCAACAGGTTTTCCCATGACTGATTTCTTTTCTTTTTCAACTGCAAATTTTTGTGGCGATGAAAAAGAAATCTTGCCAGAAAGATTGTTTTTGCTTTTGACAACATTTTTTTGTGCCCTTTCTTGCATCATTTGATATAGCATGTCATCGCTCATGAAATTTGGATCGTTTTGCGTCGGAGCAGCTGGATTTTTTTCAACAGATGGCTGCGAAATTGGGGTCTTTTGCACTGACTGTTGCTCCACAGTTCGAACAGCTGTAGCAGGAGAAATAGTTGCAATGTTTTGAATTGGAGCTTGAACATTAGCAGGAGCAAAAATTTCTTTTGGCAACGGAATTTCTTTTTTTTCAACTTCAACCACTTTTTGCTCATTGAAATGTTCACTTCCAATTGGTGGCTTTGAATTTGGAACACTGAAAAATGATTCTGCTTTTTCACTCATCGAAACAGGCTCTTTTATTGGCGCTTTTGGTGCTATTGCTGTTGGAATTTTTGGCACAGAAATCTCTCTTTCAGGCAATGACCTTGAAGCAAAAACATCTCTTTCTGGCAAAACATCCTCACTTTGAATCATTTGATTGTTTGCAGGCAATTGAATTTGCTCATTTTTTGCAGTTGGAACAACTTCAAAAACAACAGCCGGTCCATGTTCATCAATCTTAAGTGGAGTTTGTTCATCCAAAGACTTCAAAATCATTCCAAGTTTTTGCCTGTCAATTGCATTAAGCTTTTTGGCATTTTCACTGTGAAACAAGAAATTTCCACGATCAATTGGGCTGTGTTTTCCAGCGCCCATTGCACCGTGAAAATCACTGATCCAATTTTTGATCGATGGGCGCATCAATATTGGGGAGAATTGCAATTTGATTGACTCGCTTGTGACAATTTGCTGGGCAATTTCTGGATATTTCAAAAGAGCATCAGCAATGGCAAGTTGAACTTCCTTCTTGGAAACCCCACTTGAAGAAACAATCTTTTTGGCATATGGCTTTTCTGAAAGCACTTTGATTTTGCTGACAATATTTTCCTGCAGAAGATTTGCCACCATCACATGCACAGAATGAACAAGTTGAATTTTTTCTTCCAACATCTGATCCAATGCATTCCAATTCTTGCTTTGTGCGATTTGCCAAACAATTTCTGGCAAAAAATTCCTGCCAACCGAATCCAAACCAGCCTGCTTGGCAATCGCATCGTAAACTGAAACGAGTTTGAAGTTCAACAAAAAATCCACCGCTTCAGGATGCATGCTTTCGATTGCTGCAGGAAAAATCTGCGCATTGGCATATGTTTTTTTCCATTTATTCATCAATTCTTCTCTTACCTCCTGTGTTATTTTTTCAATTTCTTTTTTCTTTTCTTCAACATCATAACCAAAAACACCTCCAGCATTTGTGCTAGGCGTCATCATGTTATTATTTGATTGATATAAATTATTAGTATCCATTATTGCACTATGTCATTCCCACTAAAGGGGAAATCCAGGTCAATTATTTAATGACATAACCTGAATTACTTTTTAAGCAAAATGACAAATTAAAATTAAAACTGAAAAACTGGCAAATTATCAAAAACATATCGTTGAACATTCTTAACCCTTTGTTGATTTTGCGATATATTTTCGCCCATATCATCATCCATTAATTTTGCAATCTCAAAAACTTCTTTCATGCGATAATCAGCAAGCATTGAAATTAATAATTCTTTTTTTTGACTTATTGTTGCATTTTTTGCGAAATATTCAATTTGAACGGTATTTATTCCAGCAATCAAGCCCTGATATGAAAAAGCAAAAGCAGATGAAAAAAGAAGATCTTCTTTTTTTAGTGACACTATATGCCAAGCCAATATTTTTTTTTGCTGAATAGTGTCCTGCGGAAATGCAATGTGAGGGATCACGAATTCATTTAAAATATTATCTGAATAATTATCATTCATTACTTTTTTGCAATTATTAATAAAAACTATGTTGTCCAGGTATCGACAACACCAGAGCCAGATGCAACAGCTGCCGTAGCAGAGGCTGTATTTATTGCGGTAGCTGTTGTTTTGCCCTCTGTTGCAACTTGATGTGCCTGCTTACCTTTATCATTAAGTATTTTCCAATTAGCAGCTATTGCCTTCTTTATTATTAAATCTCGATCAGCATCACTAGCAGTTGGTGGAATAATACCACTTCTTATTACTTGTTCTGTTATTCTTAATTCAAAAGCATCTGATTTGCCCTTGTCTGTTTTAAGTGCGTGCAATAATGAGGCAACTTCCATTGCAGCCTTGTTTCGAGTATCAGAGTCAGCATGATGCAAGTCAGCCCTAAGGATACGATCAGTAGCACCGCTAGCGCCGACAGCGTCAACCCTATCATGTTCATCAGCTTTTTCCTTGTATTTCTTTCTAAATTCTTCGGCCTTTTTCTTTCTTACAGCATCAGCAACACCAGTTGATCTATTATCAATATATCCAGCAATTCTATTTTCCCTTCCTTCTTGGCCATTTTTCAATATCCACCCAAGTCTTTCAGATCCAAATAATTTTCCACTCTTTTGAGCATTCTCATATCCCTTCTTGATTCCACCGGGAACTCCCGATCTCTTCCATGCGTATCCACCAAGGGCGCCAGGCCTATTTGCCAACCACTTTCCACCCTTTTTCACTCCATTAACAACAGTATCAGCTCCTTCAATTCCCATTTTTTTTGCAATTCCCATGCCCATCCAAAGAATCAAAATTGGAATCAACATGAAAGCGGCGTTTGCAATCCAGGTTGCATCCTGACCAATTCCAGCATTAGCGCTGGCACTATTTTTGAATGAATTGATGTTTTGTTTGCCAATAGCCTCTGTAATTCGAAGTGCAATCGCCATCACAAAAATCATGATTGGGGCAAAGAAAGAATATGAAAAAAGATTTGTCCACCATTTGTCAGCATATGAACTTGTGGCTGGAAAAATATATCCCACAAAACCAACTGGCGAAAACATCACGATCATGGTCAGAGCAATCAAGCGAACCACAAACAACGCTGCAATAATCAAAAGTGTCATACCAAGAATAAAAACAAACACAATCATAGCCAAAAGATATGCAATATCATAAGTCGCATAACCCGCTGGAGACAAAATTTCACTAATCCCTGATGCTCCACCAAACATCGCAAAAATAGCACTGCCATCAACCACCGTCGAAGCTGAAGAAAAAAGATGATTAGCCAAATAATAAAAAGCAACATTAGAAATATCAATGAAAAACCTGGCAATAGTATAGCTAAAATTGACCAACAAGGCATTAATCAAAATGTTGAGCCAAACTTTTTTCAAGTTCCATTTGTCAATTTGAAAAATCGTGCAAAAGGCCGCAAAAAGCAAAATCAAAATGAAGGTCATGTTCAAAAGATCTCGCACCATGATCCAAACATCTTTGACTGCTTGCTTTTGCAGCACACCATCTGGCCCAGAAATATTCTTTGGATCAACAACCCAAGCGAACAATGTTCCAGCAATACCAAAAAGCCAACCCACAAAATTGAGCACGCCAACTAACAACAGTTTAATATAACAACTAAAATCAATTCCACACGTTGTTGTATTTTGAGTTCCAGCATTAGACCTAGAGCCACCATTGTCACCTGCGACATAGCTATTATTCACGGCAGCACCTACAATTGTGTGACCAGTTGCCCCAGCAGTTGGTGATGTTGCAGATGTTGAGCCAGATGGCAATTGATTTGGATTTTGCACACTTCCTCTTCCAGTTGTAACAGGTGCGTCAGCAGCTTGAATTTTTGCACTAAAAAACGGAGAAAACAAAACAGCAGACAGCAAAAACAAGACAAATAAAATTGTCTTTTTATTTCTATTTTTGTTTTTTAAAATCCAATTCATTAGGATTCTTTTTTGTTTACATTTGCCATGAAATTATATCACACTTTCGCAAAAAAAAGAACAAAAAAACTTCGAACAAAATCGAAGTTTTTTTGTAATATTTTTTTGAATTTTTCATTCCCCGCAAATCGCGATTGAAAAATACTTTTTTTAATAAATAAAGCCTTTAATTGCTCGGCTCGTTGCAGAGAGAACTCGCGTGCTTCTTTTGGCAAATCCAACATAGTTCATTTCACTAACAGTAATGTCATCTCCAGAAACTTTTTCCACCAAAGCAACGTGTCCATAATATCTGTTTTCAGTGGTCACCACAATGGCACCAACGCGTGGCGCTCTTCCTGTTGCATATCCACTCGCCTTGGCATTGAAAATCCAAGCTCCCGCATTTCCACTCCATGGAACATAACGTTTTTGCGCAACATACCAAGTGCAATATCCATATGGAAAACTGTGACCTGCGCCAGCCTTTCCCTTTGGCGTCACGCCGCCAGAAACTTCAGGCGCTCCACCGCTAGCATTGGCATATTGTCTCTTTTCGATCACGGACCCACCAGGAGCTGTCGTGGTTGATTGTGGAACAGTTGGCTTCGGAGAATCAACTTGTCCATCTGGAATGGTAATATCCTTTCCAACTTCCAAAGAGCCGTCAGCTGGCAAATCATTAAACGCAATAATTTTATCCTTCTCGGCTTTGAATTTGCTTGAAATACTATCAATATTGTCGCCAGCCTTTACTACATATTTGATTCCAGAAACCGGCAAAATGAACAAAGTGTCACCAGGCATTATTGAATCAACATTGCTAATGTCATTAGCCCACAAAATAGTGTTAATTGAAACCTTATTTTTTGAAGCAATCATTCCAATAGTGTCTCCTGGTTGCACAATATACATTTTAACACCACCATCTTCTTCTGGATCCTTCATGGGACTGCTTCCACCTTGCGCAACAATGATTCCCTGCTCGCCAATCACAACATTTTGACTGGCAACTTCTTCAATAGCACCAGGCTGAACGGCAGTGCTTGATTTTGAAAGAGGAACCAAAGCCAAATCATTTTTTTTATTTGTCTGTCCACTAATCTTATTGCTAACCACACTAGCAGCAGATGCGCTTGATCCATCCCAGTATCCAAAAAGCAATCCACTGTTTCCTTTGCCAGAAGCGGCATTGGTCGCACTCACAAGCAATGAACTGGAAACAACCACTGCAAAAGCTGAATAATTGCGAAAAAGATGGAGCAATTTTATTGTCCGATGTCTTTTGATTGTTTGTGCAATTGTTCTTTGACCAAGATGAATCCTGGTGTTAATTTTCTTGAAATCTATCTTTCGAAAAAATTCAAAGATATAAGAAAAAATATTTTTTTTACTAATAGCAAGTCCTTTCAGTCGACATGCAGCTTCAAGCAAAATCGTCATTATCCCAGATATTTTTGGAATAAATTTTTTAGATTATTTCTAAAATGGCAATCGCTTTCCACCTACAGTCTTAATTTTTAAACTGCTTCCAAGTATACATTGCACAAGCTTTTTGTCAAAGGGTTTGTCCACATAATTGCTTTTTTTTGGCTTATTATAGGCATAATTTTCAATAGCTATTCTTTCAAATGCATAAAGGAGGTACAATGAATATTGTAAAAATATAAATCTCAGCGTGACTGCAAAAATATGATTCCCCTAAAAAAATTACTATCCGATTTTTTGGTTTATCTTGAAGTTGAACGCAATCGATCTCAAAAAACCATTGAAAATTATCATCATTACCTCAAACGTTTTTTATTGTGGTCAAAAATTTCAAACCCAGGAGAAATAACAGCGGAGCTTGTCACCAACTATCGCCTATATCTAAACAGACTAACAACTAGCGACGGAGAAGAGTTAAAAAAAATAACTCAAAATTATCACGTGATTGCCATTCGTAGCTTTTTGAAATATCTCTCCAAGCGAGACATTAAAAGTCTTTCCGCTGAAAAAATCGAGGTTGGAAAAAACCCTTCACATGAAATTGAATTTTTGGATGGCGAAGAAGTGGAAAGACTCCTGGAGTCTGCAAGTGGAACAGACTTGGCAACACTGCGAGACAGGGCGATTCTGGAATTGCTTTTTTCCGCTGGACTGCGAGTTTCAGAACTTTGCAACATCAATCGCGATCAAATAAATTTGGAAAGACTAGAGTTTAGCGTCAGAGGAAAAGGAGACAAATTGCGACTAGTTTTCATTTCAAACTCCGCCAAAGAGGCTTTAAAAAACTATCTAGACAAGCGCACTGACATTGATGAGGCTGTTTTCATTCGCTATTCCAACAAAAAGACCTTCGAACAAGACAGCAAAAGACTGAGCAACAGGAGCATTCAAAGAATAGTGAAACACTATGCCGCCAAAGCAGGCATCATCAAAGATGTGCATCCTCACACACTCAGGCACAGCTTTGCCACTGACCTGCTTTCAAATGGTGCTGACATTCGAAGCGTGCAAACAATGCTTGGGCACTCATCAATAACCACAACCCAGATCTACACGCACATCACCAACAAACAGCTCAAAGGTGTGCATGAAAAATTTCATGCAAAAAAACAAAACTAATATTATATTTTTTGCAAATTTGCATATTCAGCACTCAATCTTTTCAATCCAGCTTTCTTGAAGGCCACAGTAATCACGTCGCCCATTGCAGAGATAACAACACCATCGCCAAATTCTCCATGCCTAACATGCTCTCCTCCCTTGAAATTGGCGGGAGTTTTTATTTTTGTCCTAGTGCTTTGTTGTAAAAGTTTTTCAAAAATCTTTTGCTCTGATTCGCGATATGAATTTTTTTTGACCAACTTTTCAGGAATATCCTCCAGAAATCGAGAAGGGCTGTTCATTTGCGTTGAACCAAAAAGTGTTCGTTGGCGAGTGAAGAGCAAGAATATTTTTTCTTTAGCCCTGGTTAATCCAACATACATGAGCCTTCTCTCTTCTTCCATTTCACCAGCCGAAAGCAAACTTCGAGAATGCGGCAAAATTCCTTCTTCAAGTCCAACAATGAAAACCACAGGAAATTCCAAGCCTTTGGCACTGTGCAGTGTCATCAAATGCACAGCATCTTCATTTTGATCAACATTATCAACATCTGAAGCAAGTGCAACTTCTTCCAGAAAAGCACTCAAAAAATCTGCATTTTCAACATTCTCCTTGGGCTCCAATTCTTTCAAGTCATCATATTTTTTGGCAACACTAATAAGCTCATGCACATTCTCACTTCTTTTTTCACCATCCTCACCATCAGCAGAAAGCATTTTTTCATAGCCACTTTCTTGAAAAACTTTTTCAATAAAATCCGAGAGCGCAATCCTGGAATGAACTTCCTGCATCCTTTTAATGAACTCAGAAAACTTAACAATAGCATCTATTTTGGAATTTGGGATTTGGAAATTTATTGGAAATTGGAAATTGGGATTTGAAAATTGGAGCGACACATCAATTGGATTAATGCCCAAAATTCTTGATGTTCCAATCCACTTTTTTAGTGTCATCTCGCCAATTGAGCGACGTGGCTCATTGATACTCCTCTCCAGTGAAATCATGTCATTTGGATTTGAAATCAAGCGCAAATATGCCACCACGTCTTTCACTTCTTTTCGCTGATAAAATTTAATCCCACCAATAATGCGATATGGTATCGATTTTTTCAAAAACATTTCTTCAATAGCACGTGATTGAGCATTTGTTCGATAAAGAATGACATATTTGCTATAATTTCCTTGATTATTTTTTGCAATTTCATTGGCAACAAAAGCTGCTTCATCACGCTCATCTTCCGCTTCAAAAAAAGTCACTAGATGACCACTTTCTTTTTCTGTCCAAAGATTTTTGTCCTTCCTATTGATATTTTTTGAAATCACACCATAGGCTGCATCCAAAATAACCTGCGTTGAACGATAATTCTGTTCCAAATGAATTACTTTGGCCTCACTATAATCCTTTTCAAAGTTCAAAATATTTTTAATATCAGCTCCTCGAAATTTATAAATACTCTGCCAATCATCTCCCACCACACACAAATTGCGATGTTTGTTGGCCAACAAGTTAATCAAAAGATATTGCGCGCGATTAGTGTCCTGATATTCATCAACCATCATATAGCGAAATTGGTTTTGATATTTTTCCAGCACCAATGGAAATTTCTTGAAAAGATCCACCGTGAACATAATAATATCATCAAAATCAAGTCCATTATTTTCTTTAAGTCTTGTTTGATATAGCAAATAGCATTTAGCAGCAACTTCTTCATAATATCCATTGGCCTGATTTTTAAACTGCTCAGGATTCATGAATTCATTTTTTGCCTTACTAATTGCACCCAAAATAGCGCGCGGCGCAAATTGCTGAGAATCTATTTCCAACTCTTTCAAGATGCGCTTCATCAAGATCTGCTGATCCTGATCATCAACAATATGAAATGTTTTTTGATATCCCAAGGCCTCAATTTCACTGCGCAAAATTTTGCTGCAAATTGCATGAAAAGTTCCAAGCACCGGCAAATCAGCATTGCCATACAGACTATATTTGAAATTTGCATCCGCTTCTGGATACAAAATCTTCATGATCCTCTCTTTCATTTCCTGCGCTGCTTTGTTAGTAAACGTCACCGCCAAAATATTCCTGGCAGGTATTTTGCAATTATTAATAAGATATGCCACTCGATGTGTCAGCGTCTTGGTCTTGCCAGAACCTGCTCCAGCAATAATAAGCAATGGACCATCAGCAGCCATCACGGCCTTTTTTTGATTTTCATTAAGTCCTTCTAAAATATCTTGCATAATATATATAAAAAAATTCATCCTGAGCATAACTCAGAATATGTCATTTTATTGAATTATAATTTAATTTTTTTCACAGTTTCATACAAATATTGTTTTTTGCGGCTTCCGTGTGAACAAAAGGCAAGCAAAAAACAATATTTATATGAAACTCAGAAAGCGAATGTGTAAATCCTATTGTAACACATAGATATTTAAAAAACAGTGATATAAATTATCACTGTTTTAAAATACTCCAATAAAAACAAAGCTTATAAGTCAGTAAAACTGTCAGTTAATTTCTTCCAATCCTCCACTCCCAACTCCTGTGCTCTCGTGCTAGGAGAAAATCCAATTAAGCCAAGCTTCTCTTCGATTTCTTTTTTGTCTATTTGCAAGCTATTTGCAATATTGTTGATCAAGGTTTTTCTTTTGGCAGAAAATCCAGATTTCACCACGCGAAAAAATTTCTTCACTTCAACAGCTGAAGGAGGAGCATCTTTTGTGTTGCGTGAAATGTGAATAATTGCACTGTCCACTTTTGGCACTGGAAAAAATGATTCCTTGAAAACCGTGAACAGAAATTGTGCTCTGGCATAATATTGAACAGAAACAGCCAGGATGCTCATTTCACCTGGTTTTGCACAAATCCTTTCCGCCACTTCTTTTTGAACCATAAACATCACTTCAATTGGTGGAATTTTTGTCTCCAAAAACAAACGAATGATTGGAGCCGTGATGTAATATGGAATATTAGCAACAACTTTATAGCTGGTAACACCCGCATCTTTCAGTTCTTTTTCCATCAAAGCAGGAAGATTCAATTTCAAAATGTCATCATGAATGATTTCAACATTTTTATTTCCCACGAATTTAGTATGCAATGGTTCAATAAGCCTGTCATCTAGCTCAATTGCAATCACCTTTTTGCAAACTCCGGCCAAAAGCTCAGTGAGAGCCCCTTCTCCAGGACCAATTTCAACCACCACATCATCAGCTGACAAATTGGCAGCCTTAATAATCCGACCAAGCACATCGGCATCTTTCAAGAAATTTTGCCCCAATGATTTTTTAGCTTTTATCATACAAAATATATACGCTTATAATTTAAGTTTTTTAGCTTTAGCAATGTGATACTATAATATCTATTTTTTGCGAGATTGTTTTCTTTTGAGGCCATCCGCAGCGACAGCTAGGACGAGCAAGCAGTCACAGTTCCTGACTGCGAAGCGTGCCTCAAGAGGAAACAAGTGAAGCAAAATATATCGCACTAAGGTCATTAAAAGCTAATTAGTAATAACTTCCATCTTAACATTAGCCACACCAGCGCCAATCGAAGCAATCTGCGAAAATGCAACTTTGTCCAAATCAATAATGCGTCCATTTCCAAATGGTCCACGATCATTGATTTTCACAATAACAGATTTGCCATTATCGCGATTAGTAACCCTAACATAACTTCCCATAGGAAGCCAGGGGTTGGCTGCAGAGAGCGTTCCGGTATATGCATACCAACTTGCGGCTCCAGTGTGCACCTTGCCAACTTTAACCAGCGTTCCTTGCGTCACAATTTCATCAACAGGACTCTTTGTCACACTACTGTCCAAAATTTTGCGAGAAATTTCTTTACCATCATTATATACAACCTTATATTTAACTTCTTTTGTGCCAGTCTCTCCTTTTTGAGTGACTTTTTTCACTCTCCAGCCAAGTGAGTTATCTTCATTAGAAACTGTTTTAAAATCAGTATTAACATTCTTTATTTCTTCTTTTATTAAAACATGTGTAACCAAAACTTTCATTCCATCGGTCACTGGCATTGTCCTTGCAGGAACTGTCACATCATCTTCGCCAAGAACAATATTTTTATCCTCCCAAATTGCCTGTTCAACATTGTTAGCCAAAGTATAAAATTCAGTTGCTTTTCCGCCCTCTTTTATTGCTATTTTTTTTGCGCGTAAAATAATTACATGAGCCCCACTATAAATTTTTTCTTTTTTTTCAGGATACACAGCATCATTTTGGTTTAATTTTATTTTTTGCTCATCCACAAAATCTCCCACAGTTTTTGCATTTGAAACAACCTGAAAATTCAAACCGCTGTCAGAAACTGAAATTATACTTTCTTTGACATTAAAATTTTGTCCCTGCGATGCCTCAACTTTTTCATCAGAAAAAAACTGCCAAATCTGCCAGCCAAAAAAGACAATCGCAATAACAAAAATTAATTTATAACCCTTTTTCAATGAAATTTTTTATCAAATTATTTATTGCATCTTGCTTGCTAGTTTTTCTTTTTGAGCAATAGCCGGCGACAGCGGCTTCTTGAGCTTTTGAATATTGTGCAGTCATTCAAAAGCGTGTCAAAAGGAAAGACTAGCAAGCAATCTTCAAGAAAATAACATATAAAGAAAAGCAATTACTCAGTATTGAATCTATATTGAATAGCCTCTGCAATATGCATTGGCGTTATTTTTTCACTGCCAGCCAAATCAGCAATAGTCCTGGCAACCTTAATAATCCTGTGATATCCACGTGCGCTAAGCTTGAGCGCGCTCACTGCGCTTCTTAGCAAATCTGTGCACTCAACGTCGAGCTGACAAAATTTCTTTATCTGATCAGAAGACATCTCACCATTTGAAACAACAGACAAATTCAAAAATCTTTTCGCTTGAATTTTTCTGGCACTTTCCACGCGTTTTCGAATAACATCACTCGATTCTTCAACAATATTTTCCTGGAGCTTATCAAAACTTAATCTTGGAACTTCAATATGCAAATCAATGCGATCCAAGATAGGACCTGAAATTTTTTGACGATATCTAACAATTTGTGCGGCTGTGCATGTGCACATTTTTTCAGTGTCAGTCGCCATTCCACAAAAACAAGGATTCATCGCAGCCACCAAAATAAACCTTGCCGGAAAATGAAGAGAACCTTTTGCTCTTGAGATTGTTATCATACCATCCTCGAGTGGCTGGCGCAAATTCTCGAGCACATTTTTTGGAAATTCTCCAAACTCATCCAAAAACAAAACTCCTCTGTGCGCCAAACTTATCTCACCTGGTCTTGGATATGCACCGCCGCCAATAAGTGAGACACTGCTCGCACTGTGATGCGGTGACCTGTATGGACGAGTGACAACCAATGACTGTCCTTTGTTTAATTTTCCAGCTACTGAAAAAATTTTAGTAATTTCCAGTGATTCAACAAGTGTCAATTTTGGCAAAATTGTTGGCATCGCTTTTGCAAGCAAGGTTTTTCCACTGCCTGGAGGCCCATTCAAAACAACATTGTGTCCACCAGCTGCTGCTATTTCCAATGCGCGCTTTGCATGTTGTTGTCCAGAGATGTGTGCCATGTCATTGACGTGCTCTCCATATGCAAACAATTCCTCACCATTAATTGGTGGGAAATTTGTAATAATATTGCTTCCACAAAAATGATCCGCCAATTGATACAAAGTTTCAACTGGAATAATATCTATCCCATCCACCACACTAGCCTCTTGGGCATTTTCACGCGGAACATAGAGCTGCGCAAAACCTTTTTGTTTTGCCAGAAGTGCAATTGGCAAAATTCCTTGAACAGAACGAACCCGTCCATCCAAAGAAAGCTCACCCACAATCATTTTTCCCTCAAAATCAAATTGCAATTGTTTGGTAGCAAGCAGAAGTCCCATAGCAATTGGCAAGTCATAGATTGGACTAGCCTTTGGCAAATCAGCCGGAGCAAGATTAACAGTAATCCTTCCACATTGATGTGGCGGCTTGAAGCCAGAATTTTTGATTGCACTGCTCACCCTGTCACGAGATTCTTTGATGGCAGTGTCTGGCAATCCAACAATATTAAAATTGTGCAAACCCGCGCCCAACACATCAACCTCCACCTCAACAACTTCCCCATCCAGACCAATAGTGGCAGCAGAAAATACTTTTGAAGACATAGCGATATAAATTTGAAATTATAATATCTGCGCAAGACTCAAAAAAAACAATCACAAAAATCACATTTACAATTATTTTGAAGAATTTTTTCTATCCATAAGCTCCATTACATAAATCAAAGCAACTGTTGCTGTTTCAATTGGAAAATAATCAAGCCCTGGAATAACATCAGCAATTCCACCACCAAGCAAAATTCCAATTTTTTTAAGCATAGCATTTGCGTTTTTTTTCTTTTCATTTGCCCCAACCAACAGCAACATCATAAAAATAAAAATTGAACAAAGCGCTCCAAAAATTATTGGCAGCACGACAGTTTCAGCATCAATAAGATCCAATCCATCTTTAAGCAGTGCCGCTCCAATTGCTGCCACATATGGCATATCAGCAATAAAATCAATTTGTTTTACCAAAGAAAAAGCACCAATCGGTGTTGCGATTGCTGCAAAATCTTTAGCTGTATTTAATTTTTCTTTAATACTAGAAGTACTATTTTTACGTGCATTTTCAAGTCTTTCGCTGTGATAATTATTGCTGTCATTTTTTTGATAATCATTTAACTGCTTCGAGTTGCGCTGAGTGTCAACTACTTGCGGAACATGAAATCGAACAGGACTTGGCAATTGCGCATCCTGTTTTCGTGCATTTTCTAATCTTTCCGCATTATTCATCGCATCAGCCATAAGCTTTACAAATATTTCCCTAAAAAACTAACAAGATCCTGAGCCTACAAAATAAAAACTGCTCTATTCTCCTTCTTCCTCAAAATCTTTCTTGGCTTGTTCAATTTCCATCAACTGTCTTGGGTCAGATGTGATGATCTGATCTTCTGCATATGAAGCAATAACCTTGATTGCTACATGCTTTGCACCAGCAAACAAAATTCCCTCTCCCACATTACTCTCAAGTAGCAAAAATTTCTCCTGCTCTGTCAAATAAAAAGTATCAGAGATTGTTTCAATGGCAGCTGGAGATTGACGAAGCAACAATTGCAATGATGAGTTTGTTACAATTGGTTTTCCATAGCGAGAACTCATAAAGTCAGCAATATCCTGAGTTATGGTTGTTAATCCTGTGTAATATTTTCGACATCTTTTGGCTATTCCAAAAAGAAAAGATGCTGCATCTTCATTTTGCATCATGACCCAAGCTTCATCCACCACAACAATTCTTTGCTTAAGTGTTGAGCGCATTTCATTCCAAATGAATTGCAAAATAGTATACATTGCAATAGGCCTGAGTTGATCTTCAAGATCACGAATATTGAAAACCACCAACTGATTGTTGATTTGCACATTGGTTGGATGATTCAAAACTCCAGAAAAAATACCGTCAGTATATTTTTCCAATCTTTTTGCCAAAGACTCGCCACCTTCTGAATTGCGAATCACTGAATACAAATCAGACATTGTTGGAAAAGAATTGAAATTAAAAGCCTTGAAGTTGCTTTGCGCCGTAATGTCACGCATAGCATATGTCTCACGAATAGCAATGTCAAGAATTGAATCTTCCTCTGGCGTCACCGCTCCAAGCATGATGTGCAACAAGCCAATCAAGCTGGCGATATTGCTACGCAAAACATCTTCCGGATCCTCGTCCTCACCAACTTGCGGCAAATCAAAAGGATTCAAATGAAAAGCTGAATTCAAAGAAAGTTTAATAAAAGTTCCACCAACAGTTTCGCACAAATATTTGTATTCATTTTCTGGGTCAATAACAATCACATTTGTTCCAACCATGAGCGAGCGAAAAATTTCCAACTTAACAGTATAGCTTTTTCCTCCTCCAGACTTGGAAAAAACAACCATGTTGGCATTTTCCATCTTGAAACGATCAAACAAAATCAAACTATTATTGTGACGATTAATTCCATACAAAATTCCTTCGTTTGAGGAAAGATCTGCTGAGACAAATGGGAAAGTTGTTGAAAGCGGTGAGGTGTTAAGATTATTAGCTGAATCAAGTTCATCATTTGCAAGCGGAAGTGTTGATGCAAAGCCTTGTTCAACCTTGAGCACTGATGGTTTAACGTATACCATCTGAGCCTCCAAGATTGACTCTATTTGCCTATTTGCTTTTTCAACCTCATCCATAGATGCCCCATACACCGTAATATATAAACCAAAACGAAAGAACTTTTCGGTTCCCTGTTGCAATTTGTCTCGCAAGTCTTCAATGTCAGAAAGAGCTGTCTCCAAAATTGGATCGCGAATTTTTCCATTCTGCTCTTCGATGTGTATCTGAGATTGAACTTGCGTGGAACTTCGCATCAAAGTTTTCAAAATCTCAGAAGTTTCAATTGGATGAACAAACATAGCAGTGTCCATCGAAAAATCAATATTTATAATCGGAGAAAACCAATTAGAGTGCAAATATCGAGGATATGCCACCACAAACAAAGTCCTAGCAAATGTTTCGCCAATTTGCAAATTATTAGGACTAACCTTCATCGCTGAAGGCGCAATCAAATCCTTGATAGTTGCAACTCCACGCTGATACAGCGCATCACTTTGCATAACATTATTAACCGGTGCTGATTGTTTTTTGTTTTTAAATAATTCTAACATAACTATTTTATAATTTATTTTAATTCAACCTTGTCAATATCTCTAATAATTGAATTGTTGTGCGTTGAAGGGTTGTATGAATTATACAATAATTCAATCAATTCATCAGTCTTAAGAGGTGTCACGCGCACACCTGTGCCGGAAAGTCCAGCAATAACATGATCCACTCTTTGCCAAAGTTGATTTTTATATGTATCGAAAAGCTCTCTTCTTTTTTCAACTGCCATTTGACCACCAGAAGATCCAAAAAATTTATCCAACAATCCACCACTACTGCTCTCTACTGGATAAAAAGGGATGACCACATAAAAAAACTTAGACATAATATTAGAGACATCTGCCAGATTTTTAATAAAATTACTATATTCAGCCAATTGCAAGCGAAGCAGCTCATTTGTTAATATTTTTTCTTTTTTCTTAAGATAATCCAGATATGGATCAATATTTAATTTTCTGGAACTAATAACAACCTGCATTGGAAAATCAAGTGAGTTTAAAAAGTTTTGATATTGACTAATAATAGAGTCTTGTTCTTCGGTGGCCTTAAGATCAAAGTTAATCGAAGAAACCAAGAGCACGGCTCGCAGCGAACCATTCTTAAGAATGATCACACCATCCCTAACTTCCTCCACATCAACATATTTTTGCGTGCTACCGCCAGCCACGCCACCACTTGTAAGATTATTTGCATGCAATGATTCCATATTTTTTTGTTTTTCTGTTAAACTATTTTTTCTTTGTTGGCAATTCTTTTAGTATTTTTTCTATTTCGCTATTAGATTCGGTACCATCACTGTCCATAAGCTGAGCGAGATCTCGCAGTGATTGACTTGAAATATGCTTATCTGGCAAAATTTTTGCAACATTTTGAACTTTTGGCTTTGCGACAATATTTTGTTGTGGTGTTCTTTTCCAAAGATAAACCTTGGGTCTAAAAAAGTACATTATCCCAAAAATAACAAAGCTTCCCAATGGTTGCCCATATGGCTTATAAAAAGCCAAGGCCACAAAAATAATTGTCAATGGAATTCCCATTGTAAAAAAAATAACAGGACCAGCAATGCTCCACAAAATAACCAAAATGATCCCAAGCGCAATCATCCAACCCAGTTGCTTCATGGTCAATGGTCCAACAATTTTATCCTCAACGTCAATATATTGAGGCACGTTAATCAACATTTTATTTGTATTTTTTATTTTCTAATTAAACAAAAAACTTAGCAACTTGTGTCACCAAAATCATTGCAGCCATAGCCAGGAAAATTCCAATCAATGAATATGTAAAAATTTGTTTTCCCTTTTCTGCTCTACCTTCATCTCCAGCTGAAGTAAGATAAGTAATACCACCAATAACAAGCATAACAAGGGCGAGCACACCCATAGTTCCCAGGAGAAAATTAAGCACCTTAATAGCAATTTCAGACAATGTCAATGCAACAGGCACAGTTCCTCCCCAGCCCAGGATATTAGCCAATTCCTTTAAGATTGAAGGTGCAGCAATTCCAAGTGCAAGTCCCACCAGTGCCATTGTGATTGCACTTTTTCCATTTTCCACCATTTTTGAATTTCCAGCTGAAACCAAAATCATCACAGCTCCAATCATAATAAAAACCAAAGCTAGGACTACAATGATTTTCTGAATCGCCCCCATGATTCCGCCAAGCAATCCTTCAACATTATTGTAAGTTAATGGATTAACAAAAGTTGTGCCGCCTCCTGATGGAGTTGAAGGAATTGTTGAACTAGTTGTTGGTATTTGACCAGCTGATGAGTCCACACAAACTCCAATGGCATTGCAAATTCCATAATTTCCATTAGCAGAACACGGCTGACCACTTGAACCACTAGTTTTACATGTAACTGGTGCCAATCCACAACATTTTACATCGTTAGAGCCAGGACAGAGCCCGGTCTTGCATCCAGCTGCTCCATTAACCTTGGTAGTATCAACACACGCAAATCCAGTATTTTGTGTTGAACAAGTATCAGCAGAAACCTTTCCTGCTATAGAAAAAAAAGACAAAGCAAACAATAGCAAGAAGGCATTAAAAATAAATTTTTTATTTTTTATATTCATTTTATTTCAAAAAAATTTTAATCAAATTTAGTGCAATCCTTTACTGCAAGTGAAATTTCCCCAACTTGTAATATTAATTCCCATCCCAGGCTTTGTGCCAATATAATTTATCAATGTATTGATAATCAAATAAGCTGCAAAGATAATCACAAATCCAATTGCGGCATTGGTGATGGCTTTTTTTGCCATACCAGTCATATTGCCATCGCCGGCAGAAATAACATACATCACGCCACCAATAGTCATCGCAAGAAGCGCAACTCCGACTGCAATTTTCATTAAATACTGAATAATATTATTCATGCCAGCAATCAAATCGCAAAGTGTGCACATTTCCTGTCCAGGCCTTCCACATTTAATTATACCACTATTATCAATAGTTGTCCCAGGAACTTTTGTGTCAGCAATTTGTCCAGATGATCCAACAGCAATAGGGTCATGAATATTTTTATTAGCACTACCATTAAAACTATATTGAACAATAAGCGGTGAGGTATTCTTGCATGCAGTATTACATGTTTCGTCACTACTAACCATCGCTTGCGAGTATTGTTTGAAATGCATTGCACCCAAAACAGTATCGACTTCATAGCAAATACATTTAGCATCTGCTGCCATTGATTTATTTGCAACAAAAAAAGTACCAAAAAAAATCATTATGCAAACAGAAATAATCGTTTTTTTCATTTTTTTAAATTTTCAATAAAAGTTCTTATAAATAAACCTATTTTGAGCCACCACTAGACAAATAATTAATCTTATTTTTTGCCAATCCCAATGCTTCATGCAATGATACATCACCTCGAACAACAGCCTCAATCATATCAACAAAAATTTTGTCTATTGCATCTGGATCACTCTGATACCAGTGCTTTGCAATAAGGTTTCCACTAGCAAAAACTCCAAGATTAATGTCAGACTTTTTTGCTTCAATCAAATCTCGTCTTGCTGGTGGCTGCATTGTTTTTTTCAAATACTCATCAGCAGGATCAAAGTTAATTGGAAAATCTTTACTGTTTTTTGAAATGGCATTATAAAGTTTAATTGTTCCAGTGTTTTTAAGTGTAAGAAAACGAATGAATTGCCAAGCCTCATGTGTTCTTGTTTCATTTGAAATGGGTGCAACAGCTGGCTGACCATTTGCAACTGCAGCAACTGGTGCAACTTTATTGCGAGAAACCGCATATCCCCAATAATTTGCATAGGTTGCTGCTGATGCACTGTTGACTTGTGGCATAGGAGCAATTGCAAAATTCAATTTAGGATTTTTGTTTTTAATTTCAGCAATTTGCCAAGAATAATTAAACATCATAGCAACAGATCCTTGAGAAAAAGCATCAACTGAGTAATGCTGCCTATTGTTCCAAGTGTAAGACTGATTTGTCACACCAGAAGAAAGCCCTGCCCTTGCAAATTGAGTATAAAATCCGAGCGCATCCTCGCCTGGTTGATAGGTCTTACCGTCTTTGTTGACAACACCCTCATCAAGCCTTGTTTGATCAGCTTTTGTTTTTGGCAACATCACTCCGTTTTGCAACATAAGCGTTCCAAGCAAATCAGGCGCTCTGTTTATGTTAACACCAGTACCGATTGCCGCACCAGAAACATCAAAATTGCCGCTAGCATTTATTTTTGTTATTTTTTGAACGTCAGCCTGAAATTCAATCCAGTCTTTTGGCGGATTAGCAATTCCAGCAGCATTAAAGATGTCTTTGTTATAATAAAGAGCCATCGAGTCAACACTAAGTGGTGCGGCCCATGCTTTTCCTTCATCAAAAAAATCTTGTGTCACAACATCAGGAAAATTGGTCTTAATGTCCTGTTCACTCATAAATGGTTGCGGTGCTGGCTCAAGTTTGTTTTCAAAAGAAGGCAGC
The DNA here is from genome assembly GCA_037140955.1 of bacterium. Classification (GTDB taxonomy): domain Bacteria; phylum Patescibacteriota; class Minisyncoccia; order Moranbacterales; family GWC2-37-73; genus UBA12068. The sequence goes on along the minus strand of JBAXDL010000008.1, from coordinate 20,203 downwards.
CATCCATTGCCTATCAAGAAAATATCAGGTCCCTGTCCTGCTGCCAAAGCATCAAGCAATTCTTGTTTATATGTTGCTTGTGCAAATTTTCGATATTTTATTTGACCAACATATGGATTTATTTTTTTGTATTGTTCAACAATATTAGCAAGCGCAGCTGAATCATCCAGTGTTCCCCAAATTTCAAGATTCACCAAATATCCCGTGTTTTGCGCAGCACCACAACCAGAAAGCATGGTAATGCTAATTAACATAAAAATCATCAACAATGCCCTGCTTCTTTTTTTTATAAAAATTGAAATTTTTTCAAAAAATGTCATACGATAATTTTATTTTTTATTTATATCTATCCAAGGTGTAGCTTTTTTTGCAATTTAATTTTTGCTTGCAACAAAAGCGTAGTGAAAATCACCAGCAACAATATCTTTTTGTGCAATAAATCCCTGATTAGCAAACATCTTTTCCAATTCTGATTGAGAAATACGCAATTCTTTTTCGGGACCAACCGTCAGATTTTTCATATTCCACTCAACCAAAATAACCTTTCCACCATTTTTCAAAACTCGATATGCTTCTTTTATAACAGCAGCCTTGTCTTTGTTTTGAAACAAAACATCTTTCAAGATAACCCAATCAGCACAAGCATCTTCAAGTTTTGTACCCTTTTCCTTTTCAAAATTAACTCTTTTTGTAGTGATGTTTGCAATGCCAGAATTTTTTGCCTTGCCTGCAACAGTTTCCAGTGCTTGAGGCAAAATGTCCAATGACCAAACAATGCCATCTTTTCCAACTGCCTTGGCAAAAGGAATTGAAAAATAACCAGGGCCACAACCAAAATCAATAGCCACACTTCCTTCGGCAATATCAAGCTGAGCAATAATTGCAGCTGGATCTAAAAATCTTCCAAAATTATTTTGAGCTTCTTCCATAGAAAATTGTTAAATTTAATTATCTTTAGTTTACAACAAAAAGAAAAAAATAACAAAAATAATTTTTAACAAATATTTATATGTTTACAAATTTACATGCTACTATATTTTATATCATGGAGGGTTGGCAGAGCCCGGTTGAATGCGCCGCACTCGAAATGCGGTAAAGGAGCAATCTTTTCGCAGGTTCAAATCCTGTGCCCTCCGCCTATTTTTTCTTTACATAAGGCAAAATTAATGATATGCTGTCAAACGTATTCATTAAATTTATTTGCGCTATGTCATCAATTTCTGAATTTTCAATATATATTTCAATTTTTGGGGTAGTTTTAGCCGTATTAAGCTTAATTTTTACCATTTGGACCCTTGGCAAGATCAAGGCAGTGAAAAGTGATCTTGAAATTTTCTTTGCCGGCAAAAAAGCCATAGATTTGGAATCAGTACTAATGAATCATTCCAATGAAATTTCAAACATAGACAAGGAAATACAAGAACTTTTTGAGATTTCCAACAAAATTCACAATCTTTCCAATCGAAGCATTCACAAAGTTGGCATCATTCGCTTCAATCCATTCAAGGACATTGGCGGTGATCAAAGCTTTGCATTGGCCCTTTTGGATGGAAAAGACTCTGGCATAACAATTTCATCATTGCACACCAGAGAAGGCACTCGCATATATTCCAAGCCAATTGTCAAAGGTGTTTCTGAAAAATACACCCTGACCGAAGAAGAAAAGGCTGCAATCAAAGAAGCTGTGACAATCAAGCCAACGAAAATATAATCAAGCAAATTAAATCTATAACAATAACTCACATATCATGACAGAAGAAGTAAAAAAAATCGTCAAAGTTCCAACCAGTGTTACTGTAAAAAAATTCAGTGAGCTTTTGGGCTTGCCTGTTTCTCAAGTAATAACCGAATTACTAAAAAACAATATCCTAGCAACCATCAACGAAGAAATTGATTTTGACACAGCCACCATCATTGCTCAGGACCTTGGTTTTGAAACAGAAGCTGACCTTGCTGTTGCTGATAGTGAGACAATAACAGTTGAAAAACTGATTGAAATTTGCAAAAAAGAAAAAGAGTCAGGAAAAAATTTGCGTTCACGTCCACCAGTAGTGACCATCCTTGGACATGTTGATCATGGCAAAACAACCTTGCTTGATACCATTCGAAAAGCTAGTGTTGCAGCCAAAGAAGCCGGTGGAATCACACAACACATCAGTGCCTATCAAGTAAAAAAGAAGGGTCAACTGATAACCTTCATTGACACACCTGGTCATGAGGCATTTTCAGGCATGAGGGAGCGCGGAGTTTCAATTGCTGACATCGCCGTGCTTGTTGTTGCAGCTGATGATGGTGTTCGCCCACAAACAAAAGAAGTTATTGAATATTTAAAAGAGAAAAAAATTCCAACAGTTGTTGCCATCAACAAAATTGACAAACAAGATGCCAACCCACAAAGAGTCAAACAAGAATTGGCAGACAATGGAATCATCATTGAGCAATGGGGTGGAGATGTGATGAGTTGCGAAATTAGCGCCAAACAAAACATTGGCATTGAAGACTTGCTTGAAAACATTTTGTTGGTTTCTGAAGTTGAAGATTTCAAAGCCGATGACAAAAGAGATGGTTTTGCAATTGTGCTTGAATCAAATCTTGATCCGCAAAAAGGTCCTGTTGCAACAATTCTAGTCAAAACTGGAACCTTGAAAGTTGGTCAAGACGTGACTGCCGGGACAGCATATGGTCGCATCAGAAAAATTGAAGATTTTAATGGCAGAAACCTCCTAACAGCTGGGCCTTCAACTCCCGTTACTTTGATGGGACTAAACAGCACACCAAACACCAATGATGTTCTTCAGGTCGTTAGTGGCAAATCAATTGCACGACTAAAATCCAAAGAATTTTCAGGAGGATTGATTGAGCGCAAAGAAAAAGTTACTTCACAAAAACTGATGCGCATCATCGAAGAAGACAAAATTCAAAAACTAAATTTGGTTTTGAAAGCTGATGTTCAAGGATCACTTGAAGCAATCGAACAAATCATTTCATCAATCAAAACTGATGAAGTCATCATCAACATTGTCGAATCTGAGGTGGGAAACATCACAGAATCAGACGTGAAAGTTAGTGCCCCTTCCCAAGCCTCAATCTTTGGCTTCAATGTTGAAATAACACCCGTTGCCAAAAGATTAGCAGAAGGAAGCGATGTGAAAATCAAAACATTCAAAATTATTTATGAACTTGTCGAAGAGGTGAAGAAAATGGTTATCGACATGCTTCCACCGGAAATTGTTCGCACTGATCTTGGAATGGTAAACGTTTTGGCAATTTTCAAAACTGGAAAACGCGACATGATCGTGGGAGGAAGAGTGAATGATGGAAAAATAACCAAAGGCGCACTCATAGAAATCAGACGCGATGGAGAAATTATCGGCAAGGGAAAACTTGAACAACTTCAACAAGACAAGAAAGTGACCGCCGAAGTTGGAAAAGGAAATGAATGTGGAATCGTTTTTGAAGGCGATACAAAAATCAAAGAAGGAGACACCTTGATTGCTTTCACAGAAGAAGAAAAGAAGAGAACTTTATAATATAGCTTCCGTTTGCTAGAGTATTTTTCTTTTTGGCCGATAGAAACGACAGTTTCTCCCGAGCTTTTGGATATAGCGTATTCATCCAAAAGCGTGCCAAAAAGATAAATAATCGAGCAAACGCATCATTAACGATAAAATTTAAAATTAAATTGCCATGTCGGAACGCATTGTAAAACTAAACAAACTAATCAAAGAACATCTCGGTGAAATCTTTCAACGCGAGCTTAGTCTTAAATCTGGAGTATTTTTGACGATTGCTAAGGTTGACATTTCAAGCGATATCCGATATGCTCGAGTATCCTTAAGTGTTTTTCCATTCAGTGATAGCAACTATGCTATCAAGACTATTGAAAAAGAAATATACACCATTCAAGGAGCACTGAACAAGAAACTCAAAATGAGACCACTTCCCCGTCTGCAGTTTATTTTGGACTCAACCGAAGAAGAAGCGGACAAAATTGAAAAGATTTTGATCTCACTATAGCCAAAACAAACAATATAGCTCCTATAAATTTCTTAAGCCGCTTTGGTTTAAGATTTTTTTATCAAAACAACGCAACATCCATGAAGAAATTTCAAACAGAATTTAATACTCTTTCATATATCATAAAAAATTCTAAAAAGATTTTGCTTTTTGCGCATTCTGGTCCTGATGGTGACACAGCTGGCAGCGTGCTTGCTTTCAAGGAATACCTGGAAATGATAGGCAAAAGTGCTGACATTGGATGCAACGATCCTTTGCCACTTTTTTTGGAAGGACTAACTCAGCAAAAATTCATACCATCTTCTCACTTGGATTTATCAACATATGATGCAGCCATCGGTTGTGACAGTGTTGAGCGTGGCTTTCAGAACATCCTATCAAAATTATCAGAAAAAACAGCCAGCGTCATAATCGATCATCATCCAGACATCACAACAAAAGCTGATGTCATCATCATTGATGCAAAAAAATCATCAACTTGTGAAATAATATACGAATACCTGATCAGCCAGGATGCAAAAATTTCAAAAAGTATTGCCACCTATTTAATGATTGGAATTCTTTCCGACACAGGAAACTTTCAACATGCCAACACTTCCAGTCGTGTGATGGAAATTTCTTCTGACCTCATGAAGAGAGGTGCTTCTGTTTCAAAAATAATCGAAGCAACCTTTGCCAACAAAAAACTTTCCACTTTGAAGCTTTGGGGACGTGCTTTTGAAAAAGCCAAAATAAACCCAACCAATGGGCTCATCACAACAGTTCTCACCAAAGAAGACATTGAGCAATGCAGTGCTTCAACTGAAGACATCGGACAAGTCGCTTCGATTTTAAACACTGTGCCTGGCACAAAATTTTCACTAGTTCTCTCTGAGCGTGAAAATGGTGCCATAAAAGGAAGTTTGCGCTCTGAAGAATACAAGGGTGTCGATGTCTCAAAAATTGCACATCTCTTTGGTGGCGGTGGTCACAAGCTCGCCTCAGGTTTTGAAATTCACGGAAAAATAATCGAAACCGAAACCGGCTGGGAAATAGTCTAGGAAAATCACAAATCCAAATATCCAATATCAAATAAAATCCAAAATATTAAAGCTCAAATTTTTTACATTTGAGCTTTTGCTTTTTTATTTGAAATTTTGATTTTGAAATTTGGACTTGAAATATTATTCACGAGAGAGAGAAACTATTAAATGCACATCCCTATTCTTTATAATACTCAAGACTCAAAGTGTCACCAATAACAGCATAAGAACAACTATCCAACCAATCACCAGAATTTATATATGTCATGCCATCTGGCTCAATCAAAAATTCAGGCCAGTGAGTATGGCCAATGATTATTCCATCCATTTTTCTTGACCTGGCATATGCAAGTGCCAGCGTTCGAATCTTGGAAACAATTTCCGCATATTTCTTTGAATGTTTGTCGGCAGAAAGAGAATCTTTTGAGCGCGAAAATATCTTAATAAACTTGGCAAATCTTACAAGCATAATATAAAGTTGATCGAGCAAGATTGAAACAATAACATGATTTCTAGTGAAGGCATCGAATTCATCTCCGTGAATAACAATATATTTTTTGCGATTATGCCTAACCACGTATTCATTTCGCATTTTTATTTTTCCAAAAGTGAACTTAAAAAAAGCTTGAAATGCCCTATCGTGATTGCCAGGAATATACACGATCTTAGTTCCCTTCTCTGAAAGTGCTGCCACCAACTTCACAACTCGATGTTCTTCAGATCCAATATTTTTATAATTAGTACTCCAAAGTTCAAACACGTCACCATCCAAAATCAATCGATAAGGTGGGTTGTCTTTGAGTTTATGCAAAAAATCACCAACTTTTTTAGCCTTGCTGTTTCTCGACCCTAAATGCAAATCACTAATCACAATCGTATCTTCTTTTTTATAATTCAAATCTGACATATATATTTTGAAAATTTAAAAATATACCACTATTAAGCAGTACGATCTTAGTATAACACAACTAAACATCTTAGCGATACTGCCATATCTTGTCATTCCCGCGACCGCGTGTCGCCTTAGCTTTAGCGGTGGCACAAGGCGGGAATCCAGGCCCGCATTTTTAATTTTAAAATTTAGTCATTTGAACTTTATTGGAAATTTGGATTTTGATATTTGGATTTATCATTTATGCCGAATGAGAATTTTTTATGCTACAATTACGTAATATTTAATATAAGTTTAATATTCAAACATATGCTAATAGGATGTCATGTTTCAATCGCCGGAGGAGTTTTCAATGCGCCAGAGCGCGCCGCAGACTTTGACTGCGAAGCCATGCAAATTTTCACTCGCTCGCCACAAGGTGGCAAAGCGCCAGAGCTAACACCAGAAGTAATTGAAAAATTTAAAACTTCAAATTTAAAATTTAAAATTCACGAAGTGGTCGTGCATACTCCTTTTTATATCAACTACGCTTCCAGTGATAATCGCATCAAACACTCAACTGTTGCAATTGTGCGCGATGAGTTGGAACGAGCATCACTTCTTGGTGCAAAATATGTCATGACTCATCTTGGCTCCGCAGGACAACTTCCTGAAGATGAGGCAACAGAGGCAACCATTGAAATGCTCAAAAAAACCTTGGATGGATATGATGGCTCATGCGAACTTCTTCTTGAAAACGCCGCTGGAGCAGGAAAAATAATGGGTTCAACCTTTTCTCAAATTTCACAAATTTTGAAAGCCGTGAACCACCCAAAACTAACAGGCATTTGCTTGGACACTCAACATTCATTTGCTTCAGGATATGACTGGCGAGATTTCCAAAACACCATCAAGAAAATTGATGATGAAATTGGACTTGAAAAAATCAAACTCATTCATGCCAATGATTCCATGACTGAATTTTCCTCTCGCAAAGATCGCCACCAACACATCGGCAAAGGCTTGATCGGAGAAACTGCATTCAAAGACATTGTCCAGTTTGCCAAAGAAAAAAACATCACCATGATTCTTGAAACAGAACATGATGCAATCAAAGAAGATGTTGAACTTTTGAAAAAATTACGAGGATAATAAAAAGGCGCCAGTCACATTGGACTCCGCCTTGTTTTTTAACCACCTCCTTTTTTATTTTATTTTTACAAATTTCATAATTTCAATCTTCTTCTGATTGCAGCAAACCAAATTGGAAAAACAATCGTAAGAAAAAATGAAACTGCAACTGCTGCACAAGCTTTCATGATCCCATAATCTTGAAAAATTACGTTCTCTCTTCCACTAGCCACCGCATGAGAAAATGCCAATGCGCCAACAACCGCAGAAACTGCAACCAAAGCAAATGCTGTGCGAAAAAAAACTTTTTTCATAGCTTTCTCCTTTTTTAGCTGTGATAGAATTGCATTTTTCCCCAACCCATTCGCTTTACTGAATTTCCATCCTTAATATATGCCTTATCGCGATCATTCATTCTTTTTCCATATTCCCTTAAGACAATCCCGATTGCCTCATTTTCATCACTTGCCACAACAACAACCCCACAGCGCACACTCCCCTTAAACCAATCCTCACACCATTCAATCCTGAATGCCTCCATCACACTCTCCTTTTTTGTTAAATTTAACATCCAATTTTAAAAGAACCCTTCTCCTATAAATTCACCCCAATGATGAATTTAATGAGAGAGGCAAGAGAAAAGTTTTCTCCTCTTGCCTTAAATTTTAATCACCTCCTTTTTCTTTTTTACAAAACTCTTTTACAATTTTTTCAGCAACATGATTTGAATAAGCTGGCATATATCCAAACTTACCACCAAAAAAAATATTATACGTATCTTGTTTTTCGAAAAAAAATCTTTGATATTCCATGCGAAGATCTCTGTCTTCGAAATATCGAGCCTTCAGGTCATACTCAAGCATTGTCGCCAGATCATTAATTACACGATCTACTGGAGACATATTCAGACGAATGAAGTAATCATCCTCTGCATATATCTTTATAAAACTATCCATTACTTTGCTAATTTGCTCTTTCCGATCTTTAACATGTTCATTACAAATTCCCCTTATCCATCCCCAGTTCTTATACCAATCAATCTTAATTCCTTCTATAATAAGATTTCTTTCCATGATTCTCTCCTTTTCGTTTAAAGTCCGTCGACTATTGTTTGAGTTGATTGTAAAAGAACTCCTGTTAAGATTCTCCTTCCTAATTCATCTTAACAACATAGTATACCTAATTTTGGACAAAATATCAATACTTTGCTTGCTATTTTAGTAATAATGTACTATAATAGCAATATAATTATAAAATTTAAAAAATGAACCTCTCAGATCTCGACAAAAAAATCCTCTTTGAACTGGACAAAGATGGCAGAGCCTCTTTTTCAGAAATTTCACGCATTATTGGCTCAACTCCACAAGTTGTAAAATATCATGTTGAGCAATTGCAAGAAAAAGGCATGATCAAGCACTTTTGGGCCTTTATCGACTATGACAAAGCAGACTATTCCTTTTTCTGGGGCTATTGGCTCAAATTCAGCGGTTTGTCCAAGGAAAAAGAAACTGAAATCTACAGCGACTTCAATTCCAATGAGCACATCCCCATCATCCAACGTACAGATGGCTATGCCGATGTGCTCATTGGAATCATTGCCAAAGATCTTTTCCATCACAATCAAATCTTGCAAGACATTTTTTCCAAATTTGGACAATTCATTTCAAACAGCGACATTTTCATTGGCCTGGGCTTCATGAAGTTCCCTCGCACCTACTTGCTTGGCAAAAAAAATGAATTCCAAAAATTTGCAGTCTCAGGTGGAACAACCGAGAAAATTAAGCTGACAGAAGATGATCGCAAGATTCTTTCCCTGCTTCAGATTGATGGTCGCATGGAATTTACCAAGATTGCCAAAATTCTGGGTTGCTCTGTGGGACTCGTGCACAAACATTACAATAAACTTGAAAAAAATGGTGTCATCACCAAAATAACCTTCACTTTGGATTATCAAAAAGCTGGACTGCTCCTCTATCGCAACTGTTTCAAAATCATGCAGTTTGACGGAAAGAGAATCGAGCAGCTCTATGAATTTTGTTGTCTGCATCCAAACATCATCAACTATGTCAAAGGCATGGGCAATTGGGAATTGCTTTTGGACATCGAGGTCGAATCTCGCGAGCAGCTTCGCGAAATAATGCGTGAAATCAGCAACAAATTTTCCGACATCATCCGCCAAGTCGAAATCAATGAGGTTTATTTTATGGACAAATTCACCCAAATGGCGATAGAATATCCTGAGCTATTGAAAGACTATGAATCAAAAAACAAAAAACTTTCCACCAAGAAAGTTTCCAACTCAAAAAATTCTGAAGCAAGAGAAGACCTCACCGACGACGGTGCAAAAAAAGCCACAGAGGAAGATATTTATTATTGAAAATAAAAAGAGGCAGAAACTAGATTCAGTTTCTGCCTTTAAATTCTAAATTCCGGGACACCCATATCTTGGTGTCATGAATATCTTATCGTTTTCAATTTTGATATCAAACATTGTGAATCCGAAAGCTAGAAAGATACTATCATCGTCCTCTTTTTCGAATTTGATATGGAGTTTTCCAGTACAGCAACCCCACTCCGGGTGCAAGCCTCTGGTGCAATCGGCATCTCTTTTTACAAGAACTCTCGTTAAGAATTCAGGTTTTGTTTGATGGTCTCCTCTTTTTAAATAAAACCAAATCATTTTTTCTCTGCATTTTGATACGCGTGTGTATGTTCTATGACAATAACAATCACACTCAGATCCATAACTCGTGTGATCCTCATTGAAACAGAGTACCGCAGTAAAATCATCAAATTCGATTTCCGTAGGCTGAAAGCCTAACAGATCTATACTTATGATTCTCTTAACTTTCATGATTTTCTCCTTTTCATTTAAAGTCCGTCGACTATTATTTTCTTAAAGAACTATCACCCTCCTACAAAATCACGAATGATTCATGATTTTGATTAGAGTGGCAAGAAAGTTAGGTTCAACTTTCTTGCCAAATTTCAATCACTTTCTGTCTATACTGATGGTTAAATTCCCTATTATAAATTTTCCATCAAGCTTGTCTATGAAATAACCAGGTTCCATGGCAAATCGAATTTCTTTCAAGTACTGTTCGAACTCAGCTTTCGCCAATCCCCTTCTTACACAATTTTCATATGCTTTTTGAAAATTTTCCATAACATTCTCCTTTTCTTTTTGAGGTGATTGTAAATGAACTTTTCTTCTATTCCAAACCACTATGCATTACGGCTTGAAAGGAAGGCAAGAGATTAAGATTATCTCTTGCGTGGATTAGTTGTTTTTTCAAACGCACTTTCCCACATTATTTCCTTGGCGTTTGAACTCTTTCACTAAGAGTCTTTAGTATTGCTTTGTGGAAAAGTGCTGAACCTTTGCTTCTAATCTGAAACCGCTGATTCTAAGTCGAACGATTTCGGAAAGGAAGTAAGGAGTGGATTTTTTGAAGATACTTGTTAAGTGATTCCTTTTGCTGATTCATCTTAACAACGTAGTATACACCAAAACTGACATAACGTCAATAATATCAGTCTATAATTTTATATATTTTAAACATTGACTTTATATGAGCCATAATGTATAATATAAATAACGATTAATTATTTCGTCATATATGGAAAATATAGCAAAAAAACTTGAAACACTTGGGATTGTCGGCAAAGAAGCCGAAATCTATCTCGAGCTTTTGAAATTGAAAGAGTCTCCCCTCACAAATTTGGCCAAAGCAGCAAACATCAAAAGAACCAGCGTATACTATTGCCTTGATGCCCTGATCAAAAAAGGCTTGGTGGGGATTATTGTCAAAAACAACAAGAAACTATATTTCCCCGAAGAGCCCAAAGATGGACTTGGTGGATTGGTGCAGCAGCAAAAGTCAGCCGTTGAAGAATTGTTGCCACAATTGAAAGATATCTATGGCAAAGGCTCTTCACTCCCTGCCATAAAAATTTATTACAATGCCACAGGAATAAGAAGTGTTTTTGAAGATGTTTTATATTGCAAAGAAAAAATTGGACGATACTACGTTTCTGATTTTTCCATTGATGAAATGCTTGGCGATGCTTTCTTAAAATCATTCGTCAAAAAAAGAATTTCTACTGGAATAAAAAGTTTATCCATGAGAACATCGTCCTATGCTCCACAAAGAGAAACTGAGCTACAAGCATCCAAACAATTGCGCGAAACAAAAATCATGCCCGAGGGAGTAAACTTTTCTCCCTACATGTGCATCTATGACAACAAAACAGTTGTCATTTCCGCTAAAGAAAAAATGGGCTTTATCATTGAATCTCAAGAATTCGCAACCGCTCAAAAAACAATCTTCGATACAATTTGGAACATTAGCAAATCAACAATTCAAAATGATAATAAACTAACCACCGACGGTGCCCAAAAAGCCACAGAAGAAGATATTTATTATTGAAAAGAAAAAAGGCAGCAGTCACATTGGACTCCGCCTTTTCTTTTTAATCCAAAACAATTTCTCTTGCCATTTGCCAAGATTGCATTTTTGCAAACTTCAATTGCTCAAAAACTTTTTCTGTTGATTTTTCAAGAACAGTTCTTGCCTGCCTAACCTTCTCTTCACTATCCAAAAATCCATCAATTTTTTCAAACTTCAAGCAACCAATAAATTCCATCACTCTCCTCCCTATTTGCTGATATTAATTTAATACCTTATTATCTATACTATATCAGAATTAAAATAACTTAAAATAAAAATATGCAAATTGCAATCATTTCAGACACGCACGACAACATTCCAAACATCACCAAGGTTTTGAACTATTGTCGCGAGCACAAAATCCAAAAAATAATTCATTGTGGAGACTTGGCAGAAATTGAAACTCTTGATTTCATTCGCGAAAATTTTTCTGGCGACATTTTTTGGACATTTGGAAACATGGATCGCGGACATGCCGCAGACTATCCCTTTGCAGATGGAAAATACAAATCAATCAATATTTTTTCCAAGCATGGTGAAGTGCAAATCGCTGGCAGAAAAATGGCCTTCGTGCATTTTCCAGAATATGCCAGAAGCCTTGCCGAAGAAGGAAAATTCGATTATGTTTTCTATGGCCACACCCACAAACCATGGACTGAAATTGTTCAAGGAGAAAGAAATGGCAACATCAAGGAATGTGAAATGCTCAATCCTGGAAATGTTGCCAATCAATATTATCCTCCAACATTTGCAGTGTGGAATGATTTGGATTACAAATTCCAATTGATACTTATTAATGGGCTCAAATAATTTTTAATTTCGAATTTTTAATTTTAAATCAATTTTTAATTTCTTAATTTTTAATATTTTAAGCATTAATTAATTAAGACTTTATTTTAAATTCAAAATTATAAATTCGAAATTCACTACGCGTGAATAAACTAGCTAAACTTGGAAAACTCAAAGCATTAACATCGCAATGTAAAAATTGCAAGCTTCGATGTGGTGCATCTGTTGTTTTTGGCCAAGGAAATCCCAATGCAAAAATCATGTTCATCGGCGAAGCACCTGGCAAAAAAGAAGTTGAACTTGGAATTCCATTTGTTGGCAGCAGCGGAAAAATCTTAGACAAAATGCTTGAGAAAATTGCAATACCAAGAGAAGATGTGTATCTCACAAATATTTGCAAATGTCGCCCACCTGAAAATCGCGATCCACTTCCAGAAGAAATTGAGCAGTGTTGGCCATGGCTCGAAAAACAAATTGCAATCATTGAGCCAGAAATAATTGTCACGCTTGGTCGCTTTGCACTAAATGCTTTTGTGCCAAATGCAAAAATCTCCGAAGTACATGGACAACTCATCCAAATTGAAATCAAAAAAATTGGCAAAATTCAATTGTTTCCACTTCATCATCCAGCCGCCGCTCGCATAAATCGCAAAACACGTGCAATTTTCCAAGATGATTTTGAGAAAATTCCAAAACTTTTGCAAAACAAAAAAGAGCAATAATGCTCTTTTTTTCTTTGTACCGCGAGCGAGACTCGAACTCGCAAGGGATCACTCCCGAGGGATTTTAAGTCCCTTGTGTATACCATTCCACCATCGCGGCATGTGGAATATTTTTGAGGTCCGTACCAGATTTGAACTGATGTAGACGGTTTTGCAAACCGCTGCCTAACCACTCGGCCAACGGACCTTAAATTTTCTCGGCATAGCCTCAAACAAAAAACTGAGTTGACCTCGGATTCCTGGGTTCTTTTTTAGAACCCTTCAAATGCTCATTCATTCGCATCTGAACCACTCGGCCAACGGACCTTTTCACTTATACAAGCTTATCAAATACAGGGCCTTGAGTCAATCAGCAACAAATGCTTTCTCAAAACAAAAAATACCCCGCTCAAGCGAGGTATTTTTTCAAAACATTTTATTTTAAAGCACAACCTTGGCATTCAAATTTTGTCTACCAAAAGCAAACGCTTCTTTTTTTGTTTGAACGAAAATATCAATATGATTTCCCTTGATAGCACCACCACGATCTTCACAAACATACACACCATGTCCTTCAATTTCAATCTTCGCTCCAAATGGAAATTCTGGAGGACAAGCAATGGTTCTTTTTTCTTGAACCTTGATGCCAGAAGCTGTGATTCCAAGATTATTATCACACTCATCAGCTGAAGCAGTATAGGCAGAAGCATTAACAACAAACTGTCCTTTTGGAAGATTGTTCCATTTTTCAATTTGTTTTGCTTTCCACTTGTTCAAAATAGCCTCATTTTTCAATTCCTCTTCAGTTTTTACTGGCTGTTCAACAACAACTGGTTCAACCACGATAGCCACCTCTTCATCAGCCTTTGCAGGAGCAGGAAAAAAGAAATTTGAAATAGTATTTAAATTTATTTTAGTTTTTATCTCAGTATTTGATGATTCGCTTGCTAGGGTTATCATTGGAAGCATTACTGCTAGCAATATTAGCAAGAACACAACAAGCCTGATTATACGCATTTAATAAATCTTACTTCTTAGCTAGCATTTGCCTTGCACTTTGCAAATGACCAGGTCGACAATCACTCTTAATAGTCAACCGGATATAATAGCACAACTTTAGCCAGCAGTCAATCATGATTGCCTCTTTTTGGCTTATTATAGCCTTTTTGCTCTTTGAAAATAACAAAAAAGAGCCATTCGTGGCTCTAATTAAGCATTTTATTAAATTTTATTGAAAAGCTAGCTATTCAACTTCGTATGTCAAAGTGACATCCATTTTGATTTCATTTTGTCCTGTTTGAATTGTTGGTGCCTTCAAATCCTCCTGACCAACAGCAGCCACGCTCATTTTAGCATTGGTATATGTCGGATACACATTATTGTCATTTCCCTCGACCACATTTTTCACCTTGCCGAGCTTTAATCCTGATTGCTTTGCAATGATGGCTGCTTTTTCTTTGGCTTTAGCAATTGCAATTTCCCTTGCTTGATTTTTCAATGCAAATTCATCATCAATCGTGAACTCAATGTTTCCAATTTGATTGACGCCTTGCTCAGTTGTTTTGGCAATAACGTCACCAATGACATTCAAATCTCTTATTTTCAAATTCAATGATTGAGAAACTTCATATCCAATCAACTCTTGTCCCTTGTCCTGAGTCCAATTATATGCAGGATTCAAGCTATAATCACTGGTTTTAATGTCTTTGTCCTCGATCTTTAATTTTTTTATTTCCCCAATAATACTATTCATTTTGCTAGTGCCTTCCTTGGTTGCCTCCATGGCAGTCTTTTTCGTTCCACTTTTCACTCCAACATTAATATTTGCAATATCAGCCTTGGCATAAACGATTCCAGAACCAACCACTGAAAAATTATCCTGCTCTTTGTTTTTATTGGTAGCAAGAAGTGCCACACTTAGCACGCCACCGACAGTTAAAATCAACAAAGCAATCAAAAAGGCTTGAATTTTTTGCATATTTTTAGCTTAAATATTTATTAACCATATTATAGCACACACTCGGCACCATTGACAGCTGACAAAAAATGTGCTAATGTATCAAGTTATCATTTTTTAATTTAATAACGATTAATTTTCTATGGGAACATTTTTACTACAAACAACCATCGTGCTTGCAACTGCAACGATTGCTATCAACGGATTAACAGTCAACGCATCAGACATACTCGCAGATGCCACAACAGCCGTTAATGGGGCAAATATCCATCAATTAAGCACCGCTCTTGAGATGTATAGTCTCGATCATGATGGATATCCACAAACAAACGATGGAACAACCATGATCAACGTCCTTTTCGATCAAGGTTACATCAAAAGCAAACCTGCAAATTCAGCAGTTTTTGCCTACACCAGCAAATCAAATGGCAATGACTACACATTGAACATAAAGTAAAAAACATTTCAATCAAAAAAACAGCGTCCCAAAAGGGTGCTGTTTTTTTTGTTTTCTTGAGAACTAAAAATACACCTTAAGATATAAAAATATTCCAGATAAGAGTGAGACAATCCAACAAACCAGAAATACCTTAGCCTGAATATGGTGAACCCTAAATGAATTTATGCCTTTAGCGTACTCCCTGGTCGCCCTAAGGAAAAATAGAATCACAACAACGAGCATCACCAAAGAAAGCATGCCATGCATTGCGGCCACTATTTTCAATCCCGAACCGAGATTCACTGTTGATGGCGCTGCAACTGTTCGATAAATCATATATCCAACATTAAAAACTGTTTCATAAGCTATTGCAAAGAAGGTGAGCTTTTTTGAAAAAACATTTTTAGCATATCCACCATATACGATGTAGAAAATAAGCGTAGCTATAAAGAGCTCCATGACTAGCGTAACCGTGCTGGCAATTGGTATTTGCATAATTTTTAAATTTTTTTATTGATTTATTTTTTATTATATCACAAACAATCAAATTATTTATAAAATAAAAAAACAACCATCTTATCGGTTGTTTTTTTATTGACTTGAGCGGGTAAGCAGAATCGAACTGCCGTCTCATCCTTGGCAAGGACGTATAATAGCCACTATACGATACCCGCATGTTAAATTATGCTTGGTGTGGGTCCAGCTGGAATCGAACCAGCGACCAAGCGATTATGAGTCGCCTGCTCTAACCGCTGAGCTATGGACCCTTTAGTTTGTGCCTGAGGAGAGAATTGAACTCACGACACGTGGATTTTCAATCCACTGCTCTACCACTGAGCTACTCAGGCCTAAATAAAACATCGCATTTCAAATTTTAAACTTTTTGTTTTAAATTTAAAACTGTTTTTATAGGTGGGTGATACTGGACTCGAACCAGTGACCCCTTCTTTGTAAGAGAAGTGCTCTAGCCAACTGAGCTAATCACCCTAATCGGAAAATTTCTAATTTCCAATTTCTAATTTCCAAATAAATCCAAATGACAAAATTTCCAATGTTTTAAACATTTAAAAATTCAGAAATTATAATTTGTTTGAAAATTGTGAATTGAAAATTGTGAATTTTTTTCCTGTGGGCGAAAGAGGACTTGAACCTCCAAGGGATTGCTCCCACAAGAACCTCAATCTTGCGCGTATACCAAATTCCGCCATCCGCCCAACGAAGTGACGAAAATTATTCCGCCTTTGCCTCTGCGGCAACTTCAGCCACAACCTCTTTTACTTCTTCAACTTTTGTTTCTACAGGAGCTTCTTCCTTTTCTCCGCCTTTTGCAATTGCTGCAAGATCCTTATATTTCATTTTCAATGATTTAGCACTTCTCTCGCGCACGAAATATAGTTTTGATTGACGAACCTTAGCTCTCTTTACCAAATCTATTTTTTCGATACTTGGAGATTGAATTGGCACAACAATCTCAACACCAACACCATTTGAAACTTTTCTAACAGTTATCATTGTTGATGAACTTTGTTTTCCCTTAACAGCAATAACCATTCCTTCGAAAACCTGAATTCTTTCTTTTCCACCTTCTACAATTTTTCGAAAAACCTTAACAACGTCACCAGATCTAAAAGCCGGCATCTCAGATGTCTTTTGTGTAACATTAAAATTCAGTAGTTTATTGTTCATAGCATTTAATCCCACACTCCTAAATGAGCACATCTTTTTGGCCTTAGCCCTCACTGGCGATAGGAAACTTCATTAGATAAATTAAAAAGCTTTTCTATAATACTAGCAAAAGGGTTTTTAGTCAACCCTGAGCCAATCAAAACATGTCAAATTCACATTATCGTCACTTTTTTGCCTATTTTAGCTAAAAACATCTCAAAATCATCAGGCACCGGCGCATCAAAATCATATTGCTTTTCAAATAGCTCGAACTTCAATTTTTTAGCATGCAGCAGTTGTCTTTGGGCCAATGTTTCAAGTGATTTATCCTTTCTTGCGACTCCATAGATCTTGTCGCCGATTATTGAATGACCGATTGAACTCAAATGTATTCTAATTTGATGAGTTCGCCCTGTTTTGGGAGTAAGCTCAACCAAGGAATACTTTTCAAATTCTTGCAACACTTGAAAATGAGTTTCCGCTTCTCTGATTATTGTCTTGGTGTTGCCGCGTGCAATTATTTGTTTTCGATGACTTGTTGATTTTGCAATCGATTTGTCGATAATGCCTTTTTTTTCTTTTAAAATTCCTTTTACTATTGCCAAATACTTTTTTTCAATAGTTTTATGCTTAAAAGCATCCTTAAGCGCACCAAATGACTCCAGGTTGAGCGCAACAACCATAACCCCAGATGTATCCCTATCTAGTCGATGAACGATTCCAGGACGATTTTCTGCGCCAATGCTGCCATCGTGCACACCAGCAATATTCGGATAACGAAAAATCAAAGCATTAACCAAGGTGTTTCGTTTTTCACTGAAGCTAGGATGAACTTGCAGACCAGCTTGTTTATTAATAACAACAATGTCCTCGTTTTCAAAAATGATATCCAAAACTATATCCTTATTTGCAAACAAGCTTTGATCCTGCTGCTCCCTTGAAAAATCTTCGAGCATAATCACATTGCCTTCCTGAAGAATATAGCTAGGCTTGATTTGCTTATTATTAACCAAAACATTACCACTATTTATTTTTTTGATGATATCAGCGCGCGAATACAAAAAAAACTCCTTTGCTAGGAATTTATCAATGCGATCTCCAACACCCAATTGTTTGATTGTATTCTTTTCCATGATTTTTTCTTTGTGCCCAGGAGAGGACTCGAACCTCCACAGATTGCTCTACCAGTTCCTAAGACTGGCGTGTATACCAATTCCACCACCTGGGCATCTAAAACAATAAATGGAGTATAAACCATTTATCACAATTAGACAAGACTTGCTAGTTGAGCAATTTTTGAATTCTTTCAGCTTCAACCTTCAAAGCTCCATCCTCCTCATATTCCCCATGATGCCTTGTGTTTTCACCATAAGTCTCCTTTTTTTGATCCAAGTGAAAATTTATCACCAAAGCCAAGCCCTCCAAGTGCGCATACATATGAAACCTTGGATAACCACTCCTGGCCATGGCCCTTACAAAACTCATCTCATCTTTTTCGTTTCGGACAAAAACATATCCCGCTCTTCGCAAAATGTTTACAGGACTTTCCTTGATATTTTCAATTCTAAGACGCATAATAAATAAAGTTATTGATACAATAAAGATAAAGCATACAAAACTTATGTCAACTTTTCTAAAAAATTTATTTGAAAATGAAAAGCCGATAGTCTTTCACAAAATAGCCCTGTCATTGCTTGGCATCATATTACTAAGGTCTTTTTTAGAAAATTTTTCCAGCCCACTTAACTCCGGCTACTTTTTCCCACCAAAAGAAATTTATATCTTCTTTCCCATATATTATATTTCTGTTTTCCTTTCTTTTGCGCTACTGCTTTATTTTTTTACAAAAAGATCACTAACAAGAATCTTAAACTTTGAAATAAAAATATTTTTATTCGTGCTTATTCCGCCAATACTCGATCTATTGATAACAAGTGGCAAAGGCGACCATATGAATTTTATAATGGCAACGCCAAACAATTTTATTTATATTTTTTTAAAATTATTAAACCCACTTGGATTTGGTGGTATCACCACAGGGATACATGCAGCAGCCTATCTCATCATAACTGGACTTTTTTTGTTTATATACAGATCAACAAAAAAAATAACGCAATCTATAATTGGCTCAATAATTGCCTATATCATCTTATTTATATATGCAATAAGTCCTAGCTTCTTGGCAATTTCTCAATTATTAAAAACGGGTCAAACGTCAGCAGCAAATGCCTACCAACAAACAATTGAAAACAGTTGGCTATGGATGCAACAGGCCACCATTACACCAATATCAATATCTGAAAATATTAATGCCTTGGAATATTTTTCCGATATACCAATGGCACAATTGTTTTTCTTAACAATGTCATTTCAGTTATTTTTGCTATTTATCATTTACTATCCAAAACTATGGCTATCCATGAAAACCAATCTCAGGCCATTGCGCGTCATTTTTTGGTTTTTTATTTCAGGAACTGGAATTTTTATTGCAAAAAATATTTATGCTGATCTATCCTTTTCAAATTCAATCAACTTGCTAAGCATGATTGTTTTTATGTTTTTAATAGCTTTAAATATTTGGTTAGCAGTTTGTATTAACGATGCGGAGGACACAGAAATTGATCTGCTTTCAAATTTCAATCGGCCACTTATTAAAAATGAATTCACAATCTCACAGTGGAACAAGCTAACCTTATTTTTATTATTTCTTGTCATTATTGGAGTTTCCACTATGAACACAAACGTTTCTTTTCTTTTTATAGTTGCGCAATTATCCTACTATATGTACTCAAGTTTTCCACTTAGGCTTAAATCTAATTTTGTTTCTTCATCGCTATTAATTGGAATTGCTGCCGCAACCATATCCATGGCAGGCTTTTTTCTGGTATCGCCAGATCAACACACCTTAGCGTTCCCAGCAAGTGCAATCTTGCTTATTGGCCTTGTAGTAGCACTTATTTCAAATTTCAAAGATATCAAAGATTTTACTGGTGATAGTAGTGCGAAGATACAAACAATGCCAGTTTTTTTTGGTCTTGAAAAATCAAAAAAAATAATAGCAACTTTTTTTACTTTTATAATTATTTTTCTTCCCTATATATTGAAAATAAAAAATATGTTATTTTTATCAATTATTCTTTCTGTCTTTATTCTATATCTT
>JBAXDL010000007.1:0-50462 GCA_037140955.1 bacterium | reverse complement strand
CCACTAATCCAGTTTTATTTGACAACAAAGATTCAATTGTTTTTAACTCAAAATTTAATCTTTGCTCTGTGCCAAATAATGTTCTGTGTGTGAATCCAAATTTCGAAAATGTTCCACCATATGCATCTTATAATGACATTTACACTTATGGTGAGCGTTGGAATGTAGTGCCTCAAATCGGAAGTCCAGTCATAGACAAAACAAGTTCAACTGTTGGCACCACTGTTTTTGGCAGCGTGACAATTCCAGCAGTTGACATTCTGAATAATCCTCGTCCATTTGGCAGTGGAATTGATTGGGGAGCATATGAAGTTGGTTCAGGCGCTGATGTTGTTGCGCCAAGCGCGCCAAGCAACTTGAGTGTGCTTTGAAACATGAATTTATATTGATACATGATAAAATTAAAAAATATATCAAAATTGCTTGTTCTGTTGTTGATATTTTTAATCTTGCCAAAATTTGCAAAGGCTGCAAGGTATTTTGATCAGGCGGAAATGGCAACTTATAGCATACCAAACTCTGCAACTGGTGATACTTTTTATATTGATGGCATAAATGGTTCTGACACCTATAATGGTCTTGCGCCAACATTTACCTCAGGGACAACTGGACCATTCAAAACGATTGGAAAATGTTTTGACAGATATCGTTCAAATAATCTTGTTGGTGGTGATGTGGTCAAGATAAAGGCTGGAATTTACAGGGGATCAATTGCACTTCAATTTACTGCTCCGCAAGTAAGTTCGCTGACAGAGGCAAAGCCACTGGAAGTTGGTCCCTATGGTGATGGCGAGGTTATTATTGATCCTTCATCAACACCACAATCTTGGACTGCTTATGACAGTAATATTTTTTCAGCAGATTGGCCAAATGCAACATATTCGCCGCAAGCAGTTGTCATGAATAATGATTTTAAATCTTGGCGCGACAAACAGGCACTTGCTGATCTAACAACTACTGGTTTATGGTTTTTTGATGTTGCGACTAGAAAAATTTATGTTAATACTGGAGGAATTGATCCACTCACTTTGGATCCAATAATAACATACAACAATGTCTCGGCAGAGCAATATGCAATTTCGACCAATGGTTATCCATATTTGCATTTTTATGGCTTAACGCTACGAGGTGCAGCACGATATGGTTTCACTGATTATCCTGGTTCAATTGGAATTAAATTGGAGAACAATACGATCAAATGGAACAATGGAAATGGTGCTAGAATTTTTGGCACACGAGGTGTTGTTAGAAAAAATCATATCTGGGGAAACATGCTATATAATTGGCCACGTGGCAGGCGCTGGGCTGCTAATGGTGGCTGGGGTCAGGGTTTGACCGTTGGTGGATATGGTCTGGCAGAAGGTAATGTTGTGCATGATAATGGTGGTGAGGGCATGGGCGTCTATGGTGGAACTGGTCATGTTGTTTTTCAAGATAATATCTCATATGATAATTGGTCAGTTGGTTTGTATCTTGATAATGCAGAATATTGCACCTTTCAACGTAATCTCGTGTATTCAAATAATCCAAGTGAGAGTGATATTGTTGAAGACTGGCAATTGCCACAATGGATAATTGATGCTGGAACCGGAACAGTTTCTGCGGAAACCGATAAAATCAGAGCCAGACAAAGACAAGAGGGGATTATGGCAGGTGATGAATTTGCCACCAATCCAACCGCGCACAGTATTGGATTTAAGGCCTTGAATAATATTATCATTGGCGCGCGGCGCGGCATAACAACTTATGGTCAGGCTGCTGGCGCTGGATTGAACAACTATGTTTTTGCAGGAAATACTATTGTTATGCCAACTGTTGGATCATCCTATGGAGACTATGCTGGTATAGCTATTTATGCTAGTACTAATAATGCTAATAGTGTTATTAAAAATAATATTATTTATGGCAACACTCCAATTGGTCCTAAACCAGACTATACAGTTTCAGCCTTGGTAAAATTTGGCTCCAATGCTGCTATGTCAGGAGTTGATTTTGATAGTAATTTATATTTTTCTGAGAACTTAGCAGCTCCTTTTAAGGCAGGGGCTTATCCGTCAGAAGCACTTTATAATTTTGCTGAATGGAAAAATTATCTTTCCTCTGGATACGATGCAGATAGTATTTATGCTAATCCATTATTTACTGGAACTGCTGGAAGTTTTGTTGCTACTGATTATTTATTGTCTTTGGGGAGTCCCGCGATTAATGTTGGTGCTAATGTTTTGGACATCGCTACTGATTTTAATGATTTTGCTCGCAGCGGCTTGCAAGACATGGGAGCCTTGGAATTTGGCAGTATTTTTGGTGCGCAACCTGGCGACACAACTGCGCCTAGCGCGCCAAGCAACTTGAGTGTGCTATAAAAGTTATTGTCATAAAAGCTTTTTACGGCTACAATGAACTTATATTTAAATAGAAAAATTTGTGATTAAAAAATTTGTAAGGGGTGATTTTTTGAATGAAAAGCCGACACAGTCTGTTGTGGCCGCAGCTTTGATCATTTCATTGGCTGGTGTGGCTTCTCGTGTGCTTGGTCTTGTGCGCGACCGCATTTTGGCTGGACAATTTGGAGCAGGCGACACACTTGATGCATATTATGCTGCTTTTCGCATTCCTGATTTGATTTATAACTTGATGATTGTGGGAGCTCTTAGCGCAGCTTTTATTCCAGTGTTCACTGAACTTGTGGCAAACAAAAAAGAAGATGATGCATGGAAACTTTCTTCTGGTATTTTGAGTTTGCAAATTTTGGTCACTGGCATCATTTCTTTGATTTTGGTTATTTTTGCTCCACAATTGATGCACTTGGTAACACCAGGTTATCACGATGCCAAGATGGAATTAACAGTGACATTGACTCGCATCATGTTTTTGAGTCCATTCTTGCTGGGTATTAGTGGGATTTTGGGTGGAGCTCTTGTTTCTTTTAAGAAATTTTTGATTTATTCCTTGGCTCCAATTTTTTATAATGCAGGAATCATTGTTGGCGCGGTTTTTTTGGTGAAGCCTTTTGGTCCAGCAGGTTTGGCTTGGGGAGTGGTGCTGGGAGCAATGCTGCATTTACTGATTCAATATCCGGCAGTAAAATTTTCTGGTTTTTCTTTTAAGCCAATGTTTTTTGAAGCATGGAAAAATAAAAATGTTCGCAAAGTTCTCAAATTAATGGTGCCTCGCACTTTGACAATTGCAGTGAGTCAGATCAATTTCACCATCATCACAATCTTTGCTTCCACTCTTTCAGCTGGAAGTTTGGCAGTTTTTAATTTTGCTAACAACATTCAAAGTGCGCCACTTGGTTTGTTTGGAATTTCATTTGCAATTGCAGTTTTTCCAACCCTGAGCTCATTTGGAGCAAAAAAACAAAACAGTGAATTTATTGATGCATTCTCACGGACATTTCGACAAATTCTTTTTTTTGTGATTCCTTTTAGTATGTTTCTGTTTGTGCTTCGCGCGCAAACAGTCCGTGTGCTGCTTGGTACTGGAAAATTCAATTGGGACAACACCATTTTGACTTTTCAGGTCTTAGGTCTGATGGCACTTAGTCTTTTTGCTCAATCGCTTTTGCCACTGCTAACCAGGGCATTTTATGCTTTGCAAAATACTAAAATTCCACTGGCAATTGCAATAATAAGCGAAGCGATAAATTTGTTTTTGGTGGTGTTGCTCATCAAATCTCATGGTGTTTATGGTTTGGCGATTGCATTTTCAGTTTCTTCGGTGATTAACATGCTTTTGCTTTTGATTTTCTTGCGCAAAAAATTGAAAATCATTGATGGAAAAAATATCCTAAATTCAGCGACAAGGATTATTGCAGCATCAATCGTGGCTGGCATTTTTACTCAAATTGCAAAATATATCATTGGAACTCGCGGCGAGTTAGACACTTTTGTGGCAGTCTTTGTGCAGTTGGTTGTTGCTGGCAGTGCAGGTTTGATTGCTTTTTGTTTGGCAAGTTATTATTTCAATGTCAAAGAATTCTTCCAATTCACTGAATCAATAACGAAAAAAATATTCAAGGCAAGAAAGACTATTAGTGAGGACACCACTGAGGTCACAGGCATTTAGGAATTTTTTGTTATCAATAACTTGCAGTTATATTGTTTTTTTTATTAAAAAATGGCTCTATTTTGAGCCATTTTTGCTGTTAGGCTTTACAAATTGCCACAAAGGTGCTATAATGATCAATTGTCATAATTTATGGCAAAATTCGAAACAAGCCCAAAGGGAGGTAGTAAAATGAAAAGTTTGAAAATGATGTTTGTGGTGTTTGTTGCAGTTTTGGTATCTTTGCCGCTGCCAACACTGGCTCAGGATTATCAAGAATTGGATATTGAATTGGCAAGAAATTTTGCCAAACTGCAGTGTCCTGATCTTTCTCGCTTTGCCAATTCGCAGCAAGGCATCGAAAGTATTTTCGATGCAAAAGGCAAGGTGCAGATGCAGTGGTTGCAGACTGCACAACTAAGTGTCTTGGTCTTTTCCAAAGGAGATGTGACATTGGAAATTGAAAAAAGTCCAATGTTTTTGATGGAAGGGACATTCGTCAATCTTGTTGCGGAAAACAAGAAAACGCACAAGAGTAGAAAGTACCTCATAATCAAAGGCTATGATCAAATAGCCTGCGAAATTGTTGAGGAAAGGAAAGAAATTCCAAGGAACTATTTCCTCAACAAGAAATAACAAAGGACCTGCTTGCAAATGCGAGCAGGTCCTTTTCTTGCTTAAAACAAACTTTATGTGTAGTATTAAGGAAATATTGAAATTTATGGATCAACAAAAAAACGTTAGAAACTTTTGTATAATTGCGCATATAGACCATGGCAAGTCAACTTTGGCTGACAGGCTTTTGGAGGTGACCAAAACCGTGGAAATGCGCAGAATGAAGGAGCAATTGCTGGATCAGATGGATATTGAGCGAGAACGCGGCATCACCATCAAGTTGCAACCAGCTCGTATGAACTATTCTTCAAATGGCGAGGATTATATCTTGAATCTTATTGACACTCCTGGTCATGTTGATTTTGGCTATGAAGTTTCAAGATCATTGGCAGCCGTGGAAGGAGCGGTGCTGTTGGTTGATGCAACCAAGGGAGTGCAAGCACAAACACTTTCTAATTTGTATTTGGCCATTGAACAGGATTTGGAAATTATTCCAGTAGTGAACAAAATTGATTTGCCAAATTCAAATGTGGAAAAAACCAAAAAAGAAATCATTCACATCCTTGGCTGCAAAGAAGAGGATATCTTGGAAGCTTCTGGAAAAACTGGCGTGGGAGTGGATCAAATTTTAAAAACTATTATTGAAAAAGTTCCTGCTCCCAATGGTGACAGCGAGAAACCACTTCGCGCACTTATTTTTGATTCAAAATATGACACTTACAAAGGAGTGCTGGCCTATGTCCGCATTGTGGATGGTCATGTGAAGCGCGATGATGAAATTCGCATGATGGCAACTGAAAAAGAAAGTGGTGTGATCGAAGTGGGATATTTCAAGCCAGAATTTTCAGCCACACAGATGCTAACAGCTGGTGACATTGGCTATATCGCCACTGGACTTAAAAGCGTGGAGTTTTGTCGTGTTGGTGATACCATCACAGTTGAAGGTGATGCCACACATGTGCAAGCATTGGAAGGATACAAGGAGGTGAGGCCGATGGTTTATGCTGGTCTGTATCCGATTGAGGGAGATGCATACAATGCAATGCGCGATTCTTTGGAGAAATTGAAATTGAATGATGCATCATTTGTTTTTGAGCCGGAAAGCAATCTGGCTCTTGGAAAAGGATTTCGTTGTGGATTCCTTGGGCTTTTGCATTTGGAAATTATTCGCGAAAGACTTGAACGAGAATTTGATTTTTCTCCAACCATCACCACGCCAAGTGTAGTCTATGAAATTAAACTGCGCGGATCCGATGAAATAAAAAAGATTTATAGTGCAACACAAATGCCAGATCCTTCGCAGCTTGAGGAGATTTCTGAGCCATATGTGAAATTGGACATCATTACACCCGCAACATATCTTGGATCAATCATGGAGCTTATGGGAACGTTGCGCTCAACATATCTCAACACTGAATATATTGATCTGGAAAGAATATTGCTGACTTTTGAGGTTCCACTGATGGACATTATCGTGAATTTTCATGATGATTTGAAAAGTGTTTCTTCTGGCTACGCTTCCATGAGTTATGATGTGGTGGGATATCGAAAATCTGACTTGATCAAATTGGACATTCTTTTGGCGGGGGAAGTTGTGGAAGCGCTGGGTCGCATTGTCCCAAGGGAGCGCGCTCACGGTGAAGGAAAAAGAATTGTGGAAAAATTGGCCGCTGCCATTCCGCGTCAAAACTTTGTGATTCCAGTGCAGGCTTCAATTGGAGCAAAAATTATTGCACGTGAAACCATCAGGCCTTTTCGCAAAGATGTTATTTCTGGACTATATGGAGGCGACGTGACGCGAAAAAATAAGCTTCTTGATAAACAAAAGAAGGGGAAAAAGAAAATGCGCAGCATTGGAAAAGTTCAAGTGCCATCAGAAGCATATTTGGCAGTGCTTAAAAAATAGTTTTTTGTGTGTTGTATTTTACTAAAAAATTTGATAAAATAAAAGCATGAGTCCGGTAGTGAAAATTCGAAAATAAGTTGTTTTGTAAGAATTTTTACTTTCGGAAAAAATAAAGTTTAGTTGTTAATTTTTGAGATTAGTTTTGGCCAAAGGCCATTCGAATTTCTACTACCGGATGAGTCATCAAAAAAGAAAAAGAAGAGCGAAAATACTGTGGATAATAATCTCTGTTTTGGCCATCATTTCAATGGTTGGATTTTCTCTGTCTTCATTATTTATTGGACGTTAAAACAAAATGAAAAAAAAGTTTTCATTCGTGGTTATTTTTTTTATCGCTGGTATTGTTCTGGCTGTTTTAATCTCGATCAGTGCTGTGCGTGAGGCTTATCGCTCAAAAACAATCGAGAAAGAGGTTCAAGCATTGCAACAGGAAGCTGATCGTATTGCCAAAGAGAATGATTTGCTTGGTCAGCGTATTGCATATTTTGAAACTAGTGATTTTCAAGAAAAGATTGCTAAAGAAAAGCTCAATCTCCAAAAAACTGATGAAAGTGTGGTAGTAGTAAAGCCTGGCGCCCAAAAAGAGCAGCAGCAAGAGGTTGCAATTGAGGAGGATGTTCAACCTCAGGCAGCTGTTCCTAATTATCAAAAATGGTGGAATTTCTTTTTTAAATATTAAAAAGTAAACAAAAAAAGTTTTGATTGCTGAAAAAATAAATTTTATTTTATGAAAAAACACATCGATAGCGACGAAAAAAAAGTAAAAGTATCAACTCTTGTGTATGGCATTTTGATTTTGTTTGTGGTTGTTTTGCTTGTTGGCAGCATTTTGGCCTATGGCACAAACACTGAAATAGGCAACAAAATAGCTGTCAAAATTGCCAAAGTGATTCCTTTTCCTGCTGCGATTATTGGCTGGACAAATATTGTATATATCAACGATGTTGAAAAGAACATGGCATCTGTCCAGAAGTTTTATCAGACACAGGATTTTGCTAAAGAGGGTTTACGCATTGATTTTACAACAGAAAATGGAAAAAAACGTCTGAGGATCAAAGAAAGAGAGATTTTAGACAAAATGGTTGAAGACAAGATTATTGAGGTTTTATCAAAAGAAAGAGGTCTTTCTTTTGGCGACAAGGATGCTGAAAAAGTTGTATCTCAAAAACTGGCTGAATTTGGAAGCGCGGAAGATTTTAAGGCTGATCTTTTGAAATCATATGGTTGGGATGTGGAAGAATTCAAACAGCGAATTGTTTTGCCTGGAATTTATGCTGATGCATTGGCAAGCAAAATCCAAGCAGAAGAACTTGGAGGCACAGCATCGGCCAAGGAAAAGATTTTGCAAGCACAGAAAGATCTTGAAGCTGGAAAAGAATTTGTTCAAGTTGTGCGTATGTATTCACAGGGACCTTCTCGTGAAAAAGATGGTGAACTTGGTTGGGCAAAGAAAGATCAGGTTTTGCCGCAGTTACAAGAGGCATTGTTTGGAAAAAGTTCTTTTCAAAAAAATTCAATCATAGAAAGTTCTATTGGTTTTCATATTGTTGAAATTGAAAATAGCAAAAAAGAAAATGGTGAGGATATTTTGCAGTTGAGACAAATTTTTGTTTCCAAAGATTCGTTTAGTGATTGGCTGGACACGCAAAAGAAACAAATGAAAGTTTCTTTGCCATTGGCTGAGTTTACTTGGGATTCAAAAAAGGGCATGGTTGATTTTAGGGATGAAAAAATGCGCGAATTTGAAGCAGTTGAAAGAGCAAAGTTTCAAGGTGATGCGTCGATAATGTTTTAATAAATAATTTTTTAAAAAAAATAATATGACAAAACCAGTTGTAAACGAAGATTTGTGCATCGGATGTGGAACATGTGAATCACTATGTTCTAGCGTGTTTCAAATAAAGGATGGAAAATCACACGTTGTTAGTGAAGATTGTGGAGATTGCGACGTGCAAGAGGCTGTAGACAGTTGCCCGGTAAACGCTATTTCTTTAGAATAGTTTTTGCTTGCATGGTGTTTTGACCAATTTGAGGGTACAAACTTTTGTTTCCAATATCACCCTTGTTGGTGATATTGGAAATATTAATATTCTCCTCTTGTATTAGTCTTAATGAGTTTTTTACTCAGTAATATCTAGTGGGTTGTTAATAATTTTTTAAAATAAATAGAAAATTTCTAAGCAAGGCTTATTTATATTTCTGCTACTTATTATGGAAAACATGCAAAATGATGAGCAAATTTCTGAAAAAAATAATGAAAATATTTTTGATGAATCAAATTTAGAAAAAAAGAAAAAATTTTTTTTCACTGGCAAAATACTGGTTGTTTTGATGGTAATCACAATCATGTTGTCATCTGTGATGGGAGCGCTTTTTGGTTTCTTGTCAGCAGGTGCAACTCAAATATTTTCAAAAAAAATAGATCAATATTTTCCAGTCTCCAGCAAGGATGATGCAAAAGTCAACAAACAGCAAGTTGTCATAGAAGACTCTGCGGTAACAGATTTGGTGGAGCGTGTTTCTCCTGCCGTGGTTAGCATTTCAATTTCAAAAAATATCACTAGAAACAGGATCAACATGAATGGTCCTGGTGGGTTGTTTGATTTTTTTGGTAATGGTGGAGGAAGTGCTCAAAACGACACAACAACTCCTGGTCAAAAACAAACAATTGGCGGCGGTAGTGGTTTCATTTTCCAGTCCGATGGTTATATTTTGACAAACAGGCATGTTATTGAAGACACGCAAGCATCTTATACGGTAATTACTAGCGATGGCAAGGAATATGACGCCAAGGTTTTAGCAAGTGACCCAATATATGACATTGCTATCATTAAAATTGAAGGAAATAATTTTCCAACCATACAGCTCGGTGATTCGCAAAATCTGAAAATAGGACAAACTGTTGTTGCTATTGGAAATTCATTGGGAGAATTTTCCAACACTGTTAGCCGTGGAATAGTTTCAGGTCTAAAGAGAAACATTAACGCAGCTAGTTCATTTGGTGACAGCGAAAGGCTTACTGATATTATTCAAACTGATGCAGCTATTAATTCTGGAAATTCTGGTGGACCATTGCTTAATATTAATGGTGATGTGATCGCAATTAATGTTGCCATTGCAAAAGGTGCTCAAAATGTTGGCTTTGCTTTGCCAATCAATCAAGCCAAGCGACTCATTGATCAGGTGAAAACTGGAGTCAAAATATCAATTCCATATTTGGGTGTAAGGTATATCCCAATTGATAGCAGTGTTCAAAAGGATACTGGCATTGATTTTTCTTATGGCGTGTTGGTTTTGCGCGGAACAAAAATGACTGACTTTGCAGTGATCCCTGGTTCTCCTGCTGACAAAGCCGGAATAATGGAAAATGATATCATCCTGGAAATTAATGGTCAAAAATTAGATGAAAACAATCAATTGAATGATGTCATTAGCAAATATAATGTTGGTGATACGATTACATTGAAAATTTCACACAAAGGTAGTATCAAGGATGTGCAGGTAAAATTGGAAGAACGTAAAAGCTAAATTTCGTAATGATTTTGTAATTTTTAATTTTTGTAATTTTTAAATAATTTCTTAATTCCTAAATTATTCTTCTAAGGGAATAAATTTGGAGTAAAAACATTAAAGTTTTTTGATTTATTTATAAAATTAAAAATTGGAAATTAAAAATTTGTATTCATGGATATCAATAAGCTCACAATAAAATCTCAAGAACTGCTCAAACAATCTCAGGAGCAAGCAATTTCAATGGGCCAGCAGCAGATTGATGTTTTTCATTTGCTTGGTTCGCTTATTGCTCAGGATGGTTCAATTGCGCCGGTAATTTTGAAAAAAATTGGAATTGATCTTGAAAAAATAAAAATTGATGTGCTGGAAGAAATAAAAAAATACCCCAAAACGGAAATAGGAGCCTTGGGGCAAATTTTTATCACTCCTATGCTTGTTCAGATTTTGGAACAAGCGGAAAAGGAGATGGAAAATATTGGTGATGATTTTGTCTCAACAGAGCATTTGCTTTTGGCATTTTTGGCGCTAAATTCTCCTGCCAAAAAAATTCTAGAAGGCAATG
The DNA here is from genome assembly GCA_037140955.1 of bacterium. Classification (GTDB taxonomy): domain Bacteria; phylum Patescibacteriota; class Minisyncoccia; order Moranbacterales; family GWC2-37-73; genus UBA12068. Next base: position 39,819 of record JBAXDL010000007.1, on the reverse strand, counting down.
GTGTAAAATATGAAGTAGTTTTGCAAATTCTTTCACAGCTTCGCGGAGCGCAAAAAGTTGACACTCCAGAGCCGGAAGGGAAGTTTCAGGTGATTGAAAAATACACCATCAATTTGACGGAGTTGGCACGCTTGGACAAGCTTGATCCAGTGATTGGCCGCGATGAGGAAATACGTCGAGTGATGCAGGTGCTTAGTCGTCGCAGAAAAAATAATCCTGTTTTGATTGGTGAAGCTGGAACAGGAAAAACTGCCATTGCTGAAGGATTGGCCCAGAGAATTGCTTCCGGAGATGTTCCAGAAACACTTAAAGACAAGGAATTGATTTCTCTTGATCTTGGTGCTCTTTTGGCTGGAGCAAAATTTCGTGGTGAATTTGAAGACAGATTGAAAGCAATTTTGAAAGAGACTGAACATGCGGATGGAAAATATATCATTTTTATTGATGAATTACACACACTTGTGGGTGCAGGAGCAACTGAAGGTTCTCTTGATGCTTCAAACATGCTGAAGCCTGCGCTTGCGCGTGGAAAATTAAAAACAATCGGAGCAACAACAATCAGAGAATATCAAAAATATATCGAAAAAGATGCAGCACTGGAAAGAAGATTTCAGCCAGTCATTGTCAGCGAGCCTTCACAGGAAGATTCTTTGGCAATATTAAGAGGAATCAAAGAAAAATATGAATTGCATCACGGAATAAAAATCACTGACGATGCCTTGCAGGCTGCTGTAAAGTTGTCTTCAAGATATATCTCAGACAGATTTTTGCCGGACAAAGCTGTCGATTTGATTGATGAAGCAGCATCTGCTTTGCGCATGGAAATTGATTCAATGCCAACGGAAATTGATCAAATGCAAAGAAAGATTCGACAACTAGAAATTGAAAAAAAGGCTATTCAACAGGACAAGGTCAAAGAGTCTCGCAGCAAGATTTTGCAAATCAACAAACAGTTGGCAGAATTGAAAGAGAAGGCAAATATTTTGACCTTGCAATGGAGAACAGAAAAAGACTTGATCACGGCTAGTCGTCAACATAAAAAAGAAATTGACAAGCTGAAATCGGAAGCTGAAATTGCAGAAAGAAATGGACAGCTAGACAAGGTTGCTGAAATTCGCTATGGAAAAATTCCGTTTTTGGAAAAAAAGATTAAAGACGAAGAAAAGAAGCTAAGCAAAATTCAAAAAGAAAATTCAATCTTAAAAGAAGAAATAACCGCCGAAGAAATTGCTAAGGTTGTTTCGCGTTGGACGGGAATTCCAATTTCAAAAATGCTAGAAAGTGAGCTTGAAAAACTTGCCTTCATGGAAAAAGAATTGGAAAAGCGCGTTATTGGTCAGACAGAGGCAATTGCTGCCGTTTCAAATGCTGTTCGTCGCTCGCGTGCAGGGATCTCACAAGAAAACAAGCCCATTGGATCTTTTATCTTTCTTGGTCCAACGGGTGTGGGAAAAACAGAATTGGCAAAAACTTTGGCAGAGTTTTTGTTTAATGATGTAAAATCAATGATCAGATTGGACATGAGTGAGTATATGGAATCACATTCAACTGCCAAAATGATTGGTTCTCCTCCTGGCTATGTTGGATATGATGAAGGTGGTCAGTTGACTGAAATCGTTAGAAGAAGACCATATAGTGTTATTTTGTTTGATGAAATTGAAAAGGCGCATCCTCAGGTTTTCAATATTCTGCTTCAAATCCTGGATGATGGAAGACTAACTGATTCCAAGGGTCGTATTGTTAATTTCAAAAATACGGTTATTATCATGACCTCCAATGTTGGCAGTGATATTATTTACAAAATGGAATCGTTTGGTTTTCAAGGTGAACGCAAGGACGATGTTACTGATGAAAACGAGATGAGGGCAAAAGTTCAAGCCAGTCTTCGCGAACAGTTTAAGCCTGAATTTTTGAACAGAATTGATGATTTGATAATTTTTCATCCGTTGGACAAGAAAGTTCTTCTGGAAATAGCAAATCTTCAATTGAATTTGGTGCAAAATCGTTTGGATGAAAAAAATATCAAACTTAAGATATCAAATGAGGTTAAAGCTTATTTGACGCAGAAAGGTTATGATCCGATTTATGGAGCAAGACCTCTTAAGCGTATCATTCAAAATGAAATACTTGATGAATTGGCTTTGCAAATAATCGAACGAAAGATTGTAGATGGTGACATTGTGCGCATAAAATTAAAAAACGAAAAAATAATTTTTGAAAAATAGTGAATATATCGTCATTTTTTGACATAGTTAACATAAAATGCGAATATTGAAGATGTGATAGTTTTCTTTAAATTTTGTATAGATATTATATTTTATGTTTTTTCAATTTCAAATTTTTTTGTATAGTTTGATTTTTTTTCTGATGCTACAGTTTATCACCACCGATTCAATGAGTAGTTTTATTTCCGAAGCTGGATTCTGGACGCTTGCCACTTTGTTTGTTACTGCTTTGGTTTATTATTATCAAATTGCCAAACGTGTATCGCAAAAAATTAGCATGGTTCCAATTCCAATCTTGTTGGTAGTTTCAACTTTTGGTCTTTTGTATTTTGTTCAATCAATAAAGCAACAGCAATTATTGATCGCGCTCAGTGCCATTGCTTATTATTTTTTGCATATTGCACTATACCGCTTGCGTCATTATCAAAAAGATCAGACTGCTAGGGGTGTAATTTCAGCTGGAAGTGTGGCCACAATTTTTCTTTTCAATGCAATGGCATATGGAATATATTTAAACTTTGCCATACCGCTCTGGATTTTAATGTTCATGATGATGCTAGTAACGGTGTTTGTTAGCTTTCAATATTTCTGGCTCATTAATGATGACAAGAGGAATGTTTTAAACTTCAGTCTTGTCTTGGGACTAGTAATGGCTGAGATAGTGTGGATTTTGAATTTTTGGCCATTTGGATACTTGACAACAGGCGTTATTAGTCTTATTTTTTACTATGTGTTCTGGGACTTGGTGCAGTGCCATTTTTTGAACATATTATCAAAAAAAAGAGTTTTTGCTAATATGTTATTTTTTGCAACACTTGTTGCTTTGGTGCTTTCAAGCACGCGTTGGTTGCCAATTGTGTAATGTTATAATTTATAAAGTCTAAAACATATAATGAGTGAAAAATCAAAAAAAGGTAAATATGTTTTAAAAGCACTTCTTGTTTTGTTAGTAATTTTTTGCATAGGGGGGATTGGTGGGGTGTATTTTGATCAAAAAGTTCTTCCATTTATTCGCACTAACAAATATTTGTCTCGCATAGATATGTTCAAGCGCATGTCTGAGAATGTTACAGTGATCAATAAGACTGAACAGATAAGCATCAAAGAAGATGATTCTATCAATGAAATTGCCTCACAGGCATCAAACTCAGTTGTCAACATAATTTCCTTTGGACAACAAAAAGACTCAGCAAGCAAAAGCACTAAAAGTGTATATCAAAGTGGAACAGGAATAATCATTACTAGTGATGGTGTGATTGCGACATATCGCAGCGCTATTATTGAAAAAGATGTTGCATATAAGGTGCTGCTTTTCAACGGCTCAAGTTTTGATGCAAAACTTTTAGGAATTGATGAATTTTCGAATTTAGCTTTTTTGAAAATAGATGCTAGTAATTTGACTGCCATTTCTTTTGCTGATTCAAAGATGGTAAGGCCTGGCAAAAAAATTGTAGCTATTGGAAATTCATTTGGTGAATATCAAAATCGTTATGCTTCAGGATTATTAAGCAATATTGATAAAACTTATAACTTGGCAGGTAAGACGGTTTCTTTGACTGAAAAGCTGGAAGGTGTTTTTGAAAGTAATTTTGACAATCAAAAAGCATATGTCGGCGGTCCTGTGATTGGATATAGCGGCGATCTGATTGGAATTATCGGTTCACTTATCATTGATGGACAAGCTCAATACTTTCAGGTTCCTGCGGCTGATGTGCAAAAATCTTTGGATTTGCAGTTGCAAAGTGGATTTGAAAACAGACCATTTTTTGGTGCCTACTATGTTCCAATAACCAAAGAATATGCTATTGCCAATGGATTGAATCGCGACAAAGGTGCACTTATTTTCTCACCATCACAAAAACAAGGCCTGGCTATTATTGCAGGATCAGCAGCGGAGAGTGCTGGGGTTAAGATTAATGATATTGTTCTGTCTGTCAACGGAAGGGATGTTACATTAGACAGTCCACTTTCAAATTTGATCAATCAATACAAAAAGGGTGATAATATCGAACTTTTGATTGATCGCCAGGGGCAAGAAATTAAAATTCAAGTAAAGTTGTAAGCAAAAACGACTGAAAACTTATCTTTTGAAAAATATCAACCATCGCTGGTTGATATTTTTTTGTCTTGGCACTCTTGACAAAACATGAATTTCGGAGTATACTATAGGGTTAGTACTTGAAAAATTTCAGATGTTTTTGTTGGCCAACTTGAGCTGAAAATGCTCAATACAAAAAAATTTTCCTTAAGGAGGAAGACATCATGCAGAAATTTATTTTATTGTTGGTGGTTTGTTTTTTTGTCTGTGGTTGTGGTTCAGTTTCAGCATCTGGATCGGCCGCTTCCACACCTGTAGTTGTCTCCAAAACATTAGTGAGTGTCAACACTGTGACTGGAGAAGTTGAAATAACGCCAGTCATTGAAGGGGATAAGCTCATTGGATTGGTGACTAGCAATCCTACAGAAAAAGTGTTGGATGCCGCTGGTAATATTATTTCAGGCTATAGAATTGCCTGGAATGACAATGGCAGTTGGTATCCAGCTGGAGGCAAAGTTGCTTTGCTGGTTTTGCCAAAAACTGTTATTGCTGGGACTGCCAAAGCATTGGGATCAGGTGCTGGCATGCCGTACTTAGTGCGGCCAGACGGAACTTTTATCTCATTTAACACTGACCCAGCAGTTTGCACCTTTAGCATAAACGGTGCAGTCAAAACTGTTGGGACTGACGGACTTATTGCATATTAATAAGCCCATCAGACATTGTTTAAAAATTTAAGGACATCTTGAAATTCAAGGTGTCCTTTTTCTTGGTAATTTTTCTATCTAAGTGTATGCTTATTAAGTTAATAGCTATTTTTTAATTCTTGGTGTCATGTAAATATTGTTTTTGTGCTTGCCTAACGTTGCTGCGTTCACACGGAAGCCGCAAAAAACAATATTTACATGACGTATTTATAAAAATGGAAATGTATATAATAATATTTTTCACAACCATAAACTTGTTGGCATTTTTGCTGATGTTTTTGGACAAGAGAAAATCAAAAAAAGCTGATGCTGAAAGAATCTCCGAAGGACTATTGTTTTTTATGGCCACAGCTTTTGGCAGTGTTGGAGTTTGGGTGGGGATGTTTGCTTTTCGTCACAAAACGAGAAAATGGTATTTTGCTATTGGAATACCGATGCTTGTTGTGGAAAATATTTCCTTTTTATACTTACTTGCAAAGAATATTAATTTTTAGGCAAAAATAAAAGCCCTCAATGCAAAAGAATCGTGTGGATCCCAGAAAATATTTATCGGAAAAAATATATTTTTTCCCTGAAAATCCAGGTGGGTTCCAATTTTTCAATTCTTTATTCTGAAGGCTTTATGAATAAATTATATACAACATTGCCAATAATTGCAAATAGAAAAAATAATTTTTTATGTATTATTTATATATAGTAAAATGCGCTGATGGCAGTTTCTATACTGGAATCACTACTGATTTGGCGCGTCGCATAAAAGAGCATAATGATTCTAAAAAAGGTGCAAAATACACCTCGGCTCGCAGGCCAGTAGAGTTGGTTTTTTCGCAGCAACATCAAAGCAGATCAATGGCTTCAAAAATGGAATGTGAGGTGAAGAAATTATCAAGAACCAAAAAGCTGCAACTAATATTGTCTAAAAAAACAAGCAAAATGGAGATATCAAAACTTCAAAAGGAAATAAGATCCTTGAAAGATCCTGCAAAAGCCAAGGTGTTGGCTGGATTTTTCAAAACAGGAAAGGGTCAATATGGTTATGGTGATATTTTTCTTGGCTTAACTGTTCCAACCATTAGGCAGCTTGTGAAAAAACATCAACAAATGTCATTAATTGAGATATCTGATGTTATGAAGTCAAAATTTCATGAAGAACGCTTGGCTGCAATATTGCTACTTGTTTTGAAATTTCAAAAAGGAAATGAAAAAACAAAAAAACAAATTTTTGATTTATATTTAGAAAATACGGCTTATGTTAATAATTGGGATTTGGTTGATTCAAGTGGCGACAAAATAGTCGGAGCATGGTTGGTTGGAAAAAGCAAAGATGTGTTGTTTTCATTGGCTTGCTCAAAAAATCTTTGGGAGCGTCGAATTGCGATGCAGGCAACTTTTCATGAAATAAAACTTGGCCAAAGCAAATTAGCATTTTCTTTGGCGGAAAAATTGCTGCGCGACAAAGAAGACTTGATGCACAAAGTTGTTGGTTGGATGCTACGAGAAATTGGCAAGCGTTGCTCTCAGAAATTGTTGGAGGAATTTTTGCAAAAAAATAAAGGCAAGATGTCTCGCACAACACTGCGCTATGCAATTGAAAGATTTGAGCAGAAAAAGCGTTTGGAGTACTTGAAGTGATATGCGAGAGTTATTCTTATGATTTATCCGAATGTTTTTTAGTGAAGAAATAAATAGTATTTAGATTTTGCAGAAAATATCCTAAGAAAACATCAAAAAGACCCTTTATTGTGGTCTTTTTGCTATTGACAAAAACCTTATTTTGTACTAAGATAGTAAGTCATATCATAATATCTCAATTTATATGCAAAACAATCAACTTTTGGCTTTAATGAAGAAAAAAATAGGAACCATCATTTTGCTTGGTTTTCTTTGCGCCGCCTTTTCTTTTCTGCTTCTAGTGCTAAAAGAGAAGAATTTTAAGGTGGAAACTGACTATTTGATCGTTCAGAATCAAACAGCTTCTCAGGATTTTTATACTCTTTCAAAATCTGCGCAATATATTGGCAAGGTTTTGAATGAGGGGATTTATAGCGAATTGTTTATCGGTGAAGTTGTAAAAACTGGAAAAGTTAATTCGGAATTTTTGCCTTTTGATAAAAAAGAAAAACTTAAAACTTGGAGCAATGCGGTGCAGGTTACTTTGAATCCTGATTTGGGTGTTGTTAGTGTGCAGGTTTTCGATAATGATCAAAAACAAGCTTTGGCAATTTCACAGGCTATTGCTGATGTGCTTACAACCAAAAGTAATTTGTTCTATGGTGAAGGTCAAAATATTGATGTCAAAATTTTGTCAGGACCAGTGCTGGAAAAAAATCCTTCGTTTGCAAATATTGCTGCTGTGATTTTGGGTGGATTTACTTTGGGAATAATGCTAAGCTCGCTTTGGGTTATTGCTAAGAATGAAAGCAGAAAAAAAGATGTTTTCTCTCAGAGTACTCAGTCCATAAATTCAAATATATAAAAAATAGTTTTCGATTTTGGGTAGATTGGGAGGCTTCTGATTGTATTGCAAAGAAGCCTCTGGATAAACTCGAAATTGGTTCGGGTTTGTAACTTAAAAACTAAATAGTTTATAAAACATACAAAAAGGAGAATATCATGAAAGTATTTTGTTTGTTGGTAGTTTTGATGCTGACGGGGTGTGCAAACACTCTGGTCATGAAGGATGGCCCTTTGGATCTTAATGATCCAATTAATCTTTTGGTAACACCGGTGCAATCAGTTGGTGTTGCCGCCACACGAAATGTCAAAGACGGAGCAATCACGATTGTGGAAGCTCCTGTTGCTGACAAGTGCATCTCCGCTGAAATGTATCCAGGTCGGATACGTTGGAATGGCTTGGCTGTAAACAAGGAGGGTGAAGAGTTTTTTACCCAATTTGTGCTTTCTGGGATGTATAAGTCCGGAGAGTATCGCTTCTCAGTTATTATTGAGGGTGATAAGGAAAAGCTGCGCGATGCAAATGTGGTACTGCTTTCTTCAAAGGGCGAATTCGTTTGCAATTTTGAAGGAGTCTTGGCAATGATCGATGCTGCTCGCTTTCGCAATGAAAGAGCGTATCGAGCTGAGACAATCAAAAAGGAAGGTTCGAGAGTAGGAAAAAGACATCGGATGAGTGGTTTTGAAAAAAATGTTCAGTCGTGGAATCTTTATTCCACCTATCAAGGCGAAGTTTTCACTCCCTATGGAGATGAAGATTTTAAGACGATAGCCAGGATTAATCCTGGGTACAACCTTTTGGACAAGGTGGTGCTTAATGGGAAGGTTACGATTAGTACCAACCCAATTTACACCCTTTGGACTATTGGATCTTCCATCATTGAAGGAATGACTGCAAAGTCACAGGGTTGGGATTATATGTCTCAACTTCCTGACCGTCTAATGATGGGTCAGATCGTTGAGTTTATTGGAAAACTTCGTTTGGAAGTAATCCGGCAACTCAATGAAGAGAAAGAAGTCCTCAAGATCTTGGTTGCAAAAAAGATTGATGAGGAAAAATCAAAAGAAACCATCGTTGCTGCAAAAGTTGAAACTCCAAAAGTCGAAACTGCTGCGGTCAAAAAAAATCCCAAAAAGAAACGAAAGGAGTGAGTCATGAAAAAGCTTATGTTTTGTATGTTGTTAGTTTTTCTTGTGCCCAATGCTTGGGGGCAAGAAATGGTGTACGTCGAGGGGATTGGGATGGTAAGTCAAAGCACTGCCAAGGTTATTGAGATTTTGAATAACCGCCGTGCCAAGGCACTTGCCGCCAACCCCAAAGCAGTGCCGATGAAGGTGGAAGTTGTTTCTCCTCCTAAATCAGTGCCAGATGCTGTAGTTGCTTTGATGCCAAAACCAGAACCCGTCAAGGAGGAGGTTAAGGCGGTTGTTGTGGCAAAAGCAGCAGAAGAGAAACCAGTTCCAGCACGAACTCCTGCAGTTGCAGAAGTCAGCTGGATAATTTCTCCTTCCACTGCCAATCCGGTGGTGGTTGAAAAGAAACAACACACCTTTGATGAGTACACTTTGTATGCCGGAGGATGGTATGCAATGGGTGCAAAATCAAAAGGCATTTGGTCAATGGGCGAATGGACACATTGGTGGGCAGGCAAAGAACAACCTCGTAATTTTGGGGTTGGCCTTACTGCCAAGGCGGACAAGGGCTGGAGTGACAATGGTTATCACTGGGGATATTTTGCTCCAGGGCTAAACCTGAGTTACTACCAAGCACTGGGCGAAGAAGATGATATTCTTGCCAAGTTCAGGCCAATGTATCGTTTTGGAGAGAAATCATCCGGCAAAGGCTTTATGCCTGGCGGATATCTCCAGTATGCACATACGGTTGGAGGTAGGGATAAGTTGATTGCCAGTGCTGATGGACAGTATTTTGGTGGTGATTCCTATTTGGGACTTGCTCTCATGTGGGAGCATCGCTTCAACAGGGACATCAAGGTCCGCTTTGGACCATTTGCTGGTCTCAACTTTATGAGAAGCGAAACAGTTATTGGTCTTGGACCAGAAATTGTTTTCGATTTGTATGACAGGATTGAAATTGGCATTTCGGCAAATTTTGCCAAAGGTGGACCATTCCTTGGAGCCTTTGCAGGCTACAAGGTCAACACTGACCTGCGCGCAATTGATGCTAATCTCCGTGAGAGAAGCGTCAAACTCGAGCAGAAAGGTGTTGAAATGAATCAAGAAACAACCGTGACAAAGGTTTCAACTGGTGATTATGTGATAATGCCAGGAACAAACCAAGTTGTGGTTTCCGAAAAAACTATGGACGAGGAAACGTCCAACCAAAAAGGAGAAGTAAAATGAAAAAGATCATTTCTTTGGTCCTGGGGTGTGTACTGATGATGGTTGCTGCTGCAAGTTTTGCAGCAACGTTTCCAACAAGAGACAACAACACTGTTGTTTCTAGCGATACGTATGGTGTTGTGCAGGTAAAAGCTGCTGGAGAAGGTGATTGGCAAATGATTTTATTTTGCCAGGACAATCTCCGCGCTGGCTGCGGAAACAAGTTCGGAGTTGATCCATTTGAGAAAAATGGAGACGTCTCAAGATACAGAATTCCAAAAGATGCCATTTTGGATGGACAGATCGCCTTTAATTTCAAAAAAGGTGGCCTCTGGTTGGCAATACCTGACTGTCGCGTGAAAACGGCAGGGCATGTCGAAATTGGCATGTCATATTTTACAGCTGACATCGCAGAGTCCGGTGGTGCACATTTCGTGTATACCGGAGGAGGTATGGCAACCTGGTCTCCGATTTCAGCCAATGGCTGTGATGATTCCAGGGCTGTGGCGGCTAGAAAGCATGCTACTGAAAAAGTGGCAGCAGAAAAAGCTGCCAACAATGGTTCTGATCAAGGTGCAGTTGCAACCAACCAATCAGCAGCTGCTGCGCACAATAGCGCTGCAGCAACCAATCAATCTGCGGCTGCCAACAACAGCTCGCAAGCCAATGCCACTTCTTTCCTGAATATCAATCAGGTAAACGACTTTGGCAAAGGCAAGGGCAAAAAGAAGAGTGGCAACACGGCGATTATATATGCGCCTAATGCCAGACAGGATGTTCAGAACAACAACATTCGCGGAAATTCAGCGGATGTCAAAGTTTATCTGAACAAAGTAAAGCATGGCAAAGGTGGCAGTGGCAACGTGAATGTCATCACCTATGTCGCACCTACCTTTCAGTCGATTCACATTGGTGTGAAGGGTGCAGAAAATTATGATGTGCACGCTTGTACCAAATGCCATCATGCTTCAGCGGCAGATGATGAAAGGGCCAGAAAAATGGTTCTAAGTCAGATGTCGTCAGCAATTTCGGGCAAAGGCAGTAAGACAAGTGGTAACACTTACACTCCGCCTGCCCAAAGATCAACAGCCGTGGACAAGAAAAATGCCACAGCAGTTGAAAGAGAGAGGATGAAAGAACATATCCTCTACATCAAGTAAAAAAAGCCCCCTCAGTCAAATGACTTAGGGGGCTTTACATTTTCCTTTAAGTGTGCTATAATTATCTGTTATGAAAGATTATTTAAATACAATCAAATTGAGCAAAGAATTGAAGGTAGCAGTTGCTATTGTGGCTTTTGTTGGCCTTTTTTGTGGAGTGAATTATTTTTTTGGTTTTATTTTGCCGCTTTACTTGATAACAATTTTGGTTGCTACTGTGCTTGCCTTTAAATATCCTCAGGCAGGACTATATGCAATTATTTTTCTTACTTTTATTTTTGAAAGATTTTTTACTCTTGTTCCGATTGTACTAGGCAAGAGCGAATATAAACTGTATCCAATTGATGTTATTTTTGCAGCAGTTTTGTTTGGCATCATTTTTCAAATTATTCTTGGAAAAATACAGTTCAAACTAGCAAAGATTGATTGGCTTTTGGTTGTCTTTGGAGTATTTTCTTTGGTGTATTTCTTTGTTAGTATTGTTTTTGCAAATGGTGAAATTCAATTGGCATTTAGCAGTGCCAAAAATTATGCTTTCTATTCTCTTTTTTATTTTGCAACTTATCTTTTGATTGACAATCGCCAGCACATGAAAGAATTGCTTGTTGTTTTGTTTTCTAGTGCAATTGGAATTCTTTGGTTTGTCTTCTATGGAATTTTGGTGCGACATGGACTTTGGTCTGATTTTACACCGCTTTCTACTGATGGAATCAGAACGCTCGCGTTTACGCATGGATATTATCTTTGCATGGCCATAATTGCTGGTCTTGTTTATGTTGCCTATAAATCAGATTTGGTTTCGAAGTTGCTGTTGATCGTCATGCCTTTGTGGTTGATTGGAATTGTTGGTTCAATGATGCGACATCTTTGGATTAGTATTTTTGTGGCTATTATTTTTGTGATAATTTTGTTTGCAAGAAATGCTCGCAAACGTTTGCGCACCCACGCAAAGAATTATAGCATCGTGGTGCTGATGTTCTTGGTTTTGGTCTTTTATGGTGCAACACTTTTCCCTCGCTCAAGCGCGTATAACGCTATAAGCAATGGATTTGGAATGATCACAAATCGAATCACTTCCGTTACTAATACCACAGGAGATGAAAGCATTGTTTGGCGAAGTGCTGTTTGGCAACAAGCAGGCAAGGAATATCTGCAAAATCCACTTTTAGGGATTGGTTTTGGCAAAAAAGTTTCAGTGGAAATTGGGTCATATCATGACTTTGTGGAGGTGCGAAACATGCATAATTCTTTCTTGGTTGTTTTGGTGCAGATGGGGATCTTGGGAATTGGTTTGTTTGGCTTGTTTGTGGGAAAGCTTGGCTGGAAAGTTTTTGTGGCCAAGATTGATGATGAAGATTTTCAAATAGCTGCAAAGATATCACTAGGAATTCTCGTTTTTCAACTTACTGCTTTCATGTTTCAGCCATATTTGGAGGCAAATTTGTTGGGAATATTTTTCTGGATAAATTTGGGGATATTGAGGAGGATATGCGAAAATGTTACTGAATAAAATAATTTATTATCGAAATTTCGAATTCTGAATTTCGAATTTTGAATCAAGTCTGAATTTTCAATGTTTAAAAAATTGAAACATTGAAAATTTATTCGAAATTAAAAATTCGAAATTGGAAATTATATTCGTATGCGAATATTGGAAATCAACAAATTTTATAATGCCAAGCGTGGTGCAGACAAGCACTTTCTTGATCTTATCGCGCTGTTGAAAGCTGGTGGTCACCAAGTGGCTGATTTTTCGATGCATCAAATTGATGATGAGCATTCAGATTGGCAAAAATATTTTCTTTCATCTGTTGGATATGCCAATTCGTTTTCTTTTTGGCAAAAATTCAAAGGAACACTGAGAATGTTTTATTCCTTTGAGGCTCATCGAAAAATTAACAAAATTTTGGATGAATTTTCTCCGGACATTGTGCATGTGCATAATTTGTATCACCAGATGTCACCAACAATTTTGTTTGAAATAAAAAAGAGAAAAATTCCAATTGTCATGACAGTTCATGATTGGAAGATAATCAATCCGAATCACTCTTTGAGGCTCAATGGCAAGCCATATCGCAGATGTGCAAACGGCAAGTATTATCAGTGTTTCTTGGACAAATGCGTGAAGGATTCATATGCAAAAAGTTTCTTGGCGATGTTGGAGATGTATTGGCATGCTTGGCTTGGGACATATCGAGATAATATTGATTTGTATGTTGCACCTAGCAATTTCGTGAGAAACAATTTGATTCAGTGGGGGATGGATGCTGAGAAAATAATTGTCTTGCCACACTTTATTCCTGAAAAAGAAAGAAGTGGAGCAAGAAAATATTCTTTTTCAGTGGCAGATTCTTATGCTATCTATGCAGGAAAAATTTCAAAAGAAAAAGGTGTAGATTTTTTGATTAAAACTTTTGCAAAAATAAAAGGTTTGAAATTGTACTTGGCTGGTGAAATTGAACATGGATTTGTTATTCCAAAAAATTCTAATGTCGTTTATCTTGGTTTTGTGAAGGCTGATCAATTGACGGAATATATCAGAAATTCGCAGTGCGTCGTTTCAGCCAGTGAACTTCCGGAAACTTTTGGTCTTATTGCTATTGAGGCCATGAGTCAAGGCAAACCCTTTGTAGGTTTTGATGCTGGCGCATATGGAGAAATCATCAAGAATCACGAATGTGGCTTCGTGGTGAAAACAAAAAAAGAATTTGAAATACGTCTCAAACAAATTGCAAGTCGCGAAAAAGTTTTTGATGCCGAAATCATAAAGGCATATCTTGGAAAATACGAAGCCAAAAAGTATCTGGAGAAAATAAGCCATATTTTTTCCCAACTGAAGGCAAAAAGTCGAGATGGCACCAAATTGAAATTAGTTGACAAAACATGAAAAATTTGCTAATATATAAGGTCATATTTTAATTAAATTACATACACTATGAACAAGCTAAAAAATGCTTTAGGAAAGCAAAAAATCGAAGTAATTGGCGCAGTTATGCTTTTGGCTATTTGCGTGCTCCCATTTTTGACATTTGCAAGTTCTCGCAAGGGAATTTATGTTGATGCTAGCGCAAAAGGATCGGAAAATGGATCAGCCTCAAGTCCATATCACACAATTTCAAAAGCATTAGACAATGCTGATGATAGAATTGACATTCATGTTGCAAAGGGTGAATATCGTGAAAACATTACTATTGAAAAAGGTATACAAGTTTTTGGAAGCGCTGCTGGTGATGTTGTCATCAGACCTGCCAGTAAAAACAAGCCAGTTGTAACTATGAAGCACAATACTGAAATAAACAAAGTTACTATCGAAAAAGGTGATGATGGTGTTTTGGTTAGAGAAGATGCCAAAGCCTCAATAATTGAAGTTGTTATCAAAAACAATACTGGCGATGGTGTTAAGATCGAAAAAGGTGATGTTAAGGATAAGTTCAGGGTGAGCATTTCTGATTCAACTATTATCGACAATGGTGGCAGTGGAATTTTTTCACAAAAACGCAGACTATCAATTATTAATAACGATGTTGTTAATAATGGTAAGGATGGTATTGATTTGTATGGCGGAACAAGTGCGTGGATGGAAAAAAATTCAATCAGAAACAATGATAAAAGCGGTTTGAAATTGACTCTTGATGGAAGTGAAATTTGGACAAAGAACAATACAATTAAAGGAAATTCAGGACAAGGCGTAGAAGTCAACGCTTGGGGAGGTGTTGGACGTATTGATCTTAACAAATCAAAAATCACTGATAACAAAAAGTTTGCAGTTGCTAGAAATGCTCGTGTCAGTTTTGGAGCAAGCATTTGGAATGGATTGACTGTTCAAAAAAATACTGACTTTAAAGACAACAAATCTGGAAACATTTCTGGAATAAATCTTTTGAGGTAAATCAATGTTGTTTGTCTGTTGTTAGAATTTTTTCTAACAACAATACAGATCATATTAAAGCATCTGAAATACTATGAAAATTGCATTCATTGGACAAAAAGGAATACCAGCAAAGTCAGGTGGAATTGAAAAACACGCTGAACAAATTGCTATTCGTATGGCCGCGCAAGGTCATGAGGTTTTTGTTTATGTTCGCAATAACTATGTTGCAAAAGAATTAACAATGTACAAAGGTGTGCGCTTGATTCATTTGCCTAGTATTTCAACAAAACACTTAGATGCAATTAGCCATACTTTTTTTGCAAGTGTCCATGCTCTTTTTTGTGGCTATGATGTTATTCATTTTCATGGAATTGGGCCAACATTGCTTAGTTGGATTCCAAAATATTTAACTTGTAAAACAAAGGTGGTGGCAACTTTTCATTGTCAGGATTATTATCATCAAAAATGGGGTAAAATAGCACAGCTAGTGTTGCGTCTTGGTGAAATGGTTACTTGCAAAATTCCTGATGCTACCATTGCTGTTAGCAAATCCTTGAAAATTTTGGCAAAAGAAAAATATCAAACAGATGCAATCATTATTCCAAATGGAGCAGAGATTGGATATTGTGAGCAGACCAATGAGCTTTCAAAATGGAATTTGAAAGACAAGAAATATATTCTCTCACAAGGAAGACTTATTAAGCACAAAGGAGTGCACTATCTTATTGAGGCCTTCAAGCAATTAGAAGATACCTCGAGAATTCCTAATAATTTTAAGCTGGTAATCGTGGGAGATGGTTTTCATACTGATGATTACGTGAAATATTTGCACACTATCGCCAAGGGACGTGAGAATATTATTTTTACTGGCATGCAAACTGGTCAGGCGATGGAGCAACTATTTTCTCATGCTTATTTGTTTGTGCAACCTTCTGAGTCTGAAGGAATGTCATTGTCATTGCTTGAGGCAATGGCACATGGTCGCGCTCCATTGGTTAGTGACATCAAAGAGAATCTGGATGTGATAGAACAAGATGGCTTTTCTTTTTCTTCAAAATCTGTATTGGATTTGCGCGATAGATTAGCATTCTTGCTGGTTCATCCCGAGGAGGTTGAAAAGTTTGGACAACTATCAAAAAAGAGAGTGGAGTCTGAGTTCAGCTGGGATTCAATCGCAAACAAAACTATTGCACTATATAAATCCGTTTTAGCATAAAAAATTATGAATAAATTCCAATTAACGAAAAATATTAAAATCAATCCTGCGCATTTTTCTGCGCAAGTTTTTGTGATGACTGCAGTACTTGGAATTACATTTTTTTTGCTACTTGCTGATTATTTTAAAACATATCAATCTGAAATTTCTATCTTAGTTAGTCCTAAATCTCAATTAGCATTGCAGCAACAAGGACAACTCATGGACAATATTGTTGAGATTCCAAAAACATTGTCTTTTTATGAGAAAATTCTGAAGTCTAATCCTGACATAACTGATATTGCTGTGGGAAATTCTTTGGATCAGAAAAAAAGCAAATGGAATCAGCTTTTTGAGATCCAAAAGGTTAGCAATAATTCTTCTGTTTTTAGAATCAAAATAACATCATCATATCAGGCTGATTCTGAACAAATTGCCCAGAAAACAGCTCGCACACTTTTTGATACCATAGCACTTTATTATGATATTCAAAAAGATTTTGATTTGAGAATTATTGATGGTCCAATCACAAAATCAATGATAACTGCTTGGTATTGGCTTTTGCTTGCTTCATTTTTCCTTGCGTTTGTTGTTGCAAATTTGCTCAATGCTTTGCTGCTCAATAGTAAAAAGATGCTTATTGAAAAAACTCAAGTTGTTGGGCGTAACTTTTTTGCAGTTAGCCAGCAAAAGGTAATCCCCGTGATTGAAGAGGAAGTTGATTTTTTGCAAAATGTGTTTCAAGGGCCAGTCATTGATGACTATGCCCAGAAGATTGAAGAAATGAAAGCAATTACCAAAAAGATGGAAAATGACAAATATCCAAACTTTGCAGAAATGCCAATAACGGAGTCGCGTCAATCAGCTGGCGCTCCTTTCAATTTGCCAATTGCTGATGATGACTTTCTTGAGGAATACTCATTACCGCAAGAGGTTTCAACTTCTGAGGAATTCGTTCCAGTGACAGAGGAAATCAAAACTGAGGAGATTGACACGTTAGCAGAGCCAACCGCTGAGCAATTAAAAAAACGTCTAAATGATTTGCTAAAAGGCAACATTTAAAGATTTGGAATAAAACTTTATGGCTAAGCAATATTCAAAAACATTTTGGTTTATCTTTTGGGCCATTTCTATTATATTTTTGACGCTGTGGTATTTATATTGGAACGTTAAAAGCAAAGGAATTTCAATGACAGTTCAAAATGTCATGGGTTTTTTGCCGCTGGACGTCACACAAAAAAAAGAATTTCAAGCACTGACAAATATTGGCGACTTTCTACTAAAGACTGATGGACAACAAAAAACATTGCTAGTTTTGTTTCAGAACAATATGGAAATAAGGCCAGGCGGCGGTTTTATTGGTGCTTTTGGTATTGTCAAAATTAAGGACGGAAAAGTCATCTCAGTGGAAACTCATGACCTTTCAAATTTTGATGGAAGAATTCCAAACAATGTTGTGCCACCATATCCAATGCCTGAAACACTTGGCGTCAAAGCCTGGAAACTTCGTGATAGCAATTTTTCTCCAGATTTTTCAACAAATGCTAAGAAGGCTCAAGAATTTTATTACATGGGACAAGGACAAGAACAATTTGACGGTGTTGTTGCTATTACTGCTAATGTGTTAAGTTCGATTTTGAAAATAACAGGCCCAATTTCAATTGAGGGATATCCTGGGACTTATGACAGTGAAAATGCTGTTTTGTCTTTGGAATATCAAGTAGAAAAAGCTTTTGAAACTCAAGGGATTGATCGTGGAGAGAGAAAATCTGTGATGAGCGATTTGGCCAAGGAGATAGAAAAGAGAGTCTTTGCTTTTTCTGTTACTCAGAAAATAGAATTAGCCAAGGTGCTGCTTGCTGATTTGAACAAAAAGGACATTCAACTTAATTTTAAGGATGAACAATTGCAAAAAATTGCTACTAATGCAAAATGGACTGGAACTGTTGATGAGCAATGGAGCAAGGATTATTTAATGCTATCAGATGCTAATCTAGGAGCTTTTAAGAGTGATTACTACGTGAAGCGCTCCGTTGAATATAATATTGATTTATCAAAAGACGCTCCATTGGTTAATTTGAAAATTACTTACGAGCATACTGCTAAACAAAAGGATTGGATGACAAGGGACTATACTGATTATCTGAGAGTTTATGTTCCCAAGGGTGCTTGGCTGGTTAGTCAGAATAATTTTGGAAACACGAAATTTGGTGAAGAATTTGGCAAGAAATATTTTGGATCGATAATAAAGGTTCCGATTGGCCAAACAAAGACTATCGAGATAAGCTACACTTTGCCAAAAGAAATCAAAAATTATTATGATCTTAAGGTTCAAAAGCAAGCGGGATTGAATGATGTGCCTGCAAAATTCAACATCACAAAACAAGACGGCAGCGTGGAAGAATTTACAGCGATATTGAATTCTGATACCATATTATCAGAGCTACTTAAAAAATAAATAAAAAAGGAGGGTGGTACCATGAAAAAAGTTGCCTTTTTGTATTGCGAAGAAGCTGTATTTGGTTATTTTTCTCCCATTAGCATCTTAACAGAAGCTAATCTGCAAAGAGCAATAGGGCTCTTGAACTGTGGTGCTTGCGATTTTTTGTATATCGCAATTAATCACTTTCCAGAAAAAAACAAGGAAAAAGCTAGGAATTATTTTGAAC
Source organism: bacterium (assembly GCA_037140955.1). Classification (GTDB taxonomy): domain Bacteria; phylum Patescibacteriota; class Minisyncoccia; order Moranbacterales; family GWC2-37-73; genus UBA12068. Next base: position 21,160 of record JBAXDL010000007.1, on the reverse strand, counting down.
AATATTTCAATGATTTTTATGGTGAAGTGGCTTCAAGGGTGTATGTTTCTTTTGCTAAGCGTTGTTATGCTAGTATGTTTACTGATTATCTTTCAATTTTTAAGGACGAAGTTCATTTGAGTATTTTGGCAAACATTTCAAGAAAAAATGAAATTGAAAAAAAGCTAATCAATGCAAGCATAGAAACAGAGAATAAGCTTCCGCCTGTATTTACTTCAAAGTAATACGTAGCTAGTAAGGGGACAAGTCAAACGACTGCCCCCTTTTTTTATTTTTTAAATTACGCTAGTATTGAGATAATCGATAATAATGAAAAAATAAAATATGGAATTTAATAAAACAAGTCTTGGGGGAGCATTCTTGATTAAGCCAAAGGTTTTTGATGACGAAAGAGGTTTTTTTGCTGAAACGTATTCTCAAAAAAAATTCAAAGAAGCTGGAATTGATGCTGAATTTGTGCAGGATAATCATTCCATGTCAGTCACAAAAGGTGTTTTGCGTGGACTGCATTTCCAAGTGCCAGATCACACGCAGGCAAAATTAGTGAGAGTAACAAAGGGCGCGGTGTATGACGTTATTGTTGATCTTCGCAAGGATTCACCAACCTTTGGAAAATGGGAAGGTTTTGAACTTTCAGCCAAAAATTTTTATATGCTTTTTGTGCCAAGGGGATTTGCTCATGGTTTTTGCACCTTGGAAGATTATACTGAATTTCAATATAAATGCGACAATTTGTATCATCCTGAAAGTGAAGACGCTCTTTTGTGGAATGATCCAACTTTGAAGATATATTGGCCATTAGAAAATCCAATTTTGTCAAAAAAAGATGCTGAAGCTGGTTTATTCGCTGATTTTAATTCACCTTTTTAATAATAAAATAAATTTCGAAACTCCAATTTTGAATTTTGAATGAATATTTAATGTTATAATTTTTTAAACATTTGGTCATTCGGACTTGATTCAAAATTCGAAATTCAAAATTCTAAATTACAAATATGAAATTATTAGTCACTGGTGGTGCTGGTTTTATTGGCTCTAACTTTGTTCACCACATTCTAAAAACATATCCAGACTATGAAGTTATAAATCTGGATGCTCTTACATATGCTGGAAATTTGGAAAATTTGAAAGAGCTTGAAAATAATCCTAGACACAGATTTGTGAAAGGTGATATCTGCGACAAGGATTTGGTGGAAAAATTGGCCAAAGAGGTTGATGCTATTGTGCATTTTGCAGCTGAATCGCACGTAGACCGTTCTATTTTGGACTCAGAGGCTTTTGTGCGCACAAATGTGATAGGAACGCATGCTTTGCTTGAAGCTGCCAGGAAGGCAGGAAATTTGCGCTTCCATCATGTTTCAACAGATGAGGTTTTTGGCTCATTGGGAGCTGATGACGCCCCGTTTTCAGAAACAACACCCTATGACCCAAGAAGTCCATATTCTGCCTCAAAAGCAGGCTCTGATCATTTGGTGCGTGCATATTTTCACACGCATAATTTGCCAATAACAATCTCAAATTGTTCCAACAACTATGGCCCATATCATTTTCCGGAAAAGCTTATTCCCTTGGTGATTACAAATTTGATGGAAGGGAAAAAGATTCCTGTGTATGGCGACGGGATGCAAATTCGTGATTGGCTGCATGTTGATGACCATTGTCGCGCAATTGACACCATCATTCACAAAGGAAAAATTGGAGAAACATATTGTGTTGGTGGAAATGGAGAAAAGGCTAATATTGAAATTGTTAAATCTATTTTGAAAATTTTGTGTAGAGATGAAAGTTGGATTGAATATGTCCAAGACAGAAAGGGTCATGACAAAAGATATGCGATTGATTTTTCCAAAATCAAGAATGAATTAGGATGGGAGCCTAAGATCAGCTTTGAAGATGGAATTGCCAAAACAGTGGCTTGGTTTATTTCCAATGAATCATGGTGGAAAAGCATCAAAACCGGTGAGTATGCAAAATATTATGAAAAACAATACAAAAAGTAAAAATAGTTTTAAATTAATATAAAAATATCTTACTTATCAATATGCTTAAAAAAATATTAATAACTTCTTTTCTTGCAGTGGTCTTGTTTTTTCCTGAATATTCACAGGCCAGACGCTTGGCAGTTAATGATTGGTATATTGAAAATTTTGATTCTAAAATAATTGTTAATAAGGATTCATCGCTTGATATAACTGAAACTATAACTGCAGATTGTGGATTTGCGCCAAACAAACATGGAATTTTTCGTATTTTGCCAACGCAAGTTAATGTTGATGGTAAAAAAATAAGTAATCCCGTTGAATTGTTGAGCATCAAAGATGCCGTCGGAAATGATTATAAATACACAACAACCAGGAACTTTGGCGATGGCACTGTCACTTGGCAAATTGGAGATGCAAAAAAGACACTCCAAGGAGAGAATGTATATGTAATTCATTACAAAGTGAAGAACACGATTCGTTTTGCAAATCAAAAATTTGATGAATTGTATTGGAATTTGAATGGAAATTTCTGGGATCTGGAAATTGACAAGTTTCATGCCAGCATGGTATTTCCAAATGAGGTTAATGCTCAGAATGTTGCTGTTGATTATTACACCGGAAATCTTGGAGCAAAAGAAAAAAACTTGGCAAAATATTCTTGGACTGCATCAAATATTTTGGAATTTGATTCTGTGGGAACTTTTTTGCAAAGACAGGGGATAACAGCTTCTATTGTTTTTCCAAAAAATATTTTTATTCCATATGTTCCTAGTTTCTTGGATTTATATGGACAATATCTATTTTTATTATTACCTTTGTTGGTCTTTTTGATATGCTTTATTTTGTGGAAAAAATATGGAGAAGATCCAAAAATTGAAAAAGCAATCATTGCTGAATATGCTCCACCTGGCAATTTGAGCCCCATTGAAATGGGCATGCTGATGAGAGGCGGTGCTTTTAAGAATGAATTTATTACAGCTGAGATAATCTGGCTTGCGACAAGAGGACTCATATTGATAAAAGAGATTGAAAGTAAAATCTTGTTTTTTTCCAGCAAAGATCATGAATTAACAAAGAAGCATTCCATGGAAATAGAAAGTAGTTTAAATGCAGGACAAGTGCTTATTTTAAATAGTATTTTTGAAGATGGCGATATCGTAAATTTAAGTTCGCTTAAAAATAAGTTTTACATTAAAATTGCAAATATCAAAGAAACAACTAAAGATAGTTTAAAAAATAAGGGGCTTATTCAAACATCTGGAATTGGAATTGGCATTGTTATGCGTGTTATTTCTCCATTTTTTATTTGGCTTGCTTTCATTGCTTTTAATGTTTCTGCTGCATTGGCTGCAAGTTTGATTGTTTCTGGTGTTATTTTGTTTGTTTTTAGCTTTATTATGCCAAAACTGACACCGGTTGGAGCAGAGCTAAATTGGCAAGTCAAAGGCTTTAAGTTATTCATGGAAACCGTGGACAAGGATCGTGCGGTTTTTCATGAGAAAGAAAATATTTTTGAAAAATGCTTGCCATATGCAATTCTATTTGGCATGACTAAACAGTGGATCAAGAAAATGCAAGAAATTTATGGCGCTGATTATCTTGCAACTAACACTTCTCTTTGGTATGTCGGTGGATTAAATTCTTTTGATGCTAATAATTTCGTTAGTGCTATTGATGGACTGTCATCTGATATAGCCGCTAGCACATCTTCTCCTTCTGGTGCTAGTGGCAGTGGTGGTTCAGGCGGAGGAGGAGGCGGCGGAGGCGGCGGAGGTTGGTGAAAAAATAAAATAGAGAAACGATTGTGCAAATATACTAATGAAATTACAAGATGAAAAATAAACACGAAATATTATTGGGACTTACAACAACTCCAAATTCTAATTGGATGGGAAAAGTTGAGGAAATGAAGAAATTTGGCATCAAAAAAATTGCCCTTTTTCCAACTTTTTTGCCCATAGAAAAAAGAAGACAATTGTATGACGCACTTTCTGAAATTGATGGATTAGAAATTCCACACGTGCATCTTCGCAGTCAAGACATGGAAGCATGGGAAATGGAGCTGTTTGAAAAAAAATATAAAACAATTGTATATAACATTCACATTGGTAGTGCTAATGATGAATGTTTGGAAAAATACCAAAATAAGATTTTTGTAGAAAACCACTTTAGACCATTTGATGAAAAATATTTGGCAAAATTTGCAGGAATTTGTTTTGATGTGCAGCATCACAAGCGTTCAAAAATTCAAGCACCAAAAGCATTTCAGCAATTGGAATTGCTTTTGGAGAAATATTCAGTCGGATGCTGTCATATCTCGGCCTATCCTCAATTTCGATACATTATTAAAAGGCTTTGGAAAAGATTAGGCGGTCATTATATGCTGGGAGTTTCTGAATTGGAATATATATTGCCATATAAAAAGTATTTGCCATATTATATTAGCTTAGAATTGGAGAATTCTTTTCAAGAGCAACTCAATGCCAAATCTTACTTGGAGAATAAATTGGCAATGTGACCACCAAAAGACGTCGCCTTTCTTTTTGACTTTAAGATGACAGCATAATATTGTTTGTTATGTTGATATTATTGTATTTAAATTTGTCTTGACATATTATAGTATTTGGGCTATAGTTGTTTATTGATAAGGAAGTTCTTTTTAGTTGAAAGCAGCAGGTGAGTGTTGAACAGGGGTGCAACACCATCAAAAAAAGAAGGGGGTATTTAAAGATGAACTGGAAACTACTGGAAAAAATTCAAGACATGGATTATGATGAATTGCTTGAATTTGTGGAAAAGAAGTGTGAGGATGATGATATTGATTTTGACGTCAATGACCTCGATGGCTCAGGCAAGCAAGCTCTGTATGATTTTCTTTGTGATAATTTTTATCAAGAATTTCAGTCAGAGCTTCACAGTGAATGCAAGCCAACTCCAGGATACGGCATGTTTTCAAATGCTGAAAACGAGGCCGATGTTGAAGAAATTTTCGAGCATGAACTTGCTCGTCAAAATTAACAACATCCTCAAAAAAACGAGACCTCAGAGAAATTTCTCTGAGGTCTTTTGCTTTTTATGCTTGTTGATTCTTAATCTTGATATTCGCACTGCATTTGGAAGTTCCTGTGAAGCTCAACGACGTTATCAACTGCATTTTGCTTGGCCGCCAATAGGCGTTCGTAGTAGCCAATTATTAAATCATCTTTGTTCATGATTCTTTTCTTGTAATCAAGGGTTGGTAATTTTTCCAACTCTTTGCATCCAAAAAATGCAATCTCTGCAGTTTCATGTCCATCGAGGCAACCTTTGTCGCAAACAATGATGCGAGCAGATTTTTTTCTTTCGAAATTTTTGACTGAAATTGCTGGATTTCCACGAGCTATGGTCTTTTGGCAATATCCACAAAGGCAATCCTTTGTCGCGACGATGTAATCAAAATTGAAGTGTCTTTTGATGACATCCCTTACAATAGCCACTGATAATCTTGCCTCAAGCATGGCCTCTTGTTCTGCTGTTAACTTTCTTTGCATTGTTTACTCCTTTTTGACTCCATGGGATGAACTGCTTTTGTTGTGGCCAACAATGTGACCAACAACAATTTATCATACAATCAACTTGACTTGCTGTCAAGGGGAAATCATTGGACAATTGTGCTAATATTTGCAACAATATATGGGCTTAATGCTAAAAACATAATATTTGAATATATGAAAAATAAGCTCAAAAAAACAATTCTCGAAGCAAAGACAAAAAAAGTGCTGATTGTTGGCAGCAATGGCATGCTTGGGCAGGAACTCGTTTCGATTTTCAAAAGTGATGATGATTATCGTGTTACTGCTTGGGACTTTGCACAAATTGACATTACCAACGAAAATATCGTTAAGGAAAAAATTTCAAAATTGTTGCCGGATATAATCTTAAATGCTGCAGCTTACAATGCAGTTGATGCTTGCGAGAAGGACAAAGCTGAATTTGAAAAAGCAAAAGCATTGAATGCAAAAGCTCCTGGGTTTTTGGCCAAGATTGCCAAAAAAATTGATGCAACTTTTGTGCAATATTCTACTGATTATGTCTTTTCTGGCATGCCTGACATTCCGGAGCCAGCTGGTTGTGGTGGGTCATGTGGATCTTGCTCTTTACATGACGGCTTTGTTCCTGAAATAGGATTTGATGAGAATGCTATTGCCGAGCCAATTTCAAAATATGGCAAAAGCAAATTGATGGGCGAGGAGGCGGTGCAAAAAAATGGAGAAAAATATTATATTATTCGACTTTCAAAATTGTTTGGCAAACCAGCAAAGTCAAAGACTGCCAAAAAAAGTTTTTTTGATGTGATGCTTGAGGTTGGCAAAAAAGCTGCCTTGTCTGGAGCAGAAGTCAAAGTTGTTGATGAAGAAACAAGTCTTTTCACCTATGCTCCCGATCTTGCCAAAAAAACAAAAGAAATTATTGAGGCAGAAAAACCTTTCGGCATTTATCATGTGGCAAATTCTGGTCCTTGCACATGGCATGATGCGGTTGTAGAATTGTATAAGATGGCTAAGTTGAAAGTTAAGGTTGTGCCAGTTGGAAGCGATGAATTTCCACGTCCTGCAGCCAGGCCATATGTTTCTACATTGATAAACACAAAATTGAATCCACTGAGAAGTTATAAGTTGGCACTTAGGGAATATCTGAAGAACACTAAATAATTTTAAAGGCTAAATTATAAATTTTAAATGAATTTTAAATTATAATGTTTAAATAATTTAAGTTTAAATTTAAAATTTAAAATTTAAAATTGCATACATGGTTTTTAAAAATCTTAAAAAACAAGACAAAAAAGTTTATGACACCATTTCCGGCGAAATGAAACGTCAGCAGGAGGGGATGGAATTGATTGCATCTGAAAATTATGTTTCCGAGGCGGTGCTTGAGGCACTTGGCTCGGTTTTTACAAACAAATATTCTGAAGGTTATCCTGGCAAGAGATATTATGGTGGACAGGAATTTACTGATCAAATTGAATCTTTGGCGATTGCGCGTGCCAAGAAACTTTTTGGTGCTGATCATGTCAATGTGCAACCACATTCTGGTGCGCCGGCCAACATGATTGCATATAACGCAGTTTTGAAACCTGGCGACACTGTTCTTGGAATGGATCTTTCGCATGGTGGACATTTGACTCACGGACATCCAGTGACACTTTCTGCTCAGATCTATAATTTTGTTGGATATAAGACTGGCAAAGATGGTTTGATTGATTATGCTGAATTGGAAAAGCTTGCGCTCAAGCACAAGCCAAAATTAATTCTGGCTGGATTTTCTGCATATACTCGTAAGCTGGATTACAAAAAAATTACTGATATTGCCAAAAAAGTTGGTGCAATTTCCATGTTTGACATCGCACACATTGCAGGACTCATTGCTGGAAAAGCAGTTGAAAATCCTGTGCCATTTTTTGACATTGTGACCACCACAACTCACAAAACTCTGCGTGGACCGCGCGGAGGAATGATCATGTGCAAAGAGCAATTTGGCAAGGCAATCGACAAATCAGCCTTTCCTGGATTTCAAGGCGGACCACACATGAACAATATTGCAGCTAAGGCCGTGGCTTTTGATGAGGCATTGCGACCAGCTTTCAAGGCCTATGCAAAACAAGTCATCAAAAATGCTAAAGTTTTGGAAAAAGAATTAACAAAACGTGGTTATAAGATCATGTTTGGTGGCACTGATTATCACATGGTGTTGATTGATGTGATGAGTAGCAAGCAGGTGACAGGAAAAGAGGCTGAGCATGCGCTTGATGAAGCTGGCATCACTGTCAACAAAAACATGATTCCTGATGATCCACGTTCACCAATGGACCCAAGTGGAATTCGTGTTGGTGTGCAAGCAATCACATCGCGCGGCATGAAAGAAGCTGAAATTAAAATGATCGCAGTTTGGATTGATGATATAATCATTGCACATAATGATAAAAAAGTTTTATCAAGTATCAGAAAAGAAGTAGTGAAGTTTTGTAAACGCTTTCCTATTTATCCAAAAGTGTAATTTTTATTATTTTAAGGACTTACGCAATTATTCGACTATTGCTAAAATTAGTGTGTAAGTTATATATTCAACAACAAAATGGAAACAATAAAACCAAGAAAAAGAAAAATGAAAGGAATTGTGCTTGCTGGTGGAACTGCCACGAGACTTTTTCCGATGACAGCAACAACCTCAAAACAACTTTTGCCAGTATATGACAGGCAAATGATTTTTTACCCATTAAACACGCTTATAAAAGCCGGGATTAAGGATATCTTGGTGATTGTGGCGCCAGAGCATTCTGGTCAATTTTTGAATCTTCTGGGATCATTGCTCAAAAAACATGGCATTCATATTACTTTTGAAGTACAATCGACTCCTCGTGGGCTTGCTGAGGCTTTGACTTTGGGTGAAAATCACATTGGTGATGACAATGTGGCACTGATTTTGGGAGACAACATTTTTGAAGATGATTTTGCCAAACAAATCAGAGATTTTCGAGTTGGTGGTCATGTTTTTGCCAAAAAAGTTTCTGACCCTGAACGATTTGGAGTTGTCAGATTCAACAAAGAAAACAGGGCCATGGAAATTGTGGAAAAACCTACAACTTGGATCAGTGATTATGCTGTGACTGGATTGTATTTGTATGACAATCAATGTGTGGAAATTGCCAAAAAAACCAAACCATCAGAGCGAGGAGAAATTGAAATTACTGACATCAACAAAGCGTATCTCAAGAAAAAACAATTGGAAGTGACCATGTTTTCCGGTGAGTGGCTTGATGCTGGAACACCTGACTCTCTTTTGGAGGCGAGTATCATTGTGAAAGAAAAAGGGATTAGTAGAAATTTCCACCCAATTTTGGATCAGGCAATTACTGAGTTTAATGAAGAGTTGAAAGCAAGGAGTAAAAAAAGATTACAATAACGAAACGAGAAGTGGGTTGCCCCAGTACCAATTTCAAAAAAAGATCTTGGTATGAATGAGAATTATTCACGGGTTCCGCCTTCGGCTCGATTTATTTTAAATTAATATATAATCGAAAATTGGTACGGGGCGCTCATTTTTGTGATTGCTCGTACCTCACAAACAAAAATGGCGAAAATACGAAAAGCAATTTTACCAGTGGCAGGATTTGGAACAAGATTTTTGCCGGCCACCAAAGCTCAGCCAAAAGAAATGCTGCCAATTGTAGACAAGCCGGTGATTCAATATTTGGTTGAAGAGGCTGTGGCTGCCGGAATTGAAGAAATCATTTTTGTGACTGGTCGTGGCAAACGAGCAATTGAGGATCACTTTGACATCTCATATGAGCTTGAAGACACTTTGGTGGAAAAAAACAAACATGCTTTGCTTGAAACAGTAAGCAAGATTTCAGGGCTAGCCAAGTTTTCCTATGTTCGTCAATCAAAACCACTTGGCGACGGTCATGCGCTCCTCCAAGCTGCTCATTTGCTCAATGGCGAACCAGCCTTGGTGATCTTTGGTGATTGCTTGTATGACAGCGAGGTTCCAGCTTCAAAACAACTCATGGATACCTATGAAAAATATGGCGACCCAGTGATTGGATTGAGTGAAGTGCCAGATGATCAAGTTTCTTTGTTTGGAGTTATTGATGGTGTCAAAATTGATGACAAAACATATGAAGTCAAAGGCTTGGTAGAAAAACCAAAAAGAGAAGATGCTCCATCAAATTTGGTGGCGGTGGGAAAATATATTGTTACTCCTGAAGTTTTTGATGTTTTGGCAACAATGGATCATGGCAAGTCTGGAGAAATTCGCTTGATTGATGCTTTTGAAATTATGCTCAAAAATGATCGTCCGTTATATGGAAAAGTTTTGGAAGGAGAGTGGTTGGACACTGGCGACAAATTCAATTTTGTGAAAGCCACAATTCACATGGGACTCAAGCATCCGGAGATTGGAGAAAAATTGCGCGAATATTTGAAAGGTTGCAAAAATATTTAGTTTTCTTGTAAAAAACAAAAAAATCCTAACTGTCAAAAGTAAGGATTTTTTTGTTTACCAAATTGACAATAGCCAATGTTTATGCGAGAATAACTAACCAATCGTTAAGGAATCAAGGACTATGTATTGGATATATTTGACCATTTTTATCTTTATAGTTTTCGTTCCAACTTCTATTAATAGTGGTTTTTATTTTCTTAGTGCTACTCAAGTTCAAGAGCTTGCCATTTTGGTTCTTGGCTCAATTGGCTTTGGCTTGTTTTTGATGTTGGAAAAGCTTTATAATAAAAATCTTGTTGAAAAAAATAAAATTCAAGGACGAGTTAATAGTATGTCTAAGGATCTTAAATATTCCTATTCATATATTGGAGAAATCAACAGAAAGCTTGATATTTTGGAAAATATAGCCCTAGGGTATCCGGAAAGCTCAAAGCTAACACCACAAGGGAAAACAGAATTGTTTGATGATATCATGCAAGCAATTCGTTTGTTTGCAAAGTCAAATGATTTTTCTCTTAGATTTGTGCAGTTGCAGGATTATGCCTTGATTAAGGAATTTAAAAATAATCAAGAAATTGAAATTGATTTTTCATTTAAAGGTAGAGAATTTGGCATTAGTCATTTTGAATTTAAAAATTTCATCATCATTACTTCGCCGCGTGCTATTGATAATATTTTTTCATATATTGTGATCAAAAAATCAGGAGCAAGTCAAAGAATTGAGGATATTGAAATAATGAAAACAATTGCATCTCAGGCCTTGTTTGTTTTTGTGTTCATGCGAAACAAAAGACAAATCAAGTGTGTCATTTGATTTGTTTGAAAAAAATGGCTATACTAATATGAAAGATTAACACTTAACTTAAAAAATATATGCAAGTAATATTTCTTCAGGACGTCAAAAATGTTGGAAAAAAGGGTCAAATCAAGAATGTTCCCGATGGTTATGCTCGCAATTTTTTGCTCGCTCGCAAATTGGCAGCGCCGGCCACTGCCACAAATTTGAGCAGTGCCAAGCAAGAGGATGACAAGAAAAAACTGCAATTGGCTTTGCAAAAACAAACAGTTGAAAAATTGGCTGCATCTATTGATGGTAAGCATTTTGTGCTAAAAGCCAGAGCAAAAGATGGCAAGCTTTTTGGTTCAATCACTGTCAAAGAAATTGCACAAGAAATAAAGAAAAGTGGAATCGAAATTTCTGAAAAGGCCATTAAGATTGACCACATCAAAGAGCTTGGTGAAAAAAAGATCATTATTGAGCTTGATTTTGGCATCAAAGCCACCATTGTTTTGACAGTTGAACAGGCTTAGAAAATAGTGTAAAATGAATTTAGCATGAGTAGTAACTTTTAACATTACAAACCCGCAGTCGCAATTTCGCGACTTTTTGCATATCAAAGTCAAAAATTCACACAAATTGAGGTTATATTATTTCTTAATCATTGGGGGATAAAACAAAATGCCAGGTAGTGAAAATTCAAAAAATAAGCAAGTGATATTTTGTAATATAAATTTTAGCCATATTTTTTAATATAATATAAAAATATAGAATTTTTTTGAGCAAAGCTCATTTGAATTTCTACTACCTGGAATGGAAAATCGAAAATACATCTTCGTGATGGGTGGAGTGATGAGTGGTGTTGGAAAGGGGATTACAACATCTTCAATTGGCGCGATCTTGAAAGCTCGCGGATATAATGTGACTGCAATCAAAATTGATCCATATGTGAATGTTGATGCTGGAACCATGAATCCAACTGAACATGGGGAGGTTTTTGTGTTGGATGATGGCGATGAAACAGATCAAGACATGGGGAATTATGAACGCTTCATGGAAATCACTCTTTCTCGCGACAACTATATGACCACTGGTCGCGTGTATGAATCAGTGATTCATCGGGAACGCAATTTGGAATATGCTGGAAAGTGCGTGCAAGTTGTGCCTCACATTCCATTGGAAGTAATTGATCGCATTGTGCATGCATCAAACAAGGCCAAATCAGACATTACCATTATTGAAATTGGTGGAACAGTTGGGGAATATGAAAACATTCTTTTCATGGAGACTATTCGCATGATGAAAACCAAGCACCCTGAAGATGTTTTGTCTGTAATGGTGAGCTTTGTGCCATGTCCAAACAAAATTGGCGAAATGAAAACCAAGCCAACGCAGCATGCAGTGAGAACGGTCAATGGCGCCGGAGTGCAGCCTGACATTATTGTGGCACGCTCAGAAGTTCCAATGGATGCCAAACGCAAAGAAAAAATTTCCATGTTCTGCTCTGTTCCTGAGGAATGCGTGATCAGCGCTCCTGATGTGGAAAGTGTCTATGACGTTTTGCTAAATTTTGAACGTGACAATTTAAGCAAAATTATTCTCAAAAAACTTCGCTTGAAAGAAAAGAAATCAGATTTGAAACAATGGGAAAATTTGGTCAAGAGGGTGAAGGCATCCAAGGAGAAAGTTAAAATTGGAATTGTTGGAAAATATTTTGGCACCGGAGATTTTGTGCTTTCAGATGCTTACATAAGTGTGATTGAAGCCATCAAGCATGCTGGTTTTAAAGTTGGCGTCAAGCCTGAACTTGATTGGATCAATTCTGAGGTTTTTGAAAAAGATCCTGAAAAAATTGAATCATTGTCTCAATATGACGGAATCATTGTTCCTGGTGGTTTTGGATCGCGTGGAATCGAAGGAAAGATTAAAGCTATTCAATATTGCAGGGAAAATTTGATTCCATATTTTGGACTTTGCTATGGCATGCAACTTGTTGTGATTGAATATGCTCGCAATGTGCTTGGGATTGTTGATGCCAATACAACTGAGGTTAATGTTGACACAAAAAATCCAATCATCGACATCATGCCTGAACAAAAAAAGAATTTGGAAGCTGGAAATTATGGAGCAACCATGAGACTTGGAGCATATGATGCAGTTTTGCAAAAAGGCACCATTGCATTTGGGGCATATGGAAAAGCAAAAATCTCAGAACGTCACAGACATCGTTATGAGGTGAATCCAAAATACGTCGCTCGTCTTGAAAAAGCCGGACTTGTTTTTTCTGGAAAATCTCCAAGTGGAGTTTTGATGGAAATTGCTGAGCTTCCAAAATCGCAGCATCCATTTTTCCTGGCCTCACAATTTCACCCAGAATTCAAATCAACCCCACTTTCATCGCACCCACTTTTCTTTGAATTTGTAAAAGCTGCAAAGGAACGAAGCGGGAAATAGTATTTTGTATAAAAAGAAATTATCTTCTTGTCATTCCCATGAAAATGGGAATCCAGGTTTTTGGTGTATAAAATTTATGTCTGAAGAATATCTTGATATTGTTGATGAAAAAGGGAATTTGACTGGAGAAAGAGAGCTTCGCAGCTTTTGTCATGAAAAAGGTTTGCGTCATAGGACTACGAGTATTATTTGTTATAGAAAAAATGGCAACAATATTGAAATATTGCCACATTTGAGATCAAAATTTAAATCAGCAAACCCCAACAGCTGGGATACTCGTTTCGGCGGACATGTAGAAGCAGGCCAAACAATTCATGAAGCAACACAAAGAGAATTGCAAGAAGAAACTGGCTTGAATATTGAAATGAAAAATTTGATTTCTGGTCCGGTTGAATTTTATGATGGCGGAAAAAATAAAGAAGTTGTTTCCGTTTTTTATTACAATTTTACTGGCAGTCTGGATGAATTGTCCTTCAAAGATGGTGAGGTTCAAGAAGTTAGATGGATGAGTTTTGAAGAGATTGAAAGTGAAATGATCAGAAAGATAGTACCATGGACTGGTAGTCTGGATGGACTGAAATTGATAAAAAATGATCTTTTGAATAAAATTTAGCAAAAAAAAGAAACCTCATGCGAGGTTTCTTTTTTCTTTTTAGTCTTTCGACTTTAGGCTTGATGGACTATTTTTACTATTTCGCTTTCTTTGCGATTCTTGCAACCAAATGCTTTCGAGTTGTCTTTCGCATGTTTGGTTTTCTTGCAACCTTCCAAGCTCCTTTTTTCTTTCCAGCTTCGTTGGTTTTCAAGTTCACGCGAAGTTTTGCTCCAGCTTTCTTGGCACCAGTCTTTTTTGGTTTGATTTCGATCGGTGTGTCAGATTTTTCAACTGCAACATAGCGACGAGTCACCAAAACTCCAGTGAAGTTTCTAACTTTCTTTGAAGTGAATTTCACAATTCCATCAACAAGAGACATCAAAGTGTCATCATTGCATCGCATCACATTTTTTCCAGCGTGATATGCAGTTCCGCGTTGACGAAGGATGATGTTTCCAGTTTTTACTTTTTGATTTCCAAAGATCTTAACACCAAGTCTTTTCGAGATTGAATCTCGTCCGAGTTGGGTAGACCCACCGGCTTTACGATGTGCCATTTTTGTCTGCGAGGTTACGAGCGGCCACAAAAATGGCATCCCGCACCAATTGCTAAATAATATGTTAATTAAAAATAAATCGAGTCGAAGGCGAAACCCGTGAAACCTATAAAAATACTACCAAAATCTTTCTTTGAAATTGGTGTAGGGGCGCCACTCGATTTATAAATATTCCACGAGTCATTTTCTGCCAGTTACACAATATCCATAAATATTATATAATGAGAGAAATGATGTGGGGGAAAATGTGGCAAGTGAATTTCGTTTGGATTCATTTGGCAATGAAATGCGCCCAGCGCGGGAGCCCAAAGATGATTCAATGTCACTCAGTGTTACAAGGGATATTCTAACAGAAATAGATAATATGTCAATGTTTGTCATTCCCGCGGAGGCGGGAATCCAGGCTCCATGCTCGGACATTTTCCTTTTTGGCACGCTTTTGGATGAAATACTCATTATCCAAAAGCTCAAGAGTTGCTGTCGCCAACTGTTGGCCAAAAAGAGAAATGGTCTCACGCTCAAAAAAACCAATGAATCAATTATTCAACAAAATTAAAGACTTTTTCTTTGAAAATGAAACAAAAATCATGCTTTTTGTTGGTTTTTGCCTAGTTAGCGCCATTTCATATGAATTTGGGGTGCTGCAAGGCCAAAAATGGCAGCAAAAGCCTCTTATAATAGAAAAGCCTTCTGATACACAAATAGGGCAAGAAACTGCAATTGCGGCCATCCCAGACGCTTCAGTGATGACCAAGACCGCTTCTGCCAGCCAATCAGCCACCAAAACTGTCACGGTCCCAAATATGGCAAATTGCGCCTATGTTGGGAGTAAAAGTTCCAACAAATTTTATCTCCCAACCTGCTCATATGCCAAGCGCATCAAGCCCGAAAATGTGGTATGTTTCAAGAGTGCCGATGAAGCTCTTGGGCAGGGAAGAACCGAGAGTAAGTGCTCAAAATAGTATTTTGTATGATGTATCATGTATAAATTCAATAATTAAAAATATGGAAAACAATCAGCCAAAAACATTTGAAGAAATTAATGCCAAGTTGCAAGAGGATTTGAAGCAGATCAGTGGGGAGGTTGAGCAGATTGAGAGTCATTTGCAAGCTGGACAAGACATGCTGGAAAAGCAGGTTGCTGAAAATGGAAATGACCAGGAAATTATCGGAAAATACAAAAAAGGGTTGGATGAATTGCAAAAAGGGTTGGAAATGTTTTTGGGAATTAAAGATGAAATCACCAAAACAATTGCAAAATTGCATGAAACCAAAGCTCAAGCCGATGAACATATAAAAAATAATTAGTAAAAAGAAAATTCATGAACAAAAAAACAATTGTTATTTCACTTGGTGGATCGCTTATTGTGCCCGATGAGATTGACTGGAAATTTGTAAAACAATTCAAAAAAGTTATTGAAAATGGAATCACAAAAGGTTTTCGCTTCATCATTGTGGCTGGCGGAGGAAGAACTGCGCGCAAATATATTGAAGCTGGGGCAAAAGTGGGGGACATTGACAATGAGGACAAGGATTGGATTGGAATTCATGCAACCCGTATGAATGCTCATTTTATTCGCACTATTTTCAAAAAACATGCGCATCCAACCATCAACAAAAATCCTTATGACTTGGAAAGTTTTTTGAAGGCCAAGGAATCAATTTTGGTTGCAGCAGGATATAAGCCAGGAAATTCAACTGACTATATTGCAGTACTTTTGGCAAAACATTTTGATGTGAAAAATATTGCCAATCTTTCCAACATTGATCATGCTTATGACAAGGATCCTCGAAAATTCAAAGATGCCAAAAAAATAAAAGAGATCAATTGGACAGAGTTTCAAAAAATTGTGGGTGACACTTGGGATCCTGGTGCTAATGTGCCATTTGATCCAATTGCTTCAAAATTGGCAGCCAAAGAGGGGATGGAAGTTGTTATTTTGAATGGCAAAAAGCTTGCCAATTTTGAAAAATATTTAAATGGAGAAAACTTTGTTGGAACAATTATAAAATAAAAGGGCATTAAAGCGCCTATGAAAAAGACCTTAGCAAGAATTTGCCAAGGTCTTTTTTGTCCTATTTTGTAGGGCGAATATCAATGTTGCGTGAAACGCAGATGACACCAATGATCTTCTTGTCAGTATAATGAAGCGGTGATTTTGAGGTTGATTTGTGAACTGTTTTTCCATTGGGATATGTCACAATTTCTTCCATATTTTCAATGGAAATACCCGTTCGCATGACTTGCAAATCATCTTCCAAAGCCTTTTGTGCCTGTTCAAATGGCATCAAGTCAAAATCTGTTTTTCCCACAATTTCATTGATCATGAGGTTGTAGTGTTCAGCTTTTACCTTGCTGGCACATTTTATTTTTCCGCCAACAAAATTTCCATTGCCATCAGAGTAATATTCCTTGATGACAATGGAATCAGTAACTTGCTCAAGAATTGCATAATAGTACAACAAGTCCATCATTTGACTCATGACATTCTCCTTTTATTTTAGTACGGTGAAAATAAAGTTAGGATGCTTGCTCCAAGTTGTTTTGTGCCACATGTCGCCACCGAGATTGCAAATCATGTTTTTGATTGTGGCCAATCCAATTCCAAGTCCTTCACCCTTTGAGGCATTTCCACCTTGCACAAATGGCTCAAAAAGAAAGGGAACTTCTTGTTCTGGAACTTCTGGTCCATCATTGAAAACATTCAGGGCAAACCTGTCACCCCAATCTTCAAAACCGAAAGAAATTGTGCAGCCATTGCCGCCATATTTCAAAGCGTTTGTGATGAGATTTTTATATGTGATTTTCAAAATATCCTTGTTGGTGCAGATTATTATGCCATAGGGAATAAGACCAAGGGATGAATCAATGTTGGAATTGTTGTCTAAAATGCAATCCTCCAATTCTTCCAAAACTTCATCAATCACATCTTTTCGAAGGTCAATATCATTTTCTTTTTCAACTTCCTGGCCTTTATCAAGGTTTGAAAATTTGTGCAGATAGTCCAGCACCACTCCGCGCAATTTTAAAATACGGCGATAGATTTCATTTGCAGCCTTGAAGACTTCATCATTGATTTCTCCAAAACTTCCACGCATGATTCTTTTTGCAATGGTGCTGATGTTAATGAGGGGACTAGAGAGGTCATGACTAACAATTTTGACCATGTCTATTATTTGCTCGGACATGGCAATAATTTTTTGCTCCTGCTCGATTTGGCAGGTTATGTTTCTGGTGATGCTGATTGTGCCAACAATTTTTCCATTGTCATCAATCCAGGGATGTTCTGATAGGGAATACCAAACGACTTTTTCATTTCTGATTGCCTTCCTCCTAACATTTATGATGGATTTTCCAGTTTGGATGACATAAAAACTGTCTTCCTGTGCCTGAGCTGCTTCTTCTTTGCTCATAAGATCAGAATCAGTAAGTCCAATCATCTCGCGACGAGTTTTGCCCCAGTTTTCAGCTTTTCTTTCGCTCACATCCAAATATCTGCCTTTTATGTCTGCAAAAACTATTGAATCAGTCGTACTCTCCATCAATGCATCAAACATTGCTCTTTTCATTTTCTTCTCCTTTTTTATGTGTTTTTGTTGCAAAATTGTTAAGTTACCAAGAATGCATTTTGACATAGTATTTGCAAAATGTCAACAAAAAAGCGGCGAATTCAACTCTGAAGTGCAACACTTGGAGTTGAATTCGCTCCTTCTTTGATCAGTTTTTTTACATATTTAGACTAAAGCACACAAATATATTGTCGTATTTAAAGCCAATAAAGATTATTCCATATTCCGATTATTAAATAAAGATAGTTCAATACAGAAAATTTATTTTTTTAAATCACTTTTGAGTTGTAAGAACTTTTCCTCAAGAAAGTTTACTATCGAAAGATCACCCTCAAAATCCATTCTGTAATGCTTTTCATATTCTGGTGTACTTCCAACCAAAAAATGCCATGCCACGAATTCTGAAATTTGCTTTTCATTCATTCCTGCATGCCTAATCCTTTCTATTATTTCGTCGCGAAAAGAAGTTTCTCTTTCATAAACATATCTGTTTTTCAATTTTTCATTCTCGGCAAAATCATCTCCATGATCAACATCATTTTCTGCCATTTTAAAAAGTAAATCAGTAATGTCGCTCTGTAATGTTTTGATTTTTATCCGAACCTCATTTATAGAAAGTTCCCATTTTTTCCTCTCAAGGTTTTCAATTTTTGGTTCAAATATTTTTTTCATATCTTTTGCTTTTATAAAAAATATAAAGGTATTAACTCCGAGGCAAGTAGTGTGGTATTAGTAGGAAATTCTCTCCAATTAAATTAACTTTTATTTTTGTGCATCCTGGCGTGGGCCACTCTCTAAGCCAGATATTGCTTGTTGGCTTATGTAGCTAAAAACAAACATTCCATATTATGAGCCCTGTTTTCTTAAGCCACTTTGGAATCTTTCAATTATTTTTGAATTACTAATAATGTTCCGCCAATCATTATTAAAAAAAGTATTATCTTTTTAATCATATTTCCCATATCTGTTTTCTCCTTGAAAGCATGCGGAAATAATTTTGCAAATAACACGGCGTAAATTAGAACAAAAATAGGTTGCGATGATGTAATCCCTTTAACCATGGTTATCGGTAAAATGGAGATCGCATAAACTTCCACCATATTTCCGCTCCATGTTAATATTTCCTGTGCTATCAAGATTTTAAAACTTTTCTTGAAGCTCTTAAAATTCTCTTTGATTATTACTTGGCTAGGCTTATGTGCAAAGATTGACACTGAGATGAGACTGGAAAATAAAGTAACCCAGAAGAATCCGGTTCCCCAGCTGATAGATTCAAGGATATATTTATATATAATTCCTTCAATTGCTAAAATTATAGAAACGATTCCCATCAGCAATAAAGACTTGTTAAATTTAAAATTTTTAGGCTCAAAAGTTAAAAGTACGCTAGAAATTATTATAACTATAAAACCAAGATATTGAACTGTGGCCAGTCTTTCTTTGACTATAAAAAAAGCCAAAATAGGAACAAAAACTTTTCCTAACGAAAATAGTGCATTTACAATTGACGTGTCCGCAACTTTTACAGCCTTATAATATGGAAAAAGATATGTGGTTTCAATTAAAGCAATCAGTAAAATAAAAGGTAAGACATCGATGCTTAAAAAGTTTGGTTTTGTAATTGAAAAAATTATTGGTAGTGAAAATAGATTCAGTAAACCGCCAAAAAAAACAAAAACTCTAACTCTGGAAAATATATTATTGCTTAGGTGGCTATCTAAGGTATTTGAAAAACCATGAATAATTGGATTAAGAAAGGCAATAAAAATGTTCATAATTTATTCATGAATAATTGAAAAATTCCAAAAGGACTTTAAATATCCAATAAGGAGTTTGTTTTTTGCTATTTCAGATCAACGTGCGCGAGTATGAGAAGTTCTGTTGAAGTGAAACGAAACAGAATTTGGGTCAAAAATATTTTACGTTCATTAATTTAATTACTAAAAGGTAAAATATTTTTGCCTCATATGCGCTGTTGGACGATGTAAATTTTTTATCTCATTGTTAATATCATTATACTCTAATTCTGCATCTAAGAAAATTTGATTTTTTGTTTTGAAAAATGAAAGAGGGTCGGGGTGAATTTCATTTTTTCCAAGACTCCTTATTTGTAAGCTTAGACTTTAACGATTGAAATTGAAATATTCTCGCCATAAAAATAGGTCATCAGTTGCCGAACATGTTCGCTGTTACTCGTGGTATTAAAATTCAACGAGAAAGCGTCACTTAGCTTATTTCTAATTTCTGAATGTCTGTTCAGATAATCTAATAATTTTGGGGCAACTAATTTACCTTGACTAATAACACGAATATGCTTTGGCAAAATTTGTATTATTTCATTAGCGATTAAAGCATAGTGAGTGCAACCGAGTATAACAGTATCGATTGAATCGTCTTTGGTTAGTAATTCTTCTGTGACGCGTTTAATTTCTGCAAGTAGTTCGTTTTTATTATTTTGTTCAATTATATTTGCTAAATTTCCACCTACTTGTGAAACAATTTTTATTTCTGGATTTTGTTTTTCCATTTCAATTTCGTAAATCCTAGAATCAACCGTTGCCTCAGTTGCCAATATGCCGATGTGCCCCGTTCTACTATACTTTTCAATTTCTTCAACTGTCGGAATAATAATGCCAAGCACGCGTCTGTTTGGGTATTTGATTGGCAAAACTTCTTGCTGAATTTTTCGCAAAGCGTTAGCCGAGGCAGTGTTGCATGCCAATATTACGATTTCGGCATCATTTTTAAAGAGCCACTCAACTCCTGCCAGTGTTAGATTAAATATTTCATCATGAGATTTGTCTCCATATGGCGTATTTTGATTATCACCAAGATAAATATATTCGTAGCAGGGCATTAATTTTGCAACCTCTTTCAAAATGGTCAGACCGCCAAGACCTGAATCAAATATTCCAATTTTGCCCTTATGTTTATTCATTTAATAAAAGTTTTCGTAGTGCTAAAGGAGAAAAGCAGTATATGCCACTCCTAAATTAATTAAAAAAATAAAATTTTCTGTCCTTTTAAAATCACTAAAAGCCTGAAGTTTACAACTTGATAAAAAATTTATTTCCTATAACGTGCGCGCCTGATCCGATGATTTTCGAGAAAATCCATAAGGGTTTTTGAGAAAAATTTCGGATAGGCGTTGTTATCTGATGTGCTTGCTCACGACCGAAGGGAGAAGCTAGCACAGAAGATGACAGCGTCCGGCAGGCGCGCACGTTGATTTGAAATGGAGC
>JBAXDL010000006.1:0-55881 GCA_037140955.1 bacterium | reverse complement strand
AAAAGTGGATAGGCTGGAATGCTCCACTAAAAGCAAGGATTTTCTTGTTTGGTGGATTTTTTTGCAGAAATTTTGAATTTTGAAAATCGAATTTTGAATCAATTTTTAATTTTTTAATGATTTAATATCTTAAACATTAAGTCATTCTAATTTTATTCGAAATTCAAAATTGGAAATTCGAAATGAATATCACAATAATTTCCACAACCTCATTAATCAACATTTAATTAATTAAGCAAAATAAGTATGCAATACGAACTGTTCTATCTTGTTGGAGAACGACAAGAAGCAAACCTGCCCACCATCAAAGAAGGAGTTAATGCAATTCTTGCATTAGAACAAGCAACTTTGGTCGGAGAAGAATTGAGCGAGAAAAGAAAACTTGCTTATGAAATCAAGCACCAGAACAAAGGAACCTACATCACTCGTCGTTTTGAATTGCCAGAAATTGATTTCTGGGCTGACGAAACAAATGGAGAAAAAGAATTTGGAATCGCAGCTATCACAAACAAGTTAAACCTTAGCAATGATGTTTTGCGTTTCTTGATTGTAAAAACTGAGGATCTCCCTGCACTTGGAGCAAAAGACAGAAGAAAAGCTCAAGAACTTGCAGCCAATCAAGGACGTTCACCGCAACGACCACAACAAAGAACTGACAGGAGAGACAACAACCAACGCCCAATGCAACGTCCTGCGCAAAGACCCGCTCAACGCCCAACAGCACCAACCGCAACAATCGCAAAAAAAGTTGAGCCTTCAAAGGAGGAGTCAAAAAATATTGACAAGCAACTTGATGAACTATTGAACATCTAATAAAAATATAAACATACAAACATATAAACATATAAACACAATGCAGAATATTTTTTGCTTAAATGTTTAAATGATTAAATGTTTAAATGAATATGAATCTTAACAAAGTTCAACTCATTGGTCGCCTAACAAGAGATCCAGAAATTCGCACCACGCCATCTGGACAAACAGTTGCAACAATTGCAATTGCTACCAACAGAACCTGGAATGACAAAGCTGGCCAGAAGCAAGAAAAATCAGAATTTCACAACATTGTGATCTGGGGACGACTTGCTGAAATCGCTGGTCAATATCTAACCAAGGGACAAGAGGCATATTTCGAAGGAAGACTTGAAACACGCGCATACACAGGCAAGGATGGAGTTGAAAGAAGAACAACTGAAGTTGTTGCTGAAAACATGCAAATGGGATCACGCGCACAAGGAGCTTCTCAGTCAAACAGTCGACCTGCACAGCCAATGAACATAGGAGCTGTTCCAGCTTCTCGCCCAGCACCTCAGCGTCAAGCGCCAGTTGAAGAAATTCCAACTATCAATCTTGATGAAGAACAAGATGAAGTGAGACTTGAGGACGTACCTTTTTAATTTATTTTCAATAAATTAAAATAATTACGAATTTTGAATTTCGAATTTCGAATGAAATCTTAATGACTAAATGTTTAAAACATTAAAGCATTAAGAAATTAGAAATTGATTCAAAATTAAAAATTAAGAATTAAGAATTAAGAATTAAGAATTATTTACCCTATTATGGAAAGAAAACAATGTTATTTCTGTGAACAAAAAATGGACAAAATCGACTATAAGGATGCTTATTTGATTCGTCGTTTTATGAACTCACAAGGAAAAATCTACCCACCAAAAAGACACGGCATTTGCACAAAGCATCAACGAACACTTGCACAAGCAATAAAAAGAGCTCGCGTAATGGCACTTGCACCGTTTGTAGTTAAATAAAAATTAGCTAAAAGCCCATAAAGCTAAAAGCCCATAAAGCATTTTTGAATTTTTCTTTTTTGTTTTAAGACTTTAAGACTTTATAGACTTTATAGACTTATCAATATGTTAGGAATAAGTGATATCAAGGCTGGAAAAAACATTTTGTGGGAAGGATCTCCCTATGTTGTTCTTTCAGCTGAACACTCCAAGACAGGAAGAGCTGGCGCAGTGCTTCGCACAAAGCTCAAAAACTTGCTCAATGGAAGTGTACTTGAGAAAACCTTCAATGGATCAGACAAGGCTGATGAAGCTGACATGTCAAAATCAAAGGCTCAATATCTATATGCCGAACAAGATGGATTTGTCTTTATGGACAACAGCACCTATGACCAATTTTCATTAGCCAAGGATGTTATTGGAAATGCCTATCTGTTTTTGCTAGAAGGAACTGAAGTGAGCGTGCTCAACTTCAATGAAGTTCCTGTAAACATTGAACTTCCGATCAAGGTGACTTTGACAGTCGTTGAAGCTCCACCAGGAGTCAAAGGCGACACATCTTCAGGCGGAGACAAGGTTGTTGTACTTGAAACAGGTCTCAAAGTTACAACTCCTCTATTTGTTAATGAAGGTGACAAAATCATCGTCAACACAGAAAAAGGGGCTTATGTCTCTAGGGCTTAATTTTCAGCCTATATAAATTAGTTTTTAGAAAAATAGACAATATTAAAAACCATCCACAAGGATGGTTTTTAATATATAAAAGAAAACTCTACCAAAGAAGTAGAGTTTCAATTTATTATCTAGAAGAGTCCAACTTGTCCAAATAAGGTGAAGACCATAAGTGGAAAGAGTGCAATAAGCACTGCTAGGTTAAATTCTTCTGACTGCTCTTCATATTTGGCTCTTTTTTGACAATGAGTACAATTTGTTTTTGTAGCCATATTTTTTTGTTTTTGTTGCTCCCCCGAGCAAAATTAAATTAATTACTTACTTATTAATATAGAAAAAGAACCGTGGCGATAAATCACCCGGTTCTCATCTCTATGTATACAGTATACACCCAAATGGCGACTTTGTCAACACCTCTTTTAAAAGAAAATATCTTATACCAAAATAATACCACAAAAAAAATCATTTTTCAAATTCCAAATAAAGCAACATGCGTGATGCTTTTCTCTTTCTACAACACAACCAATTTCGCCTTCTCTGCAATTTCTTTGAAGATCTTTTCAGCTGTCTTTTTGTCTTCACGCAAAAATGCTTTTGCACTTTCTCTTCCAGCTCCAAGCTTGGTCTCACCATAAGAAAGTGAATTTCCAGATTTCTTTACAACCTCAAACTTCACCCCAGCATCAAGCAAATCACCAGCCAAAGAAATGCCCTCATTGTACATGATATCAAATTCAGCTGTTTTGAATGGTGGTGCTACCTTGTTTTTCACAATCTTAACTTTAACCCTATTACCAACCACATCATCACCCTTCTTGATCTGAGCAGCCCTGCGAACCTCAACACGAACTGAGGAATAAAATTTGAGCGCTTGTCCTCCAGTTGTTGTTTCTGGGTTGCCAAACATTACCCCAATTTTCATACGAATTTGATTGATAAAGATCACCGTAGTGTTTGAACGAGCAATAATAGCTGTTAGCTTTCGAAGTGCCTGAGACATGAGACGAGCTTGCCTACCAACATGTTGATCGCCCATCTCCCCTTCAATTTCAGCCTTAGGCACAAGCGCGGCAACAGAGTCAACAATAACAACATCAACCACTCCAGAGCGAACTAGGGATTCCACAATATCTAAGGCCTGCTCTCCGTTGTCCGGCTGAGAAACCAAAAGATTCTTAATGTCCACTCCAATTTTTTTGGCATATTCGGGGTCCAATGCATGTTCAGCATCAACAAAAGCAGCCGTTCCTCCATTTTTTTGAGCATTAGCAACAACATGCAAAGTCAATGTTGTTTTGCCAGAAGACTCTGGTCCATATATCTCAACAATTCTTCCACGAGGCATACCACCGATTCCAGTTGCAATATCCAAAGAAATTGACCCCGTAGGAATAGCTTCAATGTCAACTCTTTTCACATCCCCCAGCTTCATCAACATCCCCTCTCCAAACTTCTCCTGCATATCATCAACCAATTTATCAATGTCCTTTTTCTCTACATGTTTATTTTGCTCAACCGCTTCCTTTGGTGGCTTCTTTTCTTTTGCCATAAGATTTTTTAATTTTATTTTTATTTAGCTTATTTTTAAAACTAAATAAATAATTTAATTTATTTTAAGATATTTTAATTATTGTTTTGATTTGATTGTGTTTCAGAATTTTCCATTGTAGCACCTTGCTCAGATGGGGCCGTGTTTTGAAATTCAGCATTAACAGTGACAACTTTTGTATCTTCTTTGTCAAACTTACTGCGAGCCTTGACGCTAATAATATTAACACCCAACTTAAGTCCAATGTCCTCACTAAACTCACCTTTTTCACTGACAAGCACCGGCTGATCATTGATGAAAACAAGTGCATCTTTTTCAGCAATGCCTGAAACGTGTGTTGAGCTTCCATTTATCATCGCACCATCAAATGGTGTCAAAATGCTAAGTCTTGGCTTTGAAACAAAGTTATTAACCTCAATATAAAGATAGGCAAAACTTAAAACTACTACCAACAAAATAACTGAGATTATAATTGCTTTTGGAGTTATAACTAAACTGGAAAATTTTACTGGGCGCGCTTTATGATGATGATCTTCATCAACAACCTTTTTTATATTCTTATGAATATTTTTTTCCCTTTCAAATTGTTTGATGAGCGCTGTTTCATTTAGCCCCATAAAAATAGCATAGCTACGCAAAAATCCTCTCGTATAGACATCTGCTGGCAATTTCTGATATTCACTCTCTTCGATATGCTGCAAATATTTAACTTGAATTTTAGTTCCCTTTGAAATTTCATTCAAGCTTAATCTGCGCTCATCTCTGATTTTTTTCATCTTCTCACCCAAAGTCAGTGAGTCAATCTTTTTGGTAGTAAATTGGACCATACTTTTATAGTGCTTAATTACTCAGACTAATACCTGTCTTACATTTGCCATTTGTCTCTAGCTACCTGATCGGAAGTTGAATCTTGATATTCTACCTGCTGCGCTCCAACCAAAATTTCTCGCGGCTTAGCTCCATCAGCAGCTCCAATCACACCATTGTCTTCGAGCATATCAATCAAGCTTGCTGCACGCGAATAACCAATTCTCATTCTTCTTTGCAGCAAAGATGAAGAAGCTTTTCCTGATTGAATAACGATTTGTTTTGCTTCATCATAGCGAGCATCCTCCTGATCATTGGCTTCCACTGAGTCAAAATCTATTTTGTCGGCATATTGAATTGTTTTTACTTCACCATTTTTGTTTCCCTGTGCTTTGTCTTCAACAACGATTTCATCGCCAAGGTCATCTTCTATTTTTTCAAATTTTTGATTCTTAATAAAATCAACAACTCTTTTTATTTCCTCTTCTGAAACAAAAACTCCCTGCACCCTGCGAAGATCAACTGCTTCTGCAGCTGAAAAAAGCATGTCACCATTTCCAAGTAATTTTTCTGCACCACTAGCATCCAAAATTGTGCGCGAATCCATCAAAGATGGCACACGAAATGCGATTCTTGTTGGAATGTTGGATTTGATTAAACTTGTAATGACAGTAACAATTGGTTTTTGTGTGCTCAAAATCAAATGGATTCCAACTGCGCGCGCCATTTGCGCCAGCCGAATAATCACACCTTCAACTTCTTTTCCGTGTGATGCCATCAAATCCGCCAATTCATCAATTACAATAACAATAAATGGCAATTTTTCAACACACTCTTCTGTTATTTCTCCAGTTGCCGTGTCAACATTTTTGAAAACTTCGCAACTCTCTGCCTTCTTGTTGAATGAAGCAATATCCTTTGAGCCAACTCTTTGCAAAAGCTTGTAACGACGCTCCATTTCACCTATAGCCCATTTCAGTGCGCTAAGAACTTTTCCATTTTCAACAATAACATCAGTTAATAAATGCGGAATACCATTATATGGTGTCAATTCAACGCGCTTAGGGTCAACCAAAATAAGCTTCAAGTCTTCTGGAGAATTTTGATATAGCATTGAAAGCAGGATTGTGTTTATGCACACACTTTTTCCACTACCGGTTGAACCAGCAATAAGCAAATGTGGCATCTTTTTCAAATCACCAAAAATATAATTTCCACTTACATCTTTTCCTAGTGCTAGCAACAAATTTGATTTTCTGTTTTCAAATTCAAGTGCTTGCAATAATTCTGGCAAACGTATTGTGGCATTGCTCTTGTTTGGAACCTCAATTCCAACCAATGATTTTCCTGGTATTGGAGCTTCAATGCGAACTTGTCTGGCCGCTAAACGCAAGGCCAAATCACTACTAAGACCAGTTATTCTGGTCAATTTAACACCAACAGCTGGACGAAAACTATACTGAGTCACAGTTGGTCCCGTTTTGATCTCACCCAATTCAACTTCGATGCCAAAGTTGTGCAAAGTTTCCTGGATTATCTTAGCATTCTTGTGCACATCTCCACCTTGAGCTTTTTCAATGACACTGTCTAGCAATGAAACTGGTGGCAATTCCCAATCCAACAATGATTTTTCTTTTTCTGCCTTTTCCTTGTTTGATTTTTTTTCTTTTTCTTTTGGTTTCCAAGCAGCTGCTTTTTGCAAAATACTCTTCATCCGATTTTCTAATTCACTTTTTTCCTCAGCATCAGTCTCCTCCTCTGAAGCATCAGATGATGTTTCCACTTCAATAATTGGATTTTTCTCTATTTCATCTTCACCATCTTCATCTTCCTCTTGCAACTCTTCATCTTGCTGCTCTTGTTGCTCATCAGTATTTATCTCTTTTTTCTTGAAAAATCTTTCAAATAATGGTGCCAAAGAAAAGTTGAAAGCAATAATCACGCCTGTTAAAATCAAGGCAACCAAGATAATAGAACCACCAACAATGCCACCAAGTTTCAAGAACAAAAAAGCAAAAGCATATCCCAAAAATCCTCCACCTTCTCCAAGCTTAGCAATCCCCAACATTTTCTTTTGATCATAAGCAAGAATATGAATCAAGCCGAGAATACTAGAAAAGGCCAATGAGATTCCAAGTAATTTTGAGACATAGAACATTGTTTCCTTGCGAAAAAGCAAAACAATTCCAGCAGCAATCAAAACCAATGGTGAAATATATTTTCCAACACCAAACATCATCCCAGCCATTGAGTTTAAAAATGATCCCAAAATTCCAGCATCGAGAATCTTTTTGTCTGACAAAAATCCTAGAATAAAAAGTAAGGCCAAAGCAAACAAAAGTATTGCCACCGCACTACGTTTCGCATCTCCATGTATGATTGGTTTTTTTTCTTCTTCTGTTTCTGTTTCATTTTCTTGTTGTTTTTTTCTTCTTCCCATGTCGATTAGTGAAAAAATTAAATGAGTTTTTACTCAAATAATTTCACCAAATAAATGTAATTTATATTATTTCTTTCAATAACGCTAGTTAAATAATCATTAGCATTATCCATAACTAGCAGTATTACACTTATTCTAGCACATAAATTAACTTATTTCCATATTTTATTTTTAAGGTGCTTCCCTCTCTTTATCCAGCAAAGAGGGCTATTTTTCAACAATTATCAGTTATTACTTTCAAAGACTCACAAATTTCACTGGCAACACTTTCTTGAAAACCCCTGCCACAAAAATAACATCAACCTCTGACAAATAAATAGGATGATGTGTGTCATTGGTGGAGTTTGGAAAAAGCCCAATGATCCCCTTGCCAACGTTCTTGTAGCGCTTGATCGTGGCCATTCCATTTATTACTGCCACCACTATTTTTCCTTCAAAATCCGCTTGTCCTTCGGTTTTTTCAAAAATAACATAATCGCCATCGCCAATTCCTTCCTTATTCATCGAGTCGCCCAATGCCTTGACTGCAAAAAGTTTTGCCGGCTCAACCCGATGAAAAAGACTGCGCGAGAGCTGCAAGAAGTCATCACTACTATCATCAGCATAAGCAAGAGCTTCTCCGCATGATGCAAGACCGTATAGTGGAATAGAAAAAACATTTTGCGCGTCTCCATAGCTTTCATTTTCCACCAAATAGATCTTTTTGTTTTCGTCGCGCGTGATCAATTCTTTTTTCTCCAGTGACTCAATCACTTGCATCACCGACTTCATGCTTTCATTGGCACCCTGAGTTGTCAGGTGCTTGCAAACACGATAGCTAGTGGGCTTTTCACCTTTTTGCATAGTGAGCTCTCGAATTGTGTCGAGAATTGTTTTTTGTTTTGAGGTTAGTTTCATAATGAGACTACTCTTAAATTTGAAATTTTAAATTTTTATTAAAATCAAAATAATTAAATTTTAAATTATTTATGATTTCATTTTATTTTTATTTAAAATCTTAAATTTAATATTTAAAATTTATTATAATGCTATTCTATCACTGATGCTTTATCACTGCAAGCTACTACTGTGGATAAGTGTTTATTTTGGCTTAATGAAAAGATTTTTTCAACAAAAAAAACGCCCCACCAAGGTGAAGCGTTTTTTCTTTCCATACCGTCAAAAATGACGAATTTTGTTTTATATCCCAACAACCTGAAACCTATTTTCGATATCCGGTTCCCGCAGGAATCAAACGACCGATAATAACATTTTCTTTCAAGCCTCGAAGGTGATCATCTTTTCCTGTGACTGCAGCATTAATCAAAACGCGAGCAGTTTCTTGGAAGGATGCAGATGAAAGGAATGATTCGGTTGAAAGAGCAACTTTGGTGATTCCCATAATGAGTTGTTCTCCGGTTGCAATTTCTTCTTTTGCGGCCAAAGCTTCATTATTTGATTCTTCAAATTGATCTTTTTCAACAATGTCACCAGGCAAAAGATCAGTGTCTCCAGCAGTCACAACTTTCACACGGGAAAGCATTTGGCGAATAATAACTTCAACATGCTTATCTTGAAGTGGCTCACCTTGAGCTGCATAAATTTCTTTAACTTCACCGATCACATAACGTTGAATTGCTTCTTGTCCCATGGTTTCAAACAATTTCTTAAGATCAATATGACCTTCATTAAATTGTGTTCCCTTGCCAACCAATTGACCCTTAGAAACAACTAGTGTTGATTCAGCAGGAACCTGATATTCCTTGATTTCTCCCTCTAAAGTTTCAATCTTAATAGTAACTGTTTTTTTGTTTTCACTTACTATTTCAGTGATTTTTCCTTCAACTTCTGAAATCATGGCTTCACCCTTTGGAGGACGACATTCGAAAATTTCTTCCACGCGTGGCAAACCTTGAGTGATGTCAGATCCACCAGCAACACCTCCTGTATGGAAGGTACGCATGGTTAGCTGTGTTCCTGGCTCCCCAATAGCCTGCGCTGCCACCACACCAACCGCTTGACCAATCTTAACCAATTCACTTCGTCCAAGATCAATTCCATAACAGTGACGACAAATTCCACGCTTACTTTTGCAAGTCACCACGCTGCGAATTTTAACCTTCTCAACATTGGCAACTTCAACAGCCAAACCATCCTCCTTAGTCGCCATAACTCCAGCAGCCACAATAACTTTTTTAGTTGCAGGATCAATCACATCCTCAGCAAGATATCGTCCTTCAACGCGAACAGCAAAACTCTGTCCAACACGATCTGAATCCTCCTTATACATATATGCTCCCTCGGTATCGCCACAATCCTCTTCGCGAACAATAATATCTTGAGACACATCAACCAAACGACGTGTAAGATATCCAGCAGTTGCAGTTCGAAGAGCTGTATCAGCCATACCTTTTCGGGCTCCATGAGTTGAAATGAAATATTCCAAAACATTGAAACCTTCTTTGAAAGAACTCTTTACTGGCAATTCAATTGTTTCTCCAGTTGGTCCAGCCACAAGTCCTTTCATACCCATCATCTGCACCACTACTGATTCAGATCCTCGAGCTTTCGAATGAACCATGGTGTATACTGATCCTTCCTTATCAAGAGATGCCTTAACATCATCAGCGATGAAATTCTTTGTTCGATTCCAAATTTCAATAACACGATTCTTTCGCTCTTCTTCAGTAAGAAGTCCCATTGAATATTGTTGATTGATAATCGCAACCTCACCCTCAGCCTTAATCATGGCCTCTTTTTTTACTGGAGATTGTTTAAGATCATCCATTCCCCAGGAAATACCGCTGCGAGATGCCATTTTGAAACCAAGAGATTTTA
Organism: bacterium; assembly: GCA_037140955.1. Classification (GTDB taxonomy): domain Bacteria; phylum Patescibacteriota; class Minisyncoccia; order Moranbacterales; family GWC2-37-73; genus UBA12068. The sequence goes on along the minus strand of JBAXDL010000006.1, from coordinate 45,848 downwards.
TTCTGTCAATGAATTCAGCAGTTTCCTCTTGTCCTTTCATTCGAAGAATTTTAGCAACCAATTGTTTGATTTCCTTCAATGTTAATTCCTCATTAATATAACGAAGTTCTGTAGGCAAAATATCATTAAGCATGATTCTTCCTGCAGATGTTTCCAAGATCTTTCCATCAATATCCACTTTAACTTTTGCATTAATAGCAATGAAGCCCATTTGATATGCCAAGATTGCTTCTTCTTCGGTAGCAAAGATTTTTCCTTCACCCTTAACTCCAGCTTTAATATGTGTGATGAAATAAATTCCAAGCACGATATCTTTTGAAGGAACAGCAATCGGTTCCCCAGAAGCAGGTTTTAGCAAGTTCTTTGAAGAAAGCATGATGTTGGCACTTTCATCGCGAGCCTGATCAGTCAAAGGAACATGCACAGCCATTTGGTCTCCATCGAAGTCAGCATTGAAAGCTGCACAAACCATTGGATGAACTTGAATAGCTTTTCCTTCGATCAATACTGGTTGAAAAGCCTGAATAGACAAGCGATGCAAAGTCGGTGCGCGATTCAAAAGCACATAGTGATGCTCAATAATTTCATCCAAAATTTCATATGCTTCTTCAGCTTCAGCATCAACCATTCTTCCTGCGGTTCTAACATTATGAGCAAATTCTTTTTCAATTAACTTGTTGATAATAAACGGTTTGAAAAGTTCCAAAGCCATTTTCTTAGGAAGTCCTGTTTGATGAAGTTTAAGCTGTGGACCAACCACAATAACAGATCGTCCAGAATAATCCACGCGCTTTCCAAGCAAGTTTTGACGGAAACGTCCTTGCTTTCCCTTGAGCGCATCAGCCAATGAGCGAAGAGGACGACGTTGTCCAGTAGAAGCAGCTACTGAGGACTGTCCTTTGCGAGCAGAGTTGTCAAAAAGTGCATCAACAGCTTCTTGCAACATGCGTTTTTCATTTCGGGTAATCACTTCAGGAGCGCCAAGATCAATCAATTTTCTCAAACGATTGTTTCTGTTGATAATTCGACGATAAAGATCATTCAAATCTGAAGTCGCAAAACGTCCTCCATCCAAAGCAACCATCGGTCGCAAATCTGGTGGAATAACAGGAATTGCAGTCGGAAGCATCCATTCAAGCTTAAGATTAGCTTTCTTGAATCCTTGAAACAACTTCATTCTTTTGAATAATTTCTTCTTGTCAGCAGTGTCCTCATTTTCAAGTTCTTTTTTGACATGCTTGATCATGTTTTCAATATCCATTGATTCAAGCACAGCTCTCACGGCTTCAGCTCCAATTCCAGCTGAAAAAACCTGACCATATTTTGAAGAAAGATTGAAATATTCCAACTCTGAAAGAATTTGCATTGGCTTTAAGTTCTTCAAATCATCCTTAACACCTTTGTATTGATCGCGAAGTTCATCAAGCATCATTTCAATTCCACGTTCATTTTCTGTCTTTCCACTCTTGATTTCTTTTTGCTTCAATTTGTATTCTTGTTCCAATTGTTCAACCACGCGATCGCGCACTTCTTCATTAACTTCTTTAATGATATAGGCTGAAAAATAAATAACTTTTTCCAAATCTTGCACGCCAATTCCAAGAGCTGAGCCAATCTTTGATGGCACACCTCGCAAAAACCAAATATGAGAAACAGGCACAGCCAACTTGATGTGACCCATTCTTTCTCTTCGAACTATTGAACGAGTCACTTCAACTCCGCATTTGTCACAAACAATTCCTTTATAGCGAATTCGCTTGTATTTTCCACAATAACATTCCCAATCCTTGGAAGGTCCAAAGATTTTTTCACAAAAAAGACCGTCTTTTTCGTAGCGCTGAGTACGATAGTTGATCGTTTCAGGTTTGGTTATTTCTCCGTGAGACCAATTCATAATGCTTTCTGGACTTGCTAGTCGCAGACGTACACTGTTGAAATCGCTCACCTTGGTAATATTTTCCATAATTTTTTTTGAGGTTTATTACAAAGTTTTAATGACTAAATTTGCATAGCGTCTTGTTCGGGGATGTCATATCCACCGATTTCATCGTCATGATCATCTTCTTTTAATTTAGAATCAACAAGTTCAACATCTAGACATAGTCCCTTAAGCTCATTTACGAGCACATGGAATGATGCTGGAATGTTTGGACTCTTTATCTTCTCACCTTTGATAATTGATTCATATGCTTTTGATCTTCCAAGAACGTCATCAGATTTAATCGTAAGCATTTCTTGCAAAGTGTATGCTGCGCCATATCCTTCAAGCGCCCATACTTCCATTTCTCCAAAGCGTTGTCCTCCGAATTGTGCCTTACCACCAAGAGGTTGCTGAGTAATAAGTGAGTATGGTCCAATTGAACGCATGTGCAATTTGTCTTCCACCAAATGGTTCAGCTTCATGACATACATCACACCAACAGTTGTTTCGTTGTCAAAATATTCACCAGTCTTTCCATCAATCAAACGAATTTTTCCACTCTCTGGAAGACCAGCTTTTTTGAGCTCTCCTTTGATATCTTCTTCAGTAATTCCATCAAGCGCAGGAGTTGCAGCTTTGTATCCAAGTTTAAGCGCTGCCCATCCAAGATGTGTTTCCAAAATCTGTCCAATATTCATACGAGAAATAACACCCAATGGATTCAAGATCACATCAATAGGAGTTCCATCTGGAAGGTATGGCATGTCTTCAACAGGAGCAATACGTGAAATAACACCCTTGTTTCCATGTCGTCCAGCCAATTTGTCTCCAACTGAAACTTTGCGAAGTTGAGCAATAGAAACTTGAATTTGTTTGATCACACCAGTTGAAAGCTTGTCACCTTGTTCTCGTGACAAAATTTTAATGTCTACAACTTTTCCATGTTCTCCATGTGGAAGATACAATGATGAGTCTTTAACATCTTTTGATTTTTCTCCAAAAATCGCCCGAAGCAATCTTTCTTCTGGAGTCAAATCACCTTCACCCTTTGGAGTGATTTTTCCACAAAGAATGTCCCCTGAAGAAATTTCTGCTCCGATACGGATAATTCCTGTTTCATCCAAATTCTTCAATCTTTCTTCTCCAATATTTGGAATGTCACGAGTCACAACTTCCGGCCCAAGCTTTGTGTCACGAACATCAATTGAGAAATCCTCAATATGAATCGAACTATACCAATCTTCTTTTAATAATCTTTCTGAAAGAATAATCGCATCTTCAAAGTTATATCCATCCCATGGGATAAAGGCCACCAATGGATTTTGACCAAGTGCCAATTCTCCATTTTCAGTCGCAGCGCCATCGGCCAAAAGATCACCTTTTTTCACTATTTGTCCTTTTTCCACACGTGGAAGTTGACTCATGGAAGTGAAGGCATTTGATTTTTGGAAGCTTTGCAAAATATATTCACGTTTGAAATTGTCTTTCTTTGCTCCGATTGGTGCAGTTTCTTTGACGGTAATGTGCGCTCCATCAACTTCAACAACTTCTCCATCACCAAGTGCCAAAACAACCTGACCAGAATCAGCAGCCGCCTTGTCTTCAATACCAGTTCCAACAAAAGGAGCTTGTGGCACGATGCAAGGCACAGCTTGTCGTTGCATGTTTGAACCCATCAATGCACGGTTTGCATCATCATGTTCCAAAAATGGAATAAGAGAGGTTGCAACTGAGATGCATTGCTTAGCACTAACGTCCATATAATCCAAGTGTTCAGTTTCAATCATTTCAGGATGTCCTTTAACACGAGCTTCCACAGTTTTGTCAACAATATTTCTATGTTCATCAGTATTAACACGAGCATGTGTAATGATGCAGCGATCTTCTACTGTTGCATTTACATATTCAATCTCATCTGAAACATAAGGCTTGATTTGAATGGTTTTGGCAGCAGTCTTGGCAATCTTTTTTGCCAATTCTTCATCAATAAACTGACCAGAAACTCCACCAGCCACATCTTCATTCAAAACTCTGTTTGTCAAAGCTTCAATAGTATTTGGAACTTCTTTGTAAAGTTTAATATAAGGTGTTTCCAAAAATCCAAAATCATTAATACGAGCATATGTTGCCATGTGTCCTACCAAACCAATGTTTGGACCTTCAGGAGTTTCAATTGGACAAATACGTCCATAATGTGAATGATGCACATCTCGAACTTCAAAGCCCGCTCGTTCTCGAGTGAGTCCTCCTGGACCCATCGCTGACAAACGTCTTTTGTGTTCAAGCTCAGCCAAAGGATTCACTTGATCCATGAATTGTGAAAGTTGTGAACTTGAGAAAAATTCTTTGATAGCAGCAGCCACAGGACGGGAATTGATCAATTGTCCCGGCACCACAGCTTCAAGATCGCAAGTACTCATGCGGTCTTTAATGTTGCGAGCCATTCTGGCCATACCAATGCGAAGTTTGTTTTGCACCAACTCGCCCACACCTCGCACACGTCTGTTTCCAAGATGATCAATATCATCAGCAATTGCATGTGGGTCATTGTTGAGGCGAATAATTTCGTTGATGATCAAAAGCAAATCAGAAACCAACAAAATTCTGTTTTCTTCTTTGTCTTCAAGGTCAATGTTCAAACGCTGATTCAAGCGATAACGTCCAACTGATCCGAAATCATATTTTTCAAAATTAAAAAACATTCCATTGACTAATTGCTTGGCATTTTCAGCGGTTGCCAAATCTCCTGGACGAATTCTTTTGTAAATTTCCTTGTATCCTTCAGCCTGACTTTTGGTAATATCCTTTGCAAGTGATTCTTCAATAAATTTCACTTCCCCATTGTCAAAACCATCAAAAGCTTTCAAAATATCCTCATTTTTTTCCATTCCAAAAGCGCGAAGCAGCGCAGTCACTGGAATTTTTCTTTTGCGATCAATACGCACGTTCAAAACACCTGACAAGTCAGTGTCAATTTCAAGCCACGCTCCACGATTTGGAATCAATTTTGCTCCAAAAAGTTTTTTGCCTTTTGAATATTCCATCGTGAAAAAGACTCCAGAAGATCGAATCAACTGAGAAACAACCACACGCTCAACACCATTAATGATGAATGTTCCGCGCGGTGTCATCACTGGAAAATCTCCAAGATAAATCTCTTGTTCTTTGATTTCTCCAGTTTTTTTGATCGTTAAACGAGCCTTTGCTCGAAGAGGCGCTTCATAGGAAACATTTTTGTTCTTGGCAACCAATTCATCAGTCTTTGGTTCGTCCAAGTAATAGTCAGTCAGAGAAAGCTCTAAATCTTTTCCAGTGAAATCACTGATAGGATTGATCTCATCAAACAGTTCGCGAAGACCTCGATCCAAAAACCATTGATATGCATCGATTTGACCTTCAATAAGGTTTGGCAATGACACCATCAATTGCTTTTTGAAAAACTTTCTCTTCGACAGAGATGAAGTAGAGGCATATGTCTCCTTCACCTTTAAGGCTTTCTTTTCTTTGACCATAAAAACAACCCTCATAAATTCTCTCTGATTTTCGAAAATGATTTCAAAAAACAAAGAGCCAAAATGAGTTTAAATTAAGGCTATTTATAATATTTAGTTGTGTTTTTTCTTCTCAAATGTCTTGAGAATTTTTTCCCTTTTGCTCAGCAATTTGCCAAGCGATAACGAGTCAAACAGAGCGCTTTATAGCTCCAGTTTGACAAAAAGTTTGTGCGCTGTTTTCACCCAAAAACAATGCAAAAAATAGAAGTTCTTTCCTAAATCGTGAATGTACAAACAGGTTAACATGAATATGAAAAAGTGTCAAGAGAGCCATTTTTAGATCAAAAATAAGACATAATAATCATAACCAACTAACAACTACCCATTAAAACATACCAGTCATGAGCAACTATATCAGTTATTTTACCACCAGAACAATAAATTTCCATCACTTTAGGTTGTGGAACACATATATCACCACAAGTAGTAGAAGAAGCGGGAAGACCATATCCACAACCAGCAGTAAGATGAGAAGAGCCACCACCACCACTACCAGACTCTCCTGGGATTTGTCCTGGCAGCATATTAGAACCTGACCAATTACAATTAACGCCAGCTGATCCAACAGCTGCACTCGTCTGCACAGTTCCATCAGTAAAACTAATTTTCGGTGTAACCAAATTTGAATTAGCTCGTACTGTTGTAGCTTGAGACTCTCCATAGGCATAGAAATTTCCCACACCATAAGTTCTAACCCAGGTATTGTCTGTCATATTAAGTCCACCGCCATGGTCTTGAAAATATATTCCAGTATCTCCTTGTGGACGAATCCAATTGTTTGCATAGACTGCGTTAAATTGTGAACCACCATTAGGATTAACGTAATAACTACCATCATTAGAATCATAAAAAATAGTTGCATATTCAGCACCATCAGAACCTGAGTAGTGACTACCTTGCCAGGTATTGAGCTGGAGACCACTGAAACTTGGCCAAGCATTGCGACAATCACCTCCAATGCAAAGATTTGAATTTGCTTTTACTGTGGTTGCTTGCAACTCTCCTGGAGCATAAAGATTGCCTGGTGTTCCCCAATCGCTATAGATTCTAATCCAGGTATTATCTACCATATTCAGACCCATACCATGATCTTGAAAATACAATCCCGAATTATTGCGCGGACGAAACCAATCATTCGCATAAATTCTACCAGTAACAGTAAGATCGCTTGTCCCACCAAGTCCAACATTAACACCACCACCATTAGGTTGAAGAACGGTGTTTCCAATCGTACTGTTCATATATATATTTCCTCCAATACTATAGATTTGATATTGATCATCACCGATGGTTATTCCATTTGCTGGACCATATTGTCCCCCAGAAAAACGTGATCTTGCATTTGAAAAAACACCACCAGTAACACTCAGATCACTGTTTCCTCCACCTCCACCAATTGTTACTCCATTTGTCCATTCTCCCCAACCATTGATGTATAGTTGATTAGGATCCCAACCATAGGCTCCGCCAATACTTCTTTTGGTTGTTCCATTACCTTGCCAAAGTTGAGAATCCCAAGCACTTATTCCAATGGCACCAGACTTTGTTTGTCCTTGACTTCCTGTTGTGATTGGTGCTCCGATGTTTGAAGAAGGTGGTGCTGTTGTTGGCTCAGTCCAAGCCTTGGCAAATTTGAAAGTTGCTCCTGAGAGGATGGCAATAGCCAGAAAGATTGGAAGAGACTTTTTTATTTTCATTTTGATTTGGTTAATATTTTTATGTTTTTATTTTAGCATGGAAAGTTTATTTTGAAAATATGTTTATACAAAAAAACAAATCCCACCCAAAATGGTAGGATTTGAATAAAAAGAAGATAAGCTAAAATTTATTTTTTTCTTTTCTTTTCTCCCTTGTTGTCACTATATGTAAGCAAAAGAGCTGCAGCTGTTCCAAGCGCTGCACCGATGCCAGCAGAAATCAAGGCTGCACGATGAGGATTTTTTTTGACATAATCTTGAACTTTCTTGGATGTTGCATCCATTTCTTTTTGAATCTTTGCAATTTCTTTGAGTGCAATTTTTTCAAGCTCGCCGCCTTTTTCAATGGCAACTTTTTTGATTTCAACTCCTTTTTTTTCGGCAATCTTCAAATTCTTGTTGATCACTTTTTTGATTTGTTTCTTGTCCATTTTTGTTATATTTAAAATTAATTAACTAACATTATCTATTTAACTTCATCACTACTTATTAAAACTCCAATTAGCACTGCCAAAATTCCAACCGTAACATATCCAAGTCCTGGCAATATTTTTGCCAAAATAGAATTGAGATACATCGACAATCCAATTAGCAAATATGCCAGTCCAAAGAACATCATCACTGCTCCAATTGTTTTGCGCTTTAGCACCTTGAGCCAAGCGTGAATCTTGTGCGAAACATTTTCGCTCATTTGTTCTAGCACATTTCCCACAAAACCTTGCACCAAACTTTTCCAGTCAGAACCAGTGCCGGCATCTTTTCTTTTTGTTTTTGTTGTTTTTATTGTTGGCATTTTGTTTTTTTTGTTAAAATTATTTTTTTGTTTTTAAAAAAAAGAAAAAGAACGGGGGTTTCTACACCCGTTCTTTATTACAAAACAAGTATAGCACAAATTTCAGAGCTTGTCCAGTAACTATTTTTCAAGTCAGTGAAAGTTGTTATTATTATAGCACTTCATTGCCTATTTTCCAAGCAGCAACAATTGTTTTTACAATCCTTGAACTTGTTACTCCTGAATTTTTTGTTATTTTTCCAACAAGCTTGACCTTGTTTTTAGAAACATTATTTTTTTCAAGCAACTGATGAATGTTTGGCAAAAGTTTTTCACTTAGGGTGTATTCATCATTCCAAGCAAGTGTGTCAATCACCTTGTGGCCATCTTTTAAAGTGAGACTGATGTTGTTTACATCTAGGGATATTTGTAAAATCATATCAAATTAATTTTAAGTTTTAAATAATATTTTGATTTTCAATGCTTTAAAAATTTAATCATTAGTATTTAATTTAAAATTAAAAATTTGGGAGCTAAATTTAAAACGTAAGTCTAGAAATTTATACTGTACACATAATAAACACTACCGATTCACCTTATTCCAATCTATTCCCCATGGATCAGTCTTTCTTCCTGCAGCAATCTCATCATGCCCTAAGATATATTTAATTTGATATTTTTTCTTGAGAGTTGAAATTAGACCATTAAGCGCACTATATTGCTCAGTACTAAACTTTGCATCCTTTGAATTAACAACTTCCACTCCAATCGACGCACCATTAACATCAGTTGTTCCGTCCGGCAACTTGCTCACACCGGCATGCCAAGCAATGTTATTGTCAGCCACCAGTTGATGGATGGTTCCATCTTTTTCTATTGCATAATGTGGGGCAACACCGGCATCCTTCCATTCTTGCAAAACTTTGTCAAAATCAAACACATCTCCACCAAGTGCATTATATGAAGTATGCACAATGATCGCTTTTATTTTTCGATTAGTCGCCTTTTGAAATCCCCAAGAGACCAAGTCATTTTTGATATCACCGCTTGATTTCTTGCTCTCACTCGTTGTTTCTACTGGAACAGTTTCAGTTTTTTTTGCGATATCTTTTTTTTGTGATTCATTTTTAACATCACTAGCAATTTTTTTTTCCGTATCCAAAGCAGTTGTCTCAGTCCCCTGAGCAGGCACCAGCAATTCATCCTGCACAACCTGAACATTATCATTCTCACTTTCCAATTCCCGTGCTGGCTGCACATTTTTTTGTTCAGAAAGACTTGTTACACTCATTTTTTCTTCTTTTCTGTTATCACGAAATTTTCGCACACCAAAAACAATGCCGAAACCAACAAGATGACAAACTAGCAATATTATAGCTGCTTTTTTTATTTTCATATATAAACACTAGCACAAACCACGCCAACTTGACAAATATAAAAAAATATAGTAATATGTCATGAAGTTGTTTAATATATGATCTATAAAATCCAAGGAGGATGCACATGTTTGAAAAATTCATTGAATTTTTGGAAGGTGTTGCAAAGCACCTTGAGAATACCGGAAATTTCTGGTACAGTATCGAAGACTTTTTTCCAACCCAACAAGATGTTATCGTGCTCTGCTTTGTGAGCATGATACTTTGCCCTGAATGCATCAAGCTTTACAAATGGCTCGAAAAAAAAGAAGAGTCAAAAACCAAAAAGGAGGTAGATCATATGGAAAAGTTTTTCTTATTTTTAGTAAAAAAATTTGGAACAATTCCTGATGATATGCATCATCAGGAATACAAGGAGAAAATTGAAAAAATTTTCTCTGAAAAAAAATGAAACGAGAGGCTCTTGCGCAACGCGCTTGAGCCTCTTATTTTTCACAAAAAAAGAGGATGCGCAATTTCATGCATCCCCTATAACATTCAACAAATAAATAACTACTTTCATTTGAAGCCAGCAGCTCTCTTCATGACATTGAAAATATCAATTTTAGAAAGACCTTTTTCTTCAAATTCTTTTCCATGCACAAGCCACATTGCTTCAACACCCTGATTAACAACCATCGGAATTCCATCAAGCGTGTTAAATCCAAGCATTTTGGCCGTTGCAATAAAAGGAGTGTCCCCATCACGCAACACAACATCACTAATGATTGTTGTTTTTGGAACAAGTGAAAGCAAATCAAGAGACTCTTTGTTATTTTTTTCAATGCTTTCAACATTTGCAGGCATTTCAACTGAAGCAAGTGGCATATATTCAGCCATTGGTCCAGCAGAACCTTTTGTTGAAACATTAATAATAACATCGGCATCCAAAATTTCAGTCGCAATCAATTCTTCCCCACCCCAACGCACAGCCAGCTTCTCATCAAGATTAAAGTGAATATTGATGCGTTTTGCCAATGTTTCAGCCTTTGCAACCGTTCTGTTCAAAATGACAACTTTCATTTGTCGTTGTGCAAGAGCAAAAGCAATTGCGCTGCCAGTGCCACCAGAACCAAGAATAACAACTTTTCGATGAGTGCAGTGATTTCCATGTTTAGCAAAGAGATTCGCCAAACTTTCAGCATATCCCAAACCATCAGTGTTGTGACCAACAAGTTTTCCAGCATCATTTTTCACAACGATGTTCACTGCTCCAATCTTTCTGGCAATAGGATCAACTTCATCAAGATATGCAATTGCTTCATCCTTGAAGCCAACTCCAAATCCTCCGCCCAGATATTTTGGATCATTTTTAAATGATTCTAAGATCTTGGTTGAATCATTAGTTTCGGCAACAAACATGTTTTGCACAGCATCAATTTCAAAAGTCCGATACACAGCATTCCACATAGCAGGAGTTCTTGCCGGATAATCATCTTCAACCAATGTCAGTGTATATTTTGGTGCAAGATAGAAATGGTGTGCATTATCAGTGGGTTGCAATGCTTGATGCATCACACCGGAGCCAACAAGTTCTTCAATTGTTTGTATTTTTTTCATATTGTTTATTTTCTCCTCTTGTTCATAGGAAAATTTAATAATTGTTACCAGTGAATCTTCACCTATTTCTTTAGGATAAAGATTGTAAACAACACCGAGATGATATTGCAACATTTCTTTGCTTTGAATGTCGACACTAGCACCCCTAAAATCATTTTCATCAAGATCTTTTATGCATTTGGCATATACTGATCCAATTCTAATGAGCTTTGAGAGTTTAGCATCAAATTCTGGAGGAACACCTGCCCAATCAGCACCAATAGAGTCAATTACACGTGCCATCACCAGTTGTTGCTCACGATATCCACGTTCATCAGTAGCAAGACGCTTACCAGGCCTAAAAACAGTTGTTAGAGTCTCATTTTCTAATAAGGGCCAATAAATCTTGCGAAAAGCCATCTCATTTGGGTTCAGGAACAGTTTTGTTATCTTTTTTTCCATAACATCCTCCTTTTTTATTAAAGAACTAGAGTAAACATCTCATTTTTTATCAAATAATACCCTCTGTGGGTATCATAGACATTTATACGTCAAAATGTCAAACATTCTTTCACGAAAAAAATGCCATTTAAAAGCAATTTAAAGAAGTAATTTTATTCAAAGCTTGAGGTTAAAATATCATTAACTTTGGCAATCTTGTCCTCAGGAGCTCCTTTTAAGATTTTTGAAAAATATTCCACAATCACATCGCGCGAAACTCTTGCCAAGATTTCTTCCAATTCATCTTCCTCATAGTTGTCAGTCAAAAAATCTTCCACGTCTTCCTGCGTGAATTCAGCATTTTCAATCATTTGGCCCTTTTCGGCAAAAGCCTCAGCCACCATGTCCATCAAGAGTGCTTTTTTTAATTTCTCAACATGCTCTTTTACCATTTTTTCAGAAAATTCCAACTCGGCAAAAATGGCAATTGTTTTTTTAATTTCTTGATCAATAATTTGCATATATTTAGTTTAAAATAAAATATTACTTAGACATTATACACAAATTTTAAAAAAGAAAAAACCCTCTTTGTAAAGAGGGTTTTAATGGTATTTTTTTAAAAACTATTTGATCGCAACCAATTCAACATCAAAGATCAAAGTTGCATTTGGTGGAATAGAAGCTCCTGCTCCACGAGCACCATAACCCATTTCTGAAGGAATTGTTAGTGTTCTTTTCTCTCCAACTTTAGCACCAATAAATCCTTTTTCCCATCCCTGGATCACCATTCCTTGTCCAACAGTAAAATCAAAGGGCACACCACGGCTAACACTTGAATCAAACACTGTCCCATCGGTAAGCTTTCCAGTGTAGTGCACTGAAATTGTGTCTCCATTTTTCACCACGCGATCACCAGTTCCCTCTTTTGTTGTTTTAATTTCCAATTCCATAGGTTTTTTTTCATTAGTTGAATTACTTATTACTGACTGAGATTTGACCTCGGGTCTTGCTTCTGTTAGTGCTACAGCATCTTGCTTTTTCACTTCAGTGGTTTCACTTTTTGCTGCTTGTTTTTTTTCAACTGGTGCGTTTGCTGATTTGGGGGTAAGCAAAACATATCCCAAAACTACTACGGCAGCAACAATGCCACCAACAAGAACTTTATTCATATATTTTTTATTTTTAAAAGTTATTAAACCTCAACGTATAAAATCTTAGCATGGAGATAAAAAACTGTCTATGTGCCAAATTATTACTCGTAGCGCAAAGCATTTAATGCGGATATTTTCTGCGCGCGTCTTGCTGGATAAATACCTGTTAAAAATCCAACGAAAAGTGAGATAGCAACAATACCAAGACCAAGTCTCCATGGTACATAGGTAATATTAAGAGTATCAAAACCCATAGAAACAGAATACACTGAAGCAATAGCACTAAAAGTATTTCCCATAAACACTCCAAGCACAACACCGAACACTCCACCCATAAAACTCATAATTATAGATTCCGTTAAAAAAAGATTTCTAACCTCACCACTGCGCATTCCCATAGCCTTTAGCAATCCAACTTCTCTTGTGCGTTCCAATAGTGAAACAGTCAAAGTATTAAACATACCCAATGAAGCAATGAAAAGCGCGACCATTCCAACCAGTCCAAGAATTGTTTTGGCGGTAGTAAAAAAACTATTAATTTGATCAACTGTGTCAGAAACTGATGATGTTGCATATCCAGCAGTGTTTATTTGTTCTCTGATTCTTGGCAAAACATCTTGTGTGTTTGCAACAACCTTTAATTGAGAATAATTGACCACACCCAATGCTCTGACATCAATAAATGGCACATAAAAAATTGGATTTTTTCCCTCTGCCACAACTCCACTAATCTGATATTGCATCTTTTGTGATTCCTTGTTGCCAGCTCCATCACCCAACAAATTGCCAACAACCACAAAAGAAGAACTAAACTGTTTTCCAATTGCTTGAGACTCATCAATTCCCAGAACTTGCAGCATTGCCTGATTAACAACAGCTTCTTTGATTTTGTTGTTAGTTTTTTTTGTGGATGCATTTGAGTCCAATGATTTGTCATTCAAATTAGCGTCATTGTCATCATCATGATCCTCTTTGATGTTCACGCCGATACTGGCGATGCTACCAGGCACTTCCAATTGTTTTCCATCAATACCACTAACTGGCTTATATGGAGAATCACTGCAATCAACTTTTGAACAATCTTTTTTGGTCCAAAGTTGAAAAGTTGAAACTATCCAATCTTTTTGTATGCTTCCATTTTCATCAACATATTCTCCCCCTTCAACATCCTTTCCTTTTGACAAGTCGTTGCCTGATTTTGTATAACCAAGCAATTTAGAGCCTCTATCACTACTTTCTCTTACCTTGGCCCACTCACCACTCTTGATTGAAAACATGATGTCCTGCTGCACCCCAGCACTCTCATCAGATGGAACAATCACTGAAAGATCATTATTAGTAAGTTCATTACTTTGGAAAATTTCTCCTTGAGTTAATCTTATGTCTGAATTTTTAAGATAGTCTGATGTCACACCATAGGCAACCATATCAGAAACAGAATTGTTATAGTTGATTTTACTAACAACAGAAATTATAGGAAAAACATTGGTCACACCATTAACACCTTGAATTGAGGATATCGTTTGATCTGTTATTTTCATCTTGCTTCCTGAGTGAAGTGAAACCTCAACCTGCTTCATCTGGTCAAGCTTGGCAACACGAGAAACCACCAAATTTTGCAATCCATATCCAACTGAAACCAAAAAAACAATAATTGCTATTCCTATTGTCATGCCACCAATCGTCACAAATGTTCTTGTTTTTCGCATACGCATGTTACCAAAAGAAAGCTCAATCAAATCAATTTGATCAATACTGTCTTTTTTTCCAAAAGTAATTTTTCTTGAAATCTTTTTCAAAATTAAAATTAAATTTTTCTTGATAATCTTTGATGACCTACTGACAATTGGAATATGACGAAAAATAGCAATTAGTATCCTTACAAAAATAAAGATTATCAAAAAAACTGCCAAAGTGAATGTTTGCCACATAACAACAAACAAATCTCTTATTGCATTTATGCTATTTATAAAAATTTTATTCATTTTTTTTGTTTGTTTCTTTTGATAATACTTTCTTATGAGAGATACTGCTTAAAATTTCATTTTTATTTGTTTCATCATACATTGCCACGATTGAGCCGTCTTTCATTCTTAAAATATTTTTTGCATATTCCAAGTATTCCAAATCATGAGTAACCATAATAATAGTTTTTCCCATAAAGCGCAGATCACCAAGCAAATGCATCAAATTTCTGCCAGATTCATAGTCCAAATTTCCAGTTGGCTCATCAGCCACAATCACTTCTGGATCAGTAACAAGGGCTCGCGCAACAGCAACTTTTTGCTGTTGTCCGCTTGAAAGTTCAGCAGGATTATATCTTGCCCATTGCTGCATATCAACTTTCCCAAGCATCTTAAGTCCCCTTTCCCTTGCTTCATGCTTATTGATGCCCAACAAGACTAGCGGCAAAGAAACATTATCAAGCACAGAAAGAGACTTGATCCAATTTGATTGTTGATACACCATGCCAATATGCTTTCTACGAAATTCTGTTTTTCGATCCTCCTCGCTGTCCTTATAAATATCTTCACCAAGAAAAAAAACTTTTCCAGTTGTTGGAGGTTCTAGCCCTAAAATTGTGTATAACAAAGTTGATTTTCCACAACCAGAGCGACCAAAGATAATAAAAAAATCTCCCTGACAAATATCAAATGTTATTCCTTTGAGAACCTCTACTGTTTGCTCGCCAACATTAAAATTTTTATAAACATCTCTTATTTCAATGATTGCTGGAGCACAGTAGCCAGTATTTTCTTTTTTAGTTGAACATGTAACCATATAATACTTCTTTTTTATTTTTTGAGACTATCTTTTAATTTCTAAAACCTTTCAAAAAACCAAACACCTCAGTCAAACTTCCAATGACCAATTCAAAAGCACTATCAATAGCTTTTGGGGTTATGCTCACAGTGTCTTGAGAATTTGCAATATTTCCAGCTGGATCCTTAGAGACAATTCTTAGATGATAAACTTTCGATGGTGTCAGCCCTGAGATAACAACAAGATGATTGCTAGTAAAATTAGCATCTTCTTGTGTTCTTTGAGTGTAAGACGTCCCAACTCCCTCGCCAAACTCAACCTGTGAAGTTGCGGCCTCATCAGTGTTCCAAGAAACTGCCAATTGTGAAAGCTTGTCTGCAGGATTATTAGTACTAGTACCTTCAACCACAATTTCTGAAATTTTTGGAGGCCTAGTGTCTGAGGCAGTGGTAAAACTATATGTGTCAGAAACAGCTTGATTTCCTGATCTATCATTGCCTCGAACCACAAGGGAATATGCCAGCATTGGCTTTAAGTTCATGATTGTTGCTTCATGCTCACCGGAAACAAAATCAACCTGAACATCATTTTTTTTCTCAGCTGGATTATCAGTTGGATTATAAGAAACAATAGAAGAAATCTCAGTGTTTGAGCTCCACACAACATGCACACCGGGCTGAACAGAATCTTTAATTTGTTCTATTTGAACATTAAAAATTCTTGGACGAGGAAGTGTCGTAAAATCAAGAGTTGTTCCCTCGTATTCCTGACCATCAACATCAAAGGTATTTAATTGATAATAATATTTAGTGTCATCATTTAATCCACTAAGTAGTATGTTGTATGATGTTTCAGATTTCGAAACAGATACCTCCTTAAAAGAGCCAAAATCTGATGTTGTTCCATAATACATCTTCACCTTACTAGCACCTTTTGATGTGAATTTGATTGATGCAGAAGAGATCCCAATGTCACTGACAACTGTGTCTTTTATTTTTGGTGCTGGCTCAGTTTCAAAACTTTTTTCAGAAGATGTTCCAGTGTTTCCGTCCCCATCTGTCCACTTTGCACGATAGAAATATTGAGTTCCTGGTGAAAGATTATTAAGAGCAATCTCATGACTAGTGACCTGCTCAGAATTTGATGGTTCTTCTTTGTAGTAATCCCTGGAATCCTTGCCATATGAAATTTTCGAATCCGAAACGCGATTAGTGGACCATTTTATGGTAGCTTTGCTTGTTGTCACCATTGAAACATTGGGCTCGTCAATCATGTCAGATGGTGAAGTGAATTTTCCAGTTGGAATTTTTGAAACAGTGCTTGATTGCAATCCACAATTGTTTGCACTATCACAAGCTGAAACACAATAATAATATTCTTTCTGAGAAAGACCAGTGCTGACATATGATGTACCCTGCGTTGATCCGATTTCAGAAAAATAGTCAGGATTAATAATGCAATCACCTTTTTTATCTGATCTGAATATTTTATACTCATTTATTCCCGCACCTAGATATGATGGCTCATCCCAAGAAAGTGCCAATTTCCAATTTGAAGTTGCCTTGATTGAAATATCAGAAATATCAATATTTCTAGGTTTTTCCGGAGCTGAACCAGAATAGAAAAATGAAATCTGTGCAAATGTTTCATAGTTTATATTGCCATTGTCATTGTCCTTAGCGACTACATAAAAAATATTTTCTCCTGGACGTGAAGCAAAAGAATTTGGACCAATTGAGAGTGTTGCCTTTGGAGTGTAGTCGCAAGTTGTGGCACTTGGAGGCGTGTTTATTGTATAGCAATAAGAAAAATTAGCAGCATTTTGACTACCAATAAGATCTGGTGCGCTCCATGAAAAAGTATATTCATTTTTGTTTGAGTTATCAACGGGATTTACTGACAAATTATTCGGTGTTGCAGGAGCATCTTTGTTAATCTTAACAACTCCACTTACTGTCGTTGAAAAATTTCCAGCAACATCAACAGCTCTGACATAGACAAAATGTGCACCATTTTGAACTGTTGCAAAATCTTGATCAGTAAAATTATAAACACCATCAGAAAACAACAAATAATTTCCAATGCTAGGATCGGCTGAAATTTGAGTTCCATGCCAGACAGGATCAGTCCCTATCTTGTATTGCAAGCCAAGCAATCCAGAAATATTATCTTTAGCAATGTCATTAATTCCAATTGTTGGCCATGACATGGTTGTGCCAACAGGATTAGAAATGAAATTAGAAGGAAGTGAAACATATGAAACATTTCTTGGCACTTGATTGTCAAACCTAAATTGAAATTGCAACGGCGCTCCGCCATACACATTATTATTTTTATCAATAGCCTTGATGTTCAAATAATACGGATCAGCTGATGAAGTTAGCCAAATTGAACCACGCAGCGCAACATTTGCAAAATCAACAAATTCAGTGGCAACAATAAACTGACAACCAGTTCCAGCAATCGAAACAGGTGAAGTTCCAAGCAAGCCCTTTGACCCACCACCAGAAGTTGCACCAGGATTTCCAGCAATATCAGAGCCCAAATACAAACAATATCCCTTGATTCCAGATTCAGCATCATTACCGCCAGACCAAGCAAAATATGGTGCCACATTGTTTGTCCAATCATTTGAATTTATATTTGAAACAGCGCTAGCATCTTTTTTCATGGAAACATTGGAAGCATTTGCTGCGGGAGGAATGTCATCTGAAACATAATTTATTTGAAATGATTTCAATTCTGGAGTAGTTGTTGCGTTGACGTTTTGCAAAAATGTTGCTTTGATCTGAACGAATCTGTCAGTTGAAACAAGCGAGCCAAGAGCAGCTTCCACTTGAGCCTTAGTAACAACATAATTTGTAGAACTGCTTGAAGCAATCCCAATATCAACAAAACTTTTTGCGTCAAGATTAACAACTGAATCAGCAACCCTCATGGAAAATGTTATTTTTGAATTACTTGCGCCACCCAAACCTGCAACATCAGCAGAAAAAGCAGCTGAACCATCACTGCCATCTCCCCAGCCTCCATTCCAAAGCAAGTCAATCACATTTTGATCAATCGGAGAATCCCACGTTCCAGTTGCAGCATAATTTCCAGCATAGTGATTCAAAACATCAACATCATTCAATGCCATATTATAAACGCCAACTTCATCAATGAATGCATTTGTAAATTCAGTGCCGCCAACATGATTATAGTCATCAGCTCCAATCCAAACATCTCCATCACTATTTCCATTAAGCGTTCCAGAAACATCAACACTATTATCCAACTGACCATCTATATATAGATTTGCCTTACTACCATCATATGTACCAACAATGTGATACCATTTATTATCATCCAAAACTGCATTTGAAACAACATAATCATTCCACCCAGCACCATTAATGTTCATACTAAAATAAGCATGATGCGCAACACTTGGATCATTAGCTGCTGAGTATCTACCAAGTCCATATTGAAGATTTTCACCATTAATCTTGTCGACAATCATTTCATTGCCAGTTGAAGATCCCAAAAACTTAGCCCATCCTTCAAGTGATAATTGATTGCTCAAATTAAGACTAGAGCTACCAGGAATAATTATGGTTTCATTTACACCATTAAAGCGTGCTGATTTTGATCCATATTTGGCCAAACCAAAAGATGGAGCAGTAGGCATGGCGGTTCCACCATTTGGACCAACAGCATCAGCCCAATCTCCATCCATCTTCCAATATGAAACCAGACCTGGAGTACTTTCAATGTCTGCTTGATAATCAGAACTATTGTAATGACTATTGATAGTGTCAGCATCAAGAGCAGTATTATATAAAGCAAACTCATCAATAGTTCCATTTATTGGATGCAGGCCACTTTCTGGATAAAACCTAGCACCAGCAATTGCGTGAGTCGCCCCATCAGAAGAAAGGAAATCAGTACTGTCAGCAAATGAACCAATGGAGACACCATTGACGAAATATTCAACATCAGAAGGACTACCGGCTGAAAAATTAGACACTACCACCAGGTGATACCAAGAACCAACATCAAAAGTATAATCCACTATTTGATCTACAATACCAGCCTTGGAAAGTGAGATATTATTTCCACCAAACCTGTTTACAGTCAAAAAAGCACCCTGACCATCAACCAACGAGGATGTATAGATGTTTTGATCAGAAGAATTGTCATTCAACTTAAACCAAGTTTCAATAGTAAAAGAATCCTGCTCAATATTCAAAGATGGATCATTTCCAAGATTAATATACCTACTGGTTCCATTGAAATTTCCAGCACCTGATCCATTTTTTGCTGTAGTAAATTCCTCAAATGGATTATTACTACCCTTTGAGTCACTAAAGTCATTGTCCATCTTCCAATACGAAACAAGTCCTGGCGTTGCTGAGATGTCTGATTGATAATTTGGATTTGTGTTTGGTCCAACAACCTTTTTCAAGACAACTTTTCCAGCACTTCCCGTGCCATCAACATTGACATTAGCAGAGAGCACACCTTGCGAAAAATCAGTGCTGGATGTTTTCAGGATTGGAGAACCACCAGCTGCCAAACTTTTTGATAGCGCACCACTCATCAAAAGATAGGCACCCCAAGAAAGACCAGCAAAAAAGCAAGCCAAACCAAAAAGATTAAACTGCCACCTTGCAATTGTTATTTTCTTTTGAAAAAATAATTTAATTTTTTTCACACACTTTTTATTTTGTTTTTTAATTTTTTTATTATACCATATTCTGCAATAAAAAAACAATATAAAGAAAACATAAATTTGAATTAAAAATCCCAACTTCCATTCATACTGCTCGATTGAGTGTAATTCACCACGGTACTTTCAAAGAAATTGCTCTTGTCTCCATTTGTGTCCTGCAAGCGATCAAGATGTTTGTAAGGATTTGTCACACTGTTTGGAAAAAGCGGACCAATGTTCAGCATGGCCAAACGATTGTTGGCGAGCCATTGAGTGTACTCTCTGGTCGTTTCACCATTGATTCCCGGAATACGATCTCCCAAAATATGATTACTCCATTCAATCTCCTGCTCAACTGCAACACTCATCATTTCCAAAACTATTTTTTCATTATAAATCTCAGGATATTCGCTGTGAATCTCTCTGATGATATTTCCAAAAATTGTAATATGAGTCAATTCATCGCGACGAATATAGGCAATAACCCTGCCCGTGGCAAGCATCTTCATCTTGTCCACAAGTGTGTCAAAAAATGCAAATCCATTATAAAAATAAATTGATTCCAAAAGGAAGTTTGCCACGACCGCGCGAAAGAAATTTTCATCAGTTTGATCCTTGAGAAAGTTTTCATAGATATTTCCTATGTATTTGTTGCGTTCAAGCAAGATGCTGTCAGTGCGCCAAAAATAATAAATTTCATCGCGCTCTTTGCTTTCCACAATTGATTCAAGAATTGTTGCATATGACTGCGAATGAATCGCCTCTTGATATGCTTGAATTGCCAAAATCAAATTCACTTCAGGCGACGTGATGTAGTCAGAAAGATGTGGCAAATTGACAGTTTGAATTGAATCCAAAAAAATCAAAAATGACAAAATCCCCTTGTATGCTCTTTGTTCTTCCGCTGAAAGATCACCATGAAACATGCGCGCGTCATCTTTCAGGCCTGAAACTTTTTCCGGCACCCAGAAGTTTCCAATCATCACCTGATACAATGATTTTGCCCAAGGATATTTCACTGCATTCAAATTGAACAAACCAGTTGTTTGCCCTTTGATTATCTTCCTGGCAGAAACATCATCATCTCCATCAGGATTGAACATCAAATTCATTTTCATTTTTTCTTTCATATTTCACTAGCCAAGAGTCCTTAAAGTCGTAAGGCAATAAAGTGAAAAGCACTTTAAAATTACTACTCTCGTGGCTCTTTAAATTTATTTTAATAAAAAAACACTTCTGATTTAAGATTAAATTTTACTATAATTTCTCGAATCTGTTTTCTTTTAAGGCAACAGTGAGCGACAGCGAGCTCTTAGCGAAGCAATCTTAGTTCCCTGATTGCGAGCGTGCCGAAAAAGGAAACAGATGAGTAGAAATTATTTCACAAAAACATCTCTTTTATTTTTTACAAAATATTATTGCACAGAAAACAATCATCGAACACGTAAGCAAGAAATCATAAATCAAAAATAAATCATCCAGAACAACTCACACAATCATCCTTAACTTCCCCAGAAAGACTTCGCACATAATACACAGTCTTGATTCCACTTGACCATGACTTCATATAATAAGCATACAGTTGAGCAGGACTGACGCGTGATGGATCAATCATCCATTCAAAAGAAATTGATTGATCAATCCATTTATACAAAACTGCCATCATATCAATCACCTCATTCATGTCCATGTTGATATATTCTTTGTAATACCAGAAATTTTCCTTGCTAAGCTTTGGTGCCACGCGCACAGTTGGCGCGCTCAAATTTGTTTCCACAAAAAACTTCTTATAAATCGGAAGTAGTGCCGCTGTTGTTCCAACCACGCCTGCAGTTGAAGTGTTTGGCGCCGGCGCTGTGTTGTATGCAAAACGCACACCGGAAACTTTCATGTCTGCAAAAAGCTTTTTCCAGTCTTTTCCATCTTTAGTATTTTTCTCAAACCATTCCACACCATTGCCAAGAATTTTTCCTTTAGAATATTCACTTCCTTCATATAATGGATAACTTCCACGCTCTTTTGCCAAATCAACTGAAGCGCGATAAGTCGCAAAAGCATATTTTGAAAACAATTCATCAGTGACGTTGCGAGCTTCTTGTGAGTCATAGGCAATTTTCTGCACTGCCAAATATTCTGCCAAACCAAGATATCCCAAGCCAACTGAGCGATAACGCATGGCAGTTCTTTTAGCCTCTTGAATTGGATAATAATTCAAAGTGATGACATTATCCAACATGCGCATGGCAATTGGCAAAATCTTATCAATCTCTTCTTTGGTGTTAACTTTAGCCACATTAATTGAAGCCAAATTGCAAACAACTGTGTCACCTGGCTCATATTTGATAAGTATTTTTCCGTCTTCCAATGTTTCTTCCACAAATTTTGAAGCTGAAGTGTTCTGACAAATTTCAGTGCAAAGCTGCGAAGAATAAATATTTCCCGCATGCTTGTTGGGATTGGCGCGATTGACTGTGTCGCGGAAAAACACATATGGCATGCCAGTTTCCACTACTGTCTTTAAAAACTTCTTGAACAATTCCTTGGCTGGAACTTGTTTTTTCATTTTAATGTTTTCATCTTTTTCTAATAGCAAATAAAACTTTTCAAAATCTTCACCAAAAGTGTCTTGCAATGATTTGCCATGCAGTTTGGTAATTTCATAGGGATCAAACAAGGTGATGTCCTCATTTTTGTCTAATCTTTTCATGAAAAGATCTGGCACTGAAATGGCAGGAAAGATGTCAAAAGCTTTTGAGCGAATGTCTCCTGTTTCAGTTTGCAAATCCAAGAAATCATAGATGTCATGATGCCAAACATCAAGGGTCACTGAAATTGCTCCCAGTCTTGAGCCAAGTTGATTCACTGCAATAGCAGTGTCATTGATCACCTTTACCCAAGGATTAACACCGCCAGACATTCCCATCACCCCACGAATTGAAGAACCGCGCGCACGAATGTTTCCAAGATACACACCCACACCGCCACCAAATTTTGAAATTTGCGCAATGTTTTCAATTGAGTGATAAATAGCACGCAAATCATCATCCACATTCAATTTAAAACAGCTAGAAAGTTGATGAAAAGTTGTGCGAGCATTCATGAGTGATGGAGTTGCCAAAGAAATTTTCTGCCCAGCGCAAGCAAGATACATTTCAATAGCTGTTGCCAAACGAGTTTCTTTTGCTTCTGGCATCGCCATAAACAAGCCCACAAAAAAATACATCTCTTGTGGAAGTTCTTTGACAATTTTGTTTGGATTTAGCAAATATCTTTTCTGCAAAGAAAGCACAGTGGTGTATCCATAACTCAAATCAAGCTTGGCATCAATACTTTTGGCTGCCAACAAAATTTCTTCATCAGTATAAGTCTCTCGTAATTCCTTTGCATATAAACCACTTTTAATATATTCATGAAAAAGAGCCAGCACCGATTGCGGAGAATACACATCTTCGTGCTTGATTTTTCTGTTCCTGATTGCTTCTTTGTACAAATTAAAAAGTGCAATGCGCCCAGCAACTTCCTGCCAAGAAATATTTTCAACCGTCACCAAGTCAATGCAAGTTTTGACCAACAACTTGTTGATGTCAGAAGTTTTGATCTCATCAACGATATTTTTCTTGAAAGCCTCAAGCAAATCCTCAAATTTACAAGTCTCTTGATAGCCATCAACAGCTCTTTCAAAAACCGCTTTAATTTTTTTGATATCAAAAAGTTCCTTTTTTCCATTGCTCTTGATCACCTTCATGGAGTGCTTTTCAAATTGCTCCAAAAGTTTTTCTTTTTTCTCATCACGCTTCTCACTTTGCTTGTTGCGATACAAAATGAAAGCCTTGGCGGTTTCATAGCGCCCATCTTTCATCAAGTGTTTTTCTGTAATATCCTGAATCTTTTCAACACTTGGAATGTTCACATTGGCATCATCGCCACAGCCAAGTGTGATTTCCGCTATAATATCATCAGCCATTTTTACAATAAAATCCTTGTTCAATTCCCCCACCGCCTCACAGGCCAATTCAATTGCCCTTTCTATTTTTGTTCGATCAAACGGTGCCAACTCACCACTGCGCAGCTTTACTTGAGCAATAGACATATTTTTATGTTTTTTATTATATTAACGACTTATACACTACATATAGCGTACTGTTAGTACATGATACCACAAGATGAAAAATGAGCCAACACCTCAACCAACCAAAAAATTAAGCTTTGTTATAGCTAATTTTTCATAAATTGCAAAAATAACACCCTATTTATCCACCGACTGTGGATAAATCAAAATACTTGATATATTGTACCCACCTATAATATATGCTATGATGTTGACATGAAAACAAGCACAAAAATAAAAGCTATCGAATTGCGCAAAAAAGGCGACTCTTACTCGATGATTGTTGAGAAATTAGGCGTAAGCAAAAGCACCTTAAGCTCATGGTTAAAGGAAATTCCATACAAACCAAATAAAAAAGTGTGGGAGCGCATCAAGTCTGGGCCACTCAAATCAGGAAAAATAAAGCACAACAAAAAGGTTTCAGACATCGCACGCATCAAAAAAGCTGCTAGAGAAGAACTAGGAAAAATCTCCAAGAGAGACCTTTGGATGCTTGGTCTTGGGCTTTACCTAGGAGAAGGCACAAAATCATATGAAATAATACGCATCATAAACTCAGATCCACAAATAATAAAGATGTCTATTTTGTGGTTCAAAAGGATATGCAAACTCAAAAATAGCAACATAACAATAGCAATACATCTATATCCAGACAATGATATTCACGAAAGCTTGACATATTGGAGCAAAAAGGTTAATATTCCTCTTGTTCAGTTTCGCAAAACGCAAGTTGATCGCAGACTGGAAAAATCGCAAATGAAGAAATTCAAATTGCCGCATGGCACTGCCCATGTTACAATTAACAGCAATGGAAATCCTGATTTTGGAGTGAATTTACACAGAAAAATCATGGGTTGGATTGAAGAGTCTCTTTCACAAGTATAAGCAAGCGGGTGTCGTATAGTGGTTATTATATCAGACTTCCAATCTGAGGAGGGGGGTTCGATTCCCCCTACCCGCTCAAAGGAGACTTTCCTGCCCCGAACCTCTCGGTGAGGTCAGTAAGAATGTCTTGTGGTAACTTCAATTTAATATGAAGGCGAAAAGGGATCTTTTGATCCTTTTTTCGTTTGCCAGCAATAATATCAGCGTTTTCTATCGGACGGGAATAAACCACGATTTCTTCAATCAGTTGGTGAATTAGTTCGTGTGTAGCAAGTCTGTTTTCAAAGACACTGGGAATATTCTTTTTGTATTTAGCGGAAAATAACTCTAGTGTTTCTTTATAGTTTTCCGAAAGGATGTTTTCAGAAATTTGGCTCTGAACCTCGGTAAATTGTGTTTGAAGTTTTATTCTTCGTGTATCCAAGTCGCTAAATTGTTCTTGCATTTTTTCAGTAGAAAGAAGTCCGAGCGTATGCTGTTCCCTGATCCTCTCTTTTTGGAATACGAAGCCATTGATGGCGTTGAGCAATTCCTCCTCTCTTTTTTTGAGCTGCTTTATGGCTATTTTGGTTGAATTGAGCCTGACTTGATGCTTATATGTTGCTAGCGGGTTTTGAATGAGTTTCTTGCAGAAACCCATGATGTAGTTTTCTATTTCATTAGCTGGCAGTGGGATTGTGGTGCATGTATGCTCATGCTTGGCTGGATTTTTTCGATTGCATTTATAAGAATATGCAAATTTGCCATTTCCTTTTTTGATTTCTCTTCTGTCTCCTGTCCAGCAAATTCGACCCGTTATATCTTTCTCATCATCATAACAGGCATCACATTTTAACAGTCCACTCAAAAGATATGTGTGTTTGCTTCGGGTTTGTTTATTCTCATGCTTTGATGATTCAAAAATACTCTGCGCTTTTTCAAAAGTAAGCCTATCGATAATAGCAGGAGATTTGAACTCGGATAGCTTCCATTGCTCTTTGGGGAATGTCTTGCCTCGTTCGCCTTTGTCGTAATAAACATTTCCAATATAAACTTCATCGTGCAAAATTTCCCTAATTGCGCCTTCTTTCCAAAAATAAATACTGGATTTTTGCTTTATTTGACCTTTTCTTTTTTTATTTATTATGGCAGAAGCCCCCTTGGTGGGGATTCGTAGCTCGGATAGATATTTGGATATTTGGAAAGCAGACTTTTTTTCATTCACAAATAAATCAAAAATCATTTCTACTATTTTGGCCTCAACTTCAAGAATTTTGTGCCTTTTTTCTTCATCCTTGTCATATCCATAAACAGAGGAGCTTCCCATAATAACACCTCTTTTTGCTGCTTGCTCACGACCATCATGGGTTCGCATTTTTGTGGTTTCTATTTCCAGTTCAGCGATAACGCCAATAATCCCAAGAATGGCTTTGCCAAAAGGGGTTGAAGTGTCTATGCTTTCATTTGCTGAAATAAACTTTATTCCATGAAATTCAAAAAAATCTATTATGTCTAGTAGTATTTTCAGCTTACGTGCAAACCTATCAATCTTGTAAACAGCCACGAGGTCAAAAGGTTTTTGATCTTCTGATGCTAGTAGTATATTTTCTTTTAATCTTGAAAATTGAGGTCTTTCATCTACTGGCATAGTTCCGCTGATGCCCTCCTCAAAATAAATATGCTCATCCCCAGCAAGCACAAATCTAGGCTTCCCATTTGCAAGGGTCCCTTTTGATTTTATTAGTCCCAGTAAGGCTTCTTTTTGTAGTTCGGGGCCATATTTTTCAACCTGATCATCGGTTGATACTCTCACATAGAGTGCAACCCTCACAGATTCTGTTTGTTCTTCTTTCAATTTGTTTGTTTTTATTAGAGATCAAGGGGTACGAATAGGGATAGCATAAAAAAAGAATTGTATGGTTATTGTATCAATCTTTCAAACATCTAGCCATGCTTCACTCATTATGGCTTATTTGAAGCTAATTTCTCAATAATAAAACCAACTTTACCCAAAATCGCCCGCAAAGGGCATAATATTTTGAAGGGGTATAAGCGGTAATGTTTCCATATTTCCTATAATTGCTTATAAGAGAATTTATGCCTTACATAAAGTCTTTTTTGAGTTAAAAAATATCTAAAAATAAATACAACATGACACCATAAAAAGAGATTGCTAAGCCATGAAGTTGCAAGGTGAATAAGCGCCTAAGTTCAGGTACTTGCGATTTGTTGATTATTAGTATTACAACCTGTAATTTACTGGGTAAAAAAACTTCAGAATAATTACGACTTCCGACCATAAAAAAGAGAATACTATTTGTGGGTATAAGGGATAAAGTTGCAATGAGTATAAGGGGTAAAGTTGGGGTACTTGCTACTTGATGGTTATTGCGCTTTTAATTAGTGCTTTACTGGCTGAAAAAACTTCAAAATAAATCAGACTTACCACCATAAAAAGGGATTGCCTCTTAACTTGTTATATTGTTCAAGATCCTTGATGGGCTGGCACAGAAAGCCATACACACCCATGGGTACCCTTTTGCGGTCGGGGACCCAATAACCACTTCCCACGTGCAAAAAACAAAAAGGGATTGCTATGGTTAAAAATCACTTCGACAATGGACAAATTTAATGGTAAAATATCAATATAAAAAAATAACAAATTAAAATGAAAAAAACTACAAAAGGCAATGTTGCTGTGATTGCGATTATTATCGTAATTGTGGCTGTCACTGTGGGAGTTATTGGCTGGATGTTTATGAAAAAGTTTCAGCCTTCCGATCAAAAGGTATCAACTAATCAAATTCAAGAGTTAAAAAATCAGACAACGCAGATAGCCAAGGAAATTCCCAGTATAGAAGTTCCTGCGGGATGGAAATTGTACAAGCATGATGTTTTGGGAATTGAATTTATTTATCCAGCATCTTGGGGTGAGCCACATACTGCACCTCTTACAAATATTACGAATCTGCAAGGCATTGAAAGTGATTTTGAAAAACAAAATACTGCATACTACAACAATGTTTCAATTAGCTTTGAAAATAATAATATAATTCAGTTAGTTGTTTTTAATGATAAATTTTCAGGAATAGAATCGCCCTATGGTGATCCGATGGATAATGTTTCTGATCTTAAAAAATCGGGCAATATTTGTGACTATAAATTAGGCTATTCAAATGCAAATGGCGATACAATTCATGAGATTGTTGATACGTGCCAACAAGGTGTGAAGGATATTTTAACGGAAGAAAAGCAGGTCTTTGATTTTGGTGACAATAAAAACAAGCCCGTTTATTCGTATGCGTTTAAGAATTTTGGCTATCACACCCTTTCTAATGGATATTTCAATCAAGTTTTAGTTGAAGCAGATTTTGGAGCAATAGTTCAAATTAAAAACAAAATTTCATCGATAGAAGAATTTTATAACAATTCTGAAAGACGTGGTGCGCAAGATAAAGCATTAACAAAAGATGAAATTGAAAACCAAAAAAATCAACTTTCCAAATTAGTAAGCAGTATTCAATCTTTTGCTCCTTCCGCAAAAAGTAGTATCGACTTTGAAACAATTGCTGGTGAAGATTCAAATATAACTGCAATAAGAAAATACTACTGGCTTATTTCAACTGGAAAATTGCAGGATGCTTATGCAATGTATGCAAGCAATAAAATATCTTTCGATACTTTTCAGCAATGGTATGGCAATGTCTTTTTTGCGAAACCATCTGATTTTAAGAAGATTACTGGTAATCAATACGAATTTTCTGTGCAATATCAAGAAAGCAATGCAGATCCAACTCAATATGACGTGGTGATGAATGTTGTTGGTGGTAAAATTGAAACAATGTCATCAAGAGAAATACTGTCCGAGCCTTCCATATTTGGTAATACGAAAGTAAGCGCAGTAAAAAGAAACAATAAAAACTATGTTGTTCTGGAAAAGGATGGATCAGAAACGATAATTGATCAAGCCGTGGCTGAATATGACAAGGATTATAAGAACATAGGAGAGGTTAGATTTTTTTCCAATGTTAAATTTTCACCTAGGGGTAATTTTGTTATATACAATGTTGGCGCTTGGGAATGGGGCGGTACTTCTGTTTATGATATTGCAAAAAAGAAA
This sequence comes from bacterium, assembly GCA_037140955.1. Lineage (GTDB taxonomy): Bacteria > Patescibacteriota > Minisyncoccia > Moranbacterales > GWC2-37-73 > UBA12068. The sequence goes on along the minus strand of JBAXDL010000006.1, from coordinate 16,810 downwards.
ATAGTATTTACCCAAGGAGCTGCAAGAGAAGTTACATTTACTGATGATGAAAAAAATGTGTTCACATGTGCTGCGTCAGCATTTGATGGTACATTTGATGGAATTGTGTTCGCATCTAACAACTTCGATAATCCACTCTTTGATATTTCAAAATATGATTCCGAAGCAAGTAAAAATTACCAATCAATTACATGTGACTTGGATAATGGTACAGTTATCTTCAAACTTACCGATCCATGGGGGGATAGTGTGAAACAAAAAGAAAAAACAATAACATTTTCACTTTCTCAAAACAAAGTAATAAAATAAAAAGTCATGCCAAACAAAAAAGGATTGCTCTTCAGGGCAATCCTTTTTTGAAGTTGATTATATCTTGAACCACTTTTTTATTCTTTCAAATCTGCTTAGCTTTTTAGGATTTGGCACCCGCCTGAATCTAAATTCCAATGCCTTATCATACTCATCAAAGAAAGCATGGCAGAGTGGGCATTCTTTCTTTTCTTCGTCACCATAAAGAACTAAACATGGAAGAGGATCTATTTCTTCTTCGAACTCTTGTCTGCAAGTCGGGCATGTTGTAATTTGAAATGTAGCCATGTATCTTTTTTAGTAATTTATTTTATTTCGTTTTTTCTTTTTTGCCTCTAATTCATTTTTAGTTCGTTCTAGCTTATTTCTCATTTCAGCATATTTCACAAAAAATAAAGCAATGCCAACACTTGCGAAAAAAGCAAGAATGCCAGCATAAGTTCCCCTTGAAGAATACCAACCCCCATCGCCTTCACTCATCCAATCTGCGGGAATAAAAAATAAAGCCTTCTCAAATCCTGGCATTAAAAAAAATACTAAGCACCAAAAAGCTGGCAGAAGAAAGAAATTAACTGGCACCCCAAAAACATCTTCGCCTTCAAAGTTTGTGACTAATATAATTACAGTGATAATGAAAGATATATATGCCCAAGCAAATAACGCATAAACGACAATAACGCCAAAAATATGAGCCATACTTATTTTGCTATTTGATTATTTTCTTTAGTGTTTGTTTCTCTGCGCATTATCAAATAACCAACATAAGCCACCAAGGCAAATGCTGGATGTCCTTTGCTTCTACTTCCCAACAGTAATGCTCCTATGGTTTGAAAACCAAAAACCATGAATATGACTAGCCATGCCCAAATTTGTCCAATCTGTTTTTTCACAATCACAAAGCGCAAAAGAATTGGCAACAATAAACCAAGACCCCAAGTAAACAAAAGACTTACAAGTAGTGCGAAAAGTATTTGTGGCATAATAAAAAGACTTAATAAATAAGTCTTCGGGAAAGTGCCTTCTAAGTTGGCAGCCCGAAGGCTATCAAACTCAAAAAGATACTAACGTATCCTAATCGTTTGCATCGGGTTGCCAACACAGAACACGATTAGGATAGCTTTGTAGAGCTATTTTAGAATCTATTTGAATTTGATAGCTTCTAAAATTTACTATAAATATGGGAAAAACACAAGTTTGAAAAAACCAGCATTTTCGGTGCTGGCAGATAAGCATGATTTATAATTGATCTTCTTAACGCTTGGATTTATTGAAAAGAAAGTGTAAAAGTTGGTCGTTGTCTTGCTCTACTGACGAGAAGCCTACTTGCAAAGGTCGTTTGTTAGCGCCAATGTTTACAATTGGATCGGTTGTGGTATATGAAAGAAGGCCAATATTATCACTTGAAACTTCTTTATTTTCATCCTTTTTAATATAGCCAGTGAAAGAATTTAGCTTAGGATCAAAATCATTGAAAACTTTAGCTAATTTTGGCATGGCTTTTGACATGAAATTTTCCACACCTGAATAATCTCCCTTTTCGAGCTTATCAAACATCGCATTGATCTCCTCGGACTCATTATTTGGCTTTGACGGGGTTTTTGACATAATAGTAATGGCTTTATGCTATTTGTTTATAACTAACGCCTATACGGCGAATTTTTGTATCTATATTATAGCAGATAAAAGTAAGATTGTGTTTTTCCTTTAATAATAGTTCGGGGTGGAGATGTGTCGCTCTCCATAAAGAAAAATCCCCTGAGTTTTTGACTCAGGGGATTTTTCTTTATGGTTTGAATATGGTGGGAATCGAAGGGTATTTCAAAAAAGCAAACGATTTTGCTTTTTTGAAAACCCAGGCTCCGAAGGAAAACTTTTTCTGCGTACTCGCGAAAAAGTTTGGGTGAGGAGGATTCCCCATTCCTTCAGAAGCGAGCATCGAACGAAAGTGAGATGAGCGAGCGTAGATAAATATGAGGAATACGAACATTCAGCTCTGCTGCGGGCAAGGAGTTTTCATTAAAAAACGACGCGTAATTCCATTGCTATCAATAGTGTACAATCGAACTGTGGTATACTATTAGTGTAAATTGATAAAGTAAAAAAGTATTTATAATTATGAATGCATATAATATTAGTTATTATTTTTTAATTGTATCGATGATTATTGCTATAATTTCTCGGGTTGCTAGTTTTGGCTGGATATTAATATTTTTTTCTCCTATTATCGTCGTCTATTATGTATTAATTTATTTTGCTAATAATTATTTTTTAGATAAATTTAAAGATAAATTTACTACAACTAAGGCAACGATTGTTTTTATCACCTGCCTTTTATTTATAGTATCAAACTTGCTTTTCCCCGATGGCGGTGATGGTCCTAGAATTGTTTTATTTGGATTTGTTGAATTTTATCCTGTTATGATGACAATTTCATTAGTTTCTATGGCACTAGCTTCTGTCTTAGCGGTTATTGAAATTTTGTGGGTTAAAATTAAAGTTTAGTTAAGTTTCTCTAAAGAAGTTCGAACGTCATTGCACAATGGATTTATAATACAAGTAGCAACAATAGCACTGTGTTACAATGGTTGATATAGTCAAATGAACTAAAAAATATTATGAAACTATGCAGCGCTTGCCTTCTTGGGAAAAATTGCAAATATGACGGCGGCAACAATCGAAATGAAAAGGTCATGAAATTAGCAGAAAATGAAGAATTTCTTGCAATTTGCCCTGAAGAACTGGGTGGATTGGAAACTCCAAGAGAAGCTGCTGAAATTCAAAGCAATGAAACAGTGATAACAAAAAGCAAAAAAGATATCACCAGAAACTTTTTTCTTGGTGCTGAAGCGATCTTGAAAATAGCCCAAGAAAAAAACATCACCCAGGCTATTCTCAAACAAAAAAGCCCATCCTGTGGGTGCGGAAAAATTCATGATGGAACTTTTTCTGGAAAAATTATCAATGGCGATGGAATAACAACAAAACTACTAAAAAGAAACGGGATAAGCGTTATTTCAGAAGAAGATTTATAAATAAAAACAATACTACCAACTTTTTTTTAAAAATATGATTTTTCTATTATTTTTCCTGACACTTTGCCTACTGTTTCTGATGATTTATATATATCTTAATATTTTCTATACAATAATCCTGAAGGTTCCAATGCTTGCCACGAGCGACAAGACAATTGAAAATGCATTGGGAGAAATCAATCTAGCAACCAAGGGCAAGTTTTATGATTTGGGCTCTGGAAATGGAAAGGTCGCATTTCGCTTTGCAGCAACTCATCCCAACTTTAATTGCATTGGAATTGAATTCAACTTAGCAGCCTATTTTTCAGCAAAAATTAGAAATATTTTCTCAAAACACAAGATCAGCTGCCGCAGAGAAAATTTCTTCAAAGTTAACCTTGACGATGCAGATATTGTGTACACATATTTATTTCCCGATATAATGAAAGAATTGGAGCAAAAATTCAATCACGAGCTCAAAAAAGGTGCGACTGTAATTGCTAACACTTTTCCATTACAACACAAATCACCCATAAAAATAATCCAAAGCAAAACAGGAAAACTTGGAACTCTATATATCTACAAATATTGAAGCTTTCTTTTCAAAAAACAGCACCTTGTGATATAATTAGTTGTCAATTAATTTCAAGAAAATTTATGCCACAAGAAAAAAGAAAAATTTGTATTGTTGAAGATGACAACGACATCCGTGAAATATATTCAATGAAGCTCACTAGCGAGGGTTATGATGTCTCAACTGCGGTTGATGGTGCTGATGGACTACGCGTCATAAACGAGACTAGGCCAGACCTTATCCTGCTAGATCTTCAAATGCCTGTGAAAAACGGCATCGAAGTTCTAGAAGAGCTCAAAGCAAGCAAAGAATTGTCGAGAATTCCAATCATCATTTTAACCAATGCTTCAGATGAACTCACTACCAAAACAGTGAGTGAGTTTGAAACGCGTTTCTATATCATCAAGGCCCTCACTACACCACAAAAATTGGCAGGTGTTGTGCGAGAAGTGCTTCACTAGAATTTGAACAAAAAAAATCACAAAAAAAGACTTCATAATAATGAAGTCTTTTTTTATTATAGTCCAAATTTTTATTGCGCCAAGTTGTAGCGTCCACCAGCAACGTGCCAACAAATATTTTTCATGAATGCTTCGATATAGTCAGCTTTTTTTAGTCCATATTGCACCATGTAGGCATGTTCAAAAACGTCCATCACCAAAATCGGAACAGCACCAGCAAGATGTCCACCGTCATGCTCATTTATCCACATATTAAACAGTTTTCCACTTTCTGTGTCCAGATATAGAACAACCCAGCCAATTCCACGCATTGTTCCAGTGGCCTTGAAATGCTTTTCCCAATTTTCAAATGAACCAAAATCTCCAACAATCTTCTGCAAAAGAGCGCTGTCCTTTTCCAGGACGCTACCGCCCTTCATCATGTTTTCAAAGTATAGTTCATGCAACCTCATTCCATTAAACTCCCAGCCAAAACGACGTGTTACCTCTGCAAATTCAGGTGTTGCCAATTTGTCCTCAGTTGCAAGTTTTGAAATCAAATCAGTAACCTTGTTCACATTTGCAACATAACCTTCATACAATGTGAAATGATTCTTCAGGAGCTCATCAGAAAGACCTTCGATTCCCAACAAATTTTCGTATTTTTTTGCTTCGTACATATTAATATTAGTCAAAAGTCATAAAGTCCAAAGTCATAAGGCTTTGAAAAATACAAACTTAAACTATTTTAAAAATTATAATTACAATTTTCCTACCAAATCCAAACCTGGTTTCAATGTTTTTGCTCCTGGTTTCCAATTCACTGGGCAAACCTCCGTTTTGTGTTCTCTGACAAAAATTGCAGCCTGCAATTTTCGCAAAATTTCCTCACTGCTCCTGCCAATGCTATTGTCATGAATATCAACAGCCTTTATTGTTCCATCTGGATCAGCAATCACAGTGGCGCGTAGTGACAATCCTTGCTCAGAAAGATATGTTCCCATAGCCTTGCACAATTTTCCAGTTGGATCAGCTAGCATTGGAAAATCTATGGTCTTAATCATGGCAGAAGTGTCATGCCAAGCCTTGTGCGCAAAAACAGTGTCCGTGCTAACGCCAAAAACCTCAGCTCCTGCTTTTTGAAAATCACCATACATCGCACCAACAGCTGCAAGCTCCGTTGGACAAATGAAAGTAAAATCAGCTGGATAAAAAACCAACACAACCCACTTTCCAGCATAATCAGAAAACTTAATCTTTTTTACCTCCTCCTTATGAAAGGCTTCTAATTCAATTTCTGGAAGCCTTCTTCCAACCACTGGTCCATCATAAAACTCCTCCACATCCTGCAAAAATTCATTATGCATATTTTTTCAAATAAAATAATTAAAAACAACACAAATATTAGTACAACCTTAAGACATTTTTTCTTTCTTTATATTTTTTTGATACATCTCCAACATCTTATAAGCACATGCACTGCTAGTATATTTTTTTGCAAAGACCATCTTGGATTTTTCTCCAAATTCTTGTCTTAAATTTTTGTTCTCAATTAATTTTAAAACGGCAGCCATGAAGACTTCTTCATTCTCATCGACCAAGAATCCTGTGTTGCCATCTTCCACAACATCGCAAGTGCCAGTAGCATTAATTGCGACAATCGGAAGCCCTGCTTGCATTGCCTCAATCAAAACCATTCCTTGAGTTTCTGATTTTGAGGCATAGACAAAAATATCAGACATTGCAAAAAAATCATTCTTTTCTTTTCCACCAACAACTCCCAAATATTTGAACCTGTCTCCAATGTTTTCTTGAGCAAATATCCTCTTCACTGTGGCAATTTCATCGCCATCTCCAGCCAAAACAAACACTAAATTTTCATTTTTTTGTAGCAGCAGCGCCACTATTTTTGCCAAAAACAGCACGTTTTTTTCTTTAGTTATTCGACAAATCAATCCCAGCACAATTCGATCCTCATTTATTGCATGTTCTCCTCTGGCCAACTGCCTGTCTATTTTTGAAAAATCTTGCTTCAAAATTCCAGTTGGAATTGTCACAATATTTTTGTTTTTCACTCCCCATTTTTCAATAATTTTCTTTGCTGAGAAAGTTGGCACAACCACCTGAGAAGCTTTGTTGGCAAAAGAAACCGCATTCTTCAAGGTCCACCAAAGAGCAAACTTTCTCGGAACAAATGCTGGAGCAAAATGCGCATATTGATCATACAAAGTGTGCCAAGTGAAAACCAATGGGACATTTTTTTTCTTTGCCCAATGTGCAGCAACCCACCCCAACAAATTTGGATGCTGAGAATGCACGACGTCAATTTCCATTTTTTCCAAAATCCTACTTATTCGGTAGGAATATGGAAAAACCAAGGGAAAATTAATCCCCTTGAATTTAAAATTAATCGCTGGATAGAAAAAAATTCTGCCTGGAGAAATACCTTCGTCACCTGAGAAATATCCATTGTCTCTTGGCGCAAAAATATAGACGGTGTGCCCCCTTTTTTCAAATTCCTTGCGAAAACTTTCAATTGAAGCTGCCACACCATAAGGGTTTGGCAAATAGTTATTGGTAAAAATTGCAATATTCATAATTAAATAACCTTATAATAGCTCAATTCTTCTCAATAAAATTAAGAATGTCTTCAAAAATATGTTCATTTTTAATGTCGGAAATAAAGGTGTGGTAAGCCTTTTTAATATATATTTTCTTCTTCACTTTTGAGCTAATCTTATTGAAAATATTTTCCATACTATTTTTTTGAATAATATGATCATGTGTTGATTGCATTATCAAAACGGGAACAACAATATTACTAATATTTTTTCTCATCTGACAAACCACCTCAAAAGCCTGTAAAAGACTTTTTGTGGGATAAGTTTGATATGAAATTAATCTTGTGATTGTTGTTGAAAGTCCAAAGGTTGGTGGATAAAATTTCTTGCGATACTTTTTTTTCATTTTCAAAAGAATTTGCACAAACAACATTCCGATTTTCTCAAATCTCAATTGATATGGCGTCGCCATTAAAATCAATCCGGAAACATCCCTCTGTTGCTCAGCAAAAATAAGTGCCAAATCACCACCAATAGAAGTTCCTGCAATATACACCTGATCACAAGTTTTTTTCAATTCGAAATATCCAACTCGAACATTTTCCAACCAATCTTGCCAAATCACTTTTTCCAAATCACTTGAAACAGTTCCGTGACCAGCAAGTTTTATTCCCATTGTTGTATATCCATTTTCGTTCAAATATTTCCCCAATCTTCGAACTTCATATGGAGTTGAAGTCCAACCATGAACAAGCAAGACACCTTTTTTATTTGAACCATTGAAAAAAAACGACTGGTCAATCAGCTTTTTGTCGTGCTCATACATGAGCTTTGGGTCTGCAAAGATAATATTTTTTGCATGCAATACGACACCCATGGAAATTTTTTTAATTTTTTTTAACATAATTTATCTATCAATAATAAAGCAAATGTGGCTTTATTGCAACAAAAAAACATCGAAAGCAATTCAATAAACAAAAAGAGAGAATCTATTGTAAGAATTTTTGGGACTGCTTTTTCTTATAAATTGTAATTACAATGAATGATATAATAACGATCAAAAAAATAATCCAACCCACCCAACTAATATATTGCTTAATGCTTTTCCAAAGATAACCATAAAAATATCCCATTGCAACCAAAAAACCACTCCAAACCACTCCGCCAACAAAGGAATATTCCAGAAATTTTTTGAAATCCATTTTCACAATTCCTGCTGCGGTGAAAGTTGCCCAACAAAGTCCCGTGGTAGATTTGACTGCAAAGATGGTCTTACCACCATGTTTTTGAAAATATTTTTCCATCTTTAGTACCACCCCTTCAGTAATTCCAATGTGTTTTCCAATATTATAAACAAAACCCATTCCCCATTTGCGACCAGCTGCATAAAAAAGCACATCGCCAAGCAGGTCTCCCAAAATAGAAAAAAGTAGCACCACTGGCCAGGTAAAAGCCCCCAAAGAAGCCAACATTGCAGCAATGACCGTCACAATAGGCCCTTCAATTATCATCAAAGGAAGCATTGCCCAATAGCCATAGTGCCGCAAAAATGCAAAGATAAGTTGTCCTGTATGTTCCATATATCCAGATTATACGCTCAATTGGGCAATAATTCAAATGAAGCCCTTGATTTATTTTTTATTTATGCTAAACTATCCACTGTTACTGTTTTATGCTAATTTTTAGCATAATGCTTACATATGGCGCCATCGTCTAGTGGTTAGGACACCAGGTTTTTCAGCCAAAGGCTGATCACCCTCCGGGTGACATCCTGACATGCTAGCAAAAATTTATGCACTATGTATATATAATAAAAAGCAGAGTTAAAAAATATTATTATATTGGCAGTACCGAAGATTTGAAAAGACGTTTCGAAGAGCACAATCAAGGAAAAACTAAATCAATAAAACATTTAATTCCCTTCGAATTAATGTACTATGAGGCTTATCAATCAAAAAAATTAGCCATCAAAAGAGAGATTGATTTAAAAAAGAACAGTTTCAGAAAAAAAGAATTATTAGGCAGAATTGACAACTCATGACATATGGCGCCATCGTCTAGTGGTTAGGACACCAGGTTTTCATCCTGGTAACAGGAGTCCGATTCTCCTTGGCGCTACAAATTCTTAAAAGCCATCAGTAATGATGGCTTTTAAGTTTATTTCGTATCTATAACTTCAAAAAGCTTCTTTTTTGCCCTATTGATGAGTGTTCCAACTGTATTTTGAGGTTTATTCAAAAGCTTCCCTATCTTTTGATAGGAATATTCTTGAAAATAACGCATCTTCAAAACTTGCTGATATTTTAGTGGGAGCTTTGCAATTGCTAATTTCATCTTGCTTGCAATTTCCTGATGCTCCATTTTGTCCTCCAATTTTTCGTCATCAATGGCAATGTCTAACCTATCTTTTTTTGTAGAAATATCCTCCCAGGATACAGTATAGCGCTTACCTTTTCTTTTTAAAAAATTTACCGTCTCATTGTGAGCAATGCGATAAATCCAGGATGAAAACTTTCTGTCAACATCAAAATGTTTGATATTTTTATAGGCCTTAAGAAAAACGTTTTGTAAGATATCCTCCGTTTCTTCTTTGTTGCCAACAAGATGATAAATATAGATGAATAATTTTTTTTGATAACGCAAGAGTATTTCTGCGTATAGTTGGGGTCTTTTCTTTACAACAATACTTATCAATTCGTTGTCTGTCATGCCTGTAATATCCATCGATGAACACACGCTCATTTTGTCAATTTCTTCTTTCTTTTTTTTCCGCAACAAACTACGCAAAAAGAGAACTTTAGTGGTCTTTTTTTTCAAAATCTTACTAGTAGCCATACTGGAATTTAGTCTTTTCATTTTGGTTAACATGTGGTAGAATCGTTTAACGATTAAACACATTTTAAGCAAGAAAATTACTACGCAGCAAAATCATTCAGTTGGTAACAAACAATACAATAATATCATAGTTATGTCAAATAAAATAATCCTATCAATTGAAACATCCTGCGATGACACCGCGATTTCTATTTTGTCTTGTAAGGAATCAAAATTAAACATCCTTACAAGCAAAGTTTCCTCGCAAATAAAACTGCATGCCAAGTGGGGCGGTGTTGTTCCAAATCTAGCAGCCAGAGAGCATCTAAAAAACTTTCCGAAACTCATAAAACTCGCACTAGACGAAGCAAAAGTTTCAATTGATCAAATAGACTTTATTGCTGTTACAAGTGGACCAGGCCTGATTCCTGCACTACTGGTTGGTGTTAATTATGCCAAGACACTTTCCTATCTCTGGGAAAAACCACTTATTGGAATTCATCACATTGAAGGACACATTTATGCCAACTTCGTTGACGAAAATTCAAAATTCAAAATTCAAAATTCAACGCAGATTCAAAGAAAAAAATGCAAAATAATGTTTCCAATTTTAGCGCTGGTAGTTTCTGGCGGTCACACACAACTTGTGCTTATGAAAAATCATTTGCAATATGAAATTGTTGGACAAACTTTGGATGATGCCGTTGGTGAAGCTTTTGACAAAGTTGCTAGAATTTTAGGAATTGGATACCCGGGAGGGCCGGCCGTTGCACTTCGTGCTTCGCAAGTCAAAAGTCAAAAGTCAAAAGCAATACAAGATACAAAATATAACATTAAATTCCCTCGCCCAATGTTGCATAAGAAAAATTTTAATTTCTCCTTTTCTGGCCTAAAGACTGCTGTCCTATATGAAACGAAAAAACATCCCGAACTTTTGAAAAACAAAGAATATATTGCAGAAATTTGTCATGAATTTCAACAAGCATGCGTTGAAGTGCTTATTGCCAAAACGCTAAAAGCGGCAGAGCAGTTTAATCCAAAAACAATACTATTGGCTGGTGGGGTTAGTGCCAACACTGAACTTCGAAAACAACTTGGCGAAGCCATCCAGAAATCCATACCTAATACATCATACAAAATACCTGACACATCACTAACCGGTGACAATGCTACCATGATCGGAGCAGCAGCAGCATTTCGCTGGGAGAAAATGACAGCCAAACAAAAAAAAGAAGCTTTGCTTGGATGGAAAATGCTTCAAGCAAATGCGAATTTAAAGATGAACTAGACCATAGGAGCTTTTTCTTGAAAAATATCCCCTATACTGATAAGATAAGTATGAAAAGAAAGCTTTTTGTATTTATTTAAATTTAGCGATGTGAGACTATTTTTCTCTATAATACTAACAAAATTACATGAAAGAATTACCAAAAATATACGAGCCACAAAAAGTTGAAGATGGAATTTACGCGCGATGGGAAGAAAGTGGTTTTTTTAATCCTGACAATTTAGAAAACACCAAAGGCACGCATTGCAATGTCTTGCCACCACCAAATGCCAATGGAGAATTGCACATAGGCCATGCCAGCGGATATACTGTCATGGATATTTTTGGACGATATGGCCGCATGAATGGCAAAAAAACATTACTGCTTCCAGGCAAAGATCATGCTGGAATTCAAACTCAAGTTGTTTTTGAAAAAAAATTGCAAGCTGAATTTGGAATTTCCAGACAAGAACTTGGACGCGAAGAATTTTACAAAAAAACTTATGCCTTTTGTCTTGATCGAGCAAATTACATGCGAAGCCAAGAAAAAAAGATTGGAATCTCAGCTGATTGGTCACGTGAAAAATTTACCCTAGACCCTGATGTTCTCAAAACTGCCCTGGAAACTTTTGTCACAATGCATAATGATGGATTGATATACAAAGGCAAAAGGATTATCAATTGGTGTCCGCGATGCTCAACCGCACTTTCCGATGTTGAAGTTTTGCACAAAGATTCTGCTGGAAAATTATATTTCATCAAATATCCAATCGAAAATTCAAATGAATTTATAACCGTAGCAACTACCAGACCAGAGACAATGCTCGGTGACACAGCAGTAGCTGTTAATCCAAGAGATGAACGCTATACCAAATTAGTTGGAAAAAATACCACACTTCCCTTGCAAAATACTATCATTCCAATTATTTCAGACGAGCGAATTGATCTTACTTTTGGAACAGGAGCAGTGAAAATTACACCAGCACATGATCCCCTTGATTGGCAAATTGGCAAAGATCATAATCTAGCTGAAATTCAAATTATCGATGAAAAGGCCATCATCACTGAGCTTGGTGGAAAATATGCCGGACTTGGCGTGCAAGCAGCCAGAGAACAAATAATTTCAGATCTTGAAAAACTAGGACTGCTGGAAAAAATAGAAGAATTACAACACAGTGTTTCTATTTGCGAGCGATGCAAAACAACCATTGAACCACTAACCTCGAGTCAATGGTTTATTAATGTTGATGCTAAAAATTTTTCACTGAAGAAAAAGGCTATCGAAGCCATTGGAAATGGTGAAGTTGAAATTTTTCCCAACAACTTCAAAAAAATCCTTATTGACTGGTTTGATAACATGCGTGACTGGTGTATTAGTCGCCAAATTTGGTGGGGACCACAATTCCCTGTATGGTATTGCCCTGATTGCGGACAAGAAAAATATATTGTTTCAATTGAAAAACCTTCCGCTTGCCCTCATTGTCAGGGTGAAAAATTATTGCAAGATGAAAATACTTTCGACACATGGTTTACCTCCAATCAATGGCCTTATAGCACATTAAAAGCGCACAAGGATGATTTTGAAAATTTTTATCCCACAGACATGATGATTATGGGAAGAGATCTTTTGTTTTTTTGGGCAGCGCGCATGATCATGATGGGATTTTACAAAACAGGAAAAACTCCTTTCAAGAATTTGTTTTTCACTGGACTTGGCCTGGACAAAGAAGGACAAAAATTCTCAAAATCCAAAGGCAACGGAATCGATCCTCTTGTTATGATTGATAAATTCGGAGCCGATGCCTTGCGCATGAGTCTCATCATGGACAGCGCCCCGGGACAAGATTCGAGATTATATGAAGAAAAAATTGAAACCTTCAGGAACTTTGCCAACAAGCTTTGGAACATTTCCAAGTATTGCCTATCGCAAGAAAATTTTAAATTACTTGAAAATATTTCCAAAGAAAACATCATCACGCCAGCAGATCATTGGATTATCAAGAAACTAAACGAAACAATTAAGACTACTACCGAACTTATTGAAGACAAGCAAATTGCCATGGCTGCTGACATATTAAAGGCTTTTACCTGGAATGATTTTGCTGATTGGTATCTAGAGATAAATAAAATTGAAAAAAATCAAGCAGTACTTGGCTATGTTCTTGATCAACTTCTTCGACTTTGGCATCCATTCATGCCCTTTATTACTGAGCATATTTGGGAATTGTCAGGACAAGAAAAATTGTTGATGATTTCGGCTTGGCCAAAAGAGCTTATCAAGACAAAGGAAAGTAATTTTGAAATAATTCAAGACATCATCACTATCATTAGAAATGTACGCACTGAAAATAAAATTGAAATTGGCAAAAAAATAAGCATAACAATAAATTGCGAGCAAGAAGAAACCATCCAAATGCTCCAATCACCATTTCAAGAAGAAATCATCAAACGATTAAAAACTGGCGTGGAAAAAATTCAATACAATAAAAAACAAACAGAAACAGAAAATTCAATCAAAAGAGCAATTGGAACAATAAATCTTGAAATAAACCTTTCGGGAGCAATCGACAAGGATAAAGAAATTGAAAAAATAACAAAAGAAATTGAAAACATTGAAAAATTTGTTCTTGGATTATCCTCAAGACTCAACAATCAAGATTTTGTTTCCAATGCACCAGCGCAAATTATTGAACAACAAAAAGAAACGCTTGCAAAAAAACAATTAGAATTATCCGAATTAAAGAAGCATTTGCAAACACTAAAATAAACATCAATGAATCAAATAGAGTCATTTTTTTGGGGAATAGTTGCTTCACTTGGAGCGATCATTGTTGAAATAGTTTTTTTCATAGCAATTTCAAGTTCAATGAGCCTTCCTGCCAATTTTTCATTCTCCAATCTTTTTTTCATTCCGCAATTTGTTATTGCAAGTGTAATAATTGAGGAATCAATGAAATATTTGATCATCGCAAAACGCGTCGATGACATTTCGCTTGAAAGGACTTATTTGCTCAATTCTTGGATGGTTGGAGTTGGATTTTTCTTTGTTGAATTGGGACTCATGCTCACCAATGGATCATCAATCTATGATAAATCACTTATAGAAATTGCCATTATACATATTGGAACAGCTGGAATTTTAGGTTATGTTGTTGCCATAAAAAATCCAAGCAAAATAAAAACATTTTTTCAAGCAATTTTTCTAACTTCTCTTTTACATGGAGCCTATAATTTCCTGGTAATAAAAAGAAATTTTGTATTCGATTATTTTATTTTTACTTTGCTTTTCATTGTTATCATGATGAATATTATCAACTTAATTCGCATCAACAAAAAACTTGCACAGTAATGAGAATTATCATATAATATTTATATAAAGTGTAAATTCAAAATTAAGGAAAAATATCGATCGTATTGGTCGATAATTTAAATATAAATATATGTTAAAAACAAAAAAATCATTTTTCGAACGTGTTACTGGGGCAACTTCAATTGATCCAGATATGCGACAAGAACAAATTATGCCAATTTATGCAGAAGAAGAAACTGAGATGATCATGCGCTCAGAACCACAACGTTCAGTTTTTGTTGAAGAAGAAAATTTTTCTTCTGACGCAGAAGGACAACTAACAATCGATGTCTATCAAACTGACAACGAAATTGTTATCAAATCAACAATAGCAGGCGTCAAACCTGAAGATCTTGATGTTTCAATCAATAACGACATGGTCACCATCAAAGGTGAACGCAAAAATGAAGAAGTTGTTAATGCTGACAACTACTATTATCAGGAATGCTATTGGGGACATTTTTCTCGTTCCGTGGTGTTGCCTGTTGATATTATTTCAGACAAAGCTGAAGCATCACTCAAAAATGGAATCTTGACCATTCGCCTTCCAAAAGCAGACACAACCAAAACAAAAAGAATTCAAGTTAGAGGATTCTAAAGACATCCACAATGAAAATAACAAAAAATACTTCTGCGGGAGTATTTTTTTGTTATTTTTTTCAAAAAATTTAATAAAAAAATATACACAGCAACGCTTGATAAAATCAAAAAATTAAAGTATGCTAGATATATGCAAAAAAATCTTTACACGTCATTTTTAGTTATTATCCTACTTTCAATAAGTAGTCAGGCGCACGCAGTGGAAATCCAGACAACAACTGGCGTTTTGAATGATAATAGCAACCTAACACTAACTGTTGATCAATATTCAGAAACAATTCCAAACACATTATTGGACAAATGGGTTTCTCATCAAGCAGCCTATGCCCTGTCATCGAACATCAGAACTGAATTTGAAAATACCACCAATTATTGTCCGGTAAACAAAATTTTTTGCGAATTAACCATCACAAAAACACACAAAAGAAACATAACACTGTCTTCACAGGCAAAAATTGAAACACAAGAAATAAACTCCTATCTTGAAGATTTGGCCAGAAAAGTTAACAGAGATCCAGCAGAAGCAAAGTTTAAAGCGGAAGATGGAAAGATTATTACCTTTGCACAATCAACGGATGGCATAAAACTAGACACAAAAAAAAGCCTTGAACAAATAACTGAAACATTAAAAAGCAACAACCTAAAATCAGAGCAGAAAATATCCTTAGCATACGATTCGCAAAAGGCCTTAACGACCTATGGCGATACAAATAATCTTGGGATTTCTTCTCTAATCGGACAAGGAACATCAAACTTTAAGGGTTCTCCAAAAAACAGAATCTTTAATATAAAAGTTGCCACAGAAAGATTCAATGGTATCCTTATTAAGCCAGGAGAAGAGTTTTCTTTTGTTAAAATCCTAGGAGAAGTTGATGGCGAACACGGATATTTGCCAGAATTGGTTATCAAAAATAATGTTACCGAGCCAGAATTTGGTGGTGGTGTTTGCCAGGTCTCAACCACGGCCTTTCGCGCAGCCATATATTCAGGTCTAAAAATAACTGCGCGCAGAAATCATGCCTATCCGGTTTCCTATTACAATCCACAAGGCATGGATTCTACTGTTTATGTTCCAAATCCAGACCTTCGCTTTATCAATAACACACCTAATCACATCCTAATTCAAACAAAAATAGTTGGAACAGTGTTAACTTTTGAATTTTATGGAACAGATGATGGAAGAAAAACTACAGTTGATGGACCATATATAACAGAAAAACAGCCAGATGGAGCACTAAAAGCTCATTTCTCACAAAAAGTTGTCGATGCCAATGGAAAAGAGTTTATTAATGATGTCTTCAATAGTTCATACGGCTCACCATACAAATACCCTCATCCAGGAGGGCCAACATTAAACGCAAAACCAGCAAACTGGTCAGATGAAGAATGGAAAAATTACAAAAAGACTTTGAAAGACATGGCTAAAGCTGCCGCCAATCCAAAGCAATGATCCGGCCAAGGATTGACTAAATCGAAAAAAGTTGCTATTCTTTACTAGTTATTAAAAAAGGGTTATTAGCTCAGTTGGTAGAGCAGCGGCCTCTTAAGCCGACGGTCGC
This sequence comes from bacterium, assembly GCA_037140955.1. Classification (GTDB taxonomy): domain Bacteria; phylum Patescibacteriota; class Minisyncoccia; order Moranbacterales; family GWC2-37-73; genus UBA12068. Next base: position 326 of record JBAXDL010000006.1, on the reverse strand, counting down.
AGGTTCGAATCCTGCATAACCCACTAGCAGTGACGACGCCCTCATAGTTCAATGGATAGAACACAAGCCTTCTAAGCTTGTTATGTAGGTCCGATTCCTGCTGAGGGTACAAGATTTGCAAATTTAAAAGAGTGAAGTCTATAGAGTGGCGGGTATCGTCTAACGGTTAAGACATCGGTTTGTGGTACCGAGAATTAGGGTTCGATTCCCTGTACTCGCCCCTGTGTAGATTTCTAAAAACAACATAATGCGCTCTTAGCTCAGCTGGATAGAGTATCTGGCTTCGAACCAGAGGGTCGGGGGTTCAAATCCCTCAGAGCGCACAA
>JBAXDL010000005.1:0-100122 GCA_037140955.1 bacterium | reverse complement strand
ACAAAAGAATTTCCTCCAAATTTAATTTGTTGACCAACATTCCCTTCCGCTCTAACCCTGTTTGCCACAATTGAACCAGTTGTTCCAATATGATATAGCAAATCAATTCCATCTTGGGTGTTGTGCATGAACTCACTATCCTCAAAAATCCAATCACCTGCAGTGAAATACATACCAAGGCCATCACCATAACCACCCTGCCCCTGCCCATAGCAACCTCCAGTTGCAATGTCAGGATATGTTCCAGTCAAAGGATAATTTTCCACACAACCAGTATAATTAATTTTACTATTTTTAAACAAAATAGTTCCATGCATTGAACTATCAGTCCCAGAACCAAAAGCTCCATGACCAACATCACCATTCCAGCCACTAAAAGCATTACCATGAATATTAACTCCATCAAAAGTCCAATCTGTCAATCTACCTGCCCAGATTGCCCCATTTGAAAGACCATGAATTTTAATGTCCTTCAATAAAACATTGGCACTATCCTTGGCATATATTCCATAGTCAGCCTGATCACCATATGGCACGACACTTCTATTGCAAAGTAAAGTCGGATTTGAGGTGAAATTATATCCACATTGCAAATGATCAGTGATATCAAGATATCTCAGCTCAACATTTGAACTCCCAACTAAGCTCAAAATTTGCGTGGCCCGGCCAGAGCCCCAAAGCTCAGGAGCTGAAGTTGATTTTGTGTCCCAATTTTGACCAATGATTCTGGTTGGATGCAATGCGTCAGGACCAGAAGGGATTGAAGGCATAACGCATTGATAAGTCCAAGCAGCATTGCAAGCTGACATTCCAGTGTTCGGCGCACCTGCCCCCATTTTGTATGAACCATTGCCAATCATCACAGTATCACCACCAGCAATAATGGGCGTACCTCCTGGCGGTAAAAGCCAAAAAGGATGATCAACGGCGCAAGCTTGGGCCGTGCCACTTCCTGGATATGCTGCATCAGAAAGTCCAGTACACTCCGCCAATGTGCCTCCATCAGTTCGCACATACCAAGTTGCAGCGCTTGCAAAACTTGGCAGCGCAAAAAACATCAAAAGAAAAAAAAGTAATTTTAATATTTTTTTTTGCATATTTCCTTAAAAACTTTACAAGCTATAAAACACTCAGTCCTACTGGAGCATTTGGTGCAATAACATCACCCACTGGAAGTTGACCAGTTTTCACAATCTCAAAATTTGTACCACCCGTGGCAGAAAAATTCAAAACTCCCTGCGAAGAAGCGGTGACTGCGGTGATAATTTTTGAGCCGTCGCGATAGACATCATAAATTGCTGGTTCAATGTCAACCAAGAGATGATTGCCTGTTGTGCCTGAAGAATACGATGCTGCATATGATACAGCATTTTGAACAGTGCCCTCTTTGGAAAATAATACCACATCTGGATTTGCATTTTCAACAATAACCCCCTCCATTGCAGCAGCATCGATTCCTGTTGTTACTGGCATTGGCACAGAGCTGCCATCTGCAATCAAAACAGTCAGAGGGTTCAAATCTGTTGAGGTGACGCTGTCGGTAATTTCAATTCTTGGCGTGGTTATCCCTCCAGTTCCAGTGTCATTATCAGTACTTACTACTGAAGTTGTGGGGAAAATTGATTTGATGAAAAGCGTTGAGTTTCCAACAGTGCTTGATATTGTCTTGTCATCAATCACAACTGGCTGACCCTGCTTGTTAAGATGCCAATAAATCTTTTTTACATATATGTCTTTCAAGACTTTAACACGATCAAAAACCACAAATGTATTGTCGCCAATTTTAACAAAATTTCGATAAAAATATCGAAGTGATCTCGTAACAGGATTCCTGCTATCACTTCTGATGTCATAAGCATTTGTATGATCAGCTTTGACATAGGTATAACCTGCAGTTGTTTCATAATTCAAAATAGCGTTTGTATCAGGGAATGTTGACATCTGACCGCCCATATAATAACCACTGGCACCGCCAGAATAAAGATAGTCACCACCATCAGTAAGATAGAGGGTATTTGTAAACTGACTTTGAGAATTGAAATTTTGGGGAGTGCCAGCTATTCCATCTGCACCTTTCCATTGACCAGTATTTACAAGCAAATAATCAGTTCCGCGTTGAATAGCAATATGACCAGCCTTATTGGTCTCATGCCCAACATAGCGAATATTTCCAGCAGCATATGAAGACCAAATAGCATTATCAGTCCAATCTGTTCTGATAAAGACATGTTCATCACTGGGAGACCTGAAGACTAAAGGCTCAGTTAATCTATAGTCAGTTTGAGTTCTAGGAATTTTAAACAAAAATCTTGTGAATGCATCGGCCTTTTGAATCGTGCTTGTAGCGTTAGCATATGGAGTTGGAGCCAGATTATTATAAAAATAACTCATCCACTCACCAGAAACTCCTGGCGTAAAGCCAGACAACACGATTGGCAAAGAAGACGGCATGACGCCAGTATAATTTCCTGGCATGTCGCCCTCATCTGTTGATTGCCACCTGTTGGGTTTTAAATTATACAAAAGATTTTTAGCAATTTTTTCACCATAGGAAGAATAGATGTCTTCGCCCGTGGAAGTTTGAACTGCAATACCATATTGCAACAACCTCACAAAGTGATTTGGGCCATAATTATATGACTCCAATGCTGCTCCCCCAGCAAAGCCACCAGTTGAAAATGCAGCTGGAATCTTATTGTTCCATCTTGCTTTGATGTCAGAATAGATGGTCGGTGCAGTTGCATTATCACCATATGTCGCAATTGACATCAAACCAAAACCAAGCAAATGACCACCGAAATAATTATCATAAGCTGGACCAGTTGCGTTATACCAAAGAACATCAGATGTAAAACTTGCATAATATGCATTGATCGTTGAGATCATGGCAGCTTTTGTAGGAGCGTCTAAATAATCATAAAGCCAGTCATACATCACTGCCATCGCAGGACCAACTGACCTTGAAGCAAAACCGGAATCAACAACAATTGGTGCCACTCCCGCGGCATTAATAACATCAATCAACTCTTTTAATTTTGCAGCATAAGCCACATTGCCAGTAATTTTATATACTAACCCAAGCGTTTGTGCTGCGCTTAGCCAAGAGAGGCCTTCGTATGAGTAGTAGATTGAATTTGAGGCTGTGATGTTTCTATCATACGCAAGAACATTATAAGTTAAAAGAGTATCCGCGCTCGCTTTCAAATCAATCCAATCCTGATCAAGCGTGCAGGCAGGAACAGTGGCTCCAAATTCATCAAGGCATGCCTTTACGCGAAGTGTCGTCAAAACATCCGATGTCAAAAAAATTCTTGGATGTGCACCATCCGGCAAATAATTAGGAGCACCATAGGCATGTGCAAAATCTGGCAAGATTAAAAAAAATAATAGAATGAAAAATAATTTTAGATTTTGTTTTTGCATGCTTTCATTATAACATGAAATTTTTTATTTCCCTTGGATGATTAGATTATATTTTTTTCTACAACACAAAAAGGCCACTTGGGGCCCTTGGGGCGGTAGCATCAACTCCAGCATATGAAATTGCACCGATGTCTTGCACATTATCTCTGACAGACATCAAATAGCTAGTGGGAGAATACTGCATTAATGGAGGAAGTGTTGTCGCTAGTCCAGTCAGAGCTGAAGCAGAATTAATGAGTGGACTTGCATTTATTGGAACATATGTGGATGAATCAAATGGCATAGAAGCGCCAGTAAGCAAATTTCCTATGCCACTAACCTGTGTTGACAATTGACCTCCTTGCCAAACAGCCAAAGGATTGTCACCTGCAGTATTTCTTATACCTGTACCATCACCTCCGACAAGATTACCAGTTCCCCATCCAGCAGAAATCCAATTTTTTCCAAGCATAACGCGATCGGCTTGTCTTGAATTCCAAAAAAATGCCATACCTGAAGCCGGAGAGGGTTGAGCAATATAAATAGCATTATTTGTAATTTCAGAATGAGGAAAAACAGTATGAGAATTTATTGCTGTTCCATATGGACCACCATCAATTATGGTATTTCGCCAATTTGATGTTTGACCAGAAACAAGAGACAACCACAAAGTATTATTATAAAAATAAACAGATCCTCCTGGCTGATATGTTTGGTCATTATCAGCAGACACATGGATTACGGATGCTGATGTCTTATAAACTGCAGTATTTGCTGTTATATTATGCACAATATTTCCATACACATATCTATTTTGATATGACTCATAATTAGAAACCACATCACTTGCAGAAGTGTTTGTCAATTCATTTGCTTGAATGCCAATCCATGGAAAAACAAGGCCTGGTGAATCTTGAATTTCAACCAAATCGAAAACTCTTCCAGCAGGTTCGAGATAGTTATAGCGAATGAATTGCTGAACTGAACGAGTTTTTAACTGTGATCCCTCTACTCCAATCTTTGAATGATCATAATAATTACCTTGAACAACCAAGCCGAATGCTTGGATATAACTTTGATGTTCATAGGTAGTCACACCGTTATCAAAAAAATAATTTCCTTCCACCAAAAGATTGCGAGTCGTTTTTGACTCCACGCTAACATTTGACATAACAAAAAAACCATTTCCACTGTTTTGAAAATCATTACCACGAATTGTAATATTTCCACCATGCTGAATTCTTACTGGCGCAGCACCATTAACATATGGGGTTAGCGCACCGCCGACGCTTAAATCATGACAACTATTTGTTGGGTGATAACCAGTTATTTTTAAACCCTCAATGATTATATTTTTTGGATAAACAGCACCACCCCAGTAAGGTGCACTAGCATCATATATTACTATTCCACCATATGTCTGAATAGCATATGGAGCACTGCCATAATTTGAACCAGCTTTTGCTGTTGCATTGACACCATTTAATTCTGGTAAATTTCCAGCCAAGTCCGGAACACCACAAACACGAATTGGCTGCGAATCTGTTCCAGATGTTGATATTAAAATTTGCTTATGATAAACAACTCCAGCATGAATTCGCACAGTGTCACCAGCTCCCAATGTTGACCATGGCACGAGATCCATTTCAGCTTCACTTGTCACATCATAAGTTGATCCAGAACCAGTTGGTGTACAATCAATAGGCTGTGTTTTGTTTGGAGTTGCAACTGCAGGCCATTCATTGTCCGTAACAACAATTGTTGTTGTGGCTGTTTTTGAATTATCGGCAACACTAGCAGCCGTTACCGTATATGTTCCAGCAACAGAAGAACTAAATACAACCTCCCTACCATTACCAAACAAGGTACCACCTGAATTAGTCCAGCTAACAGCTGTATTTGTTGATCCCCAGATTATTGATTGAATATCAATTGGCTGATTTTTAAAAGCAGTAACTTGCATTGGAATATTGGAAACTTTTAACACTGCATCTCCAATTACAGTAAAAGTTGCTATGGCATTTTGAGTATTATCAACAACACTTGTTGCAGTCACAGTATAAACTCCAGGTGTCTGCGGAGCAGTCCATGTCGTATATCCGATACTGTCAACCAGACTCCCCCCATTTGCTTGCCAAGAAACACTAACATTTGAATCACCTTGAACATTAGAATAAACCGAACGAACGCTTCCCGGTAAAACACTATCTGCGGTTGGTGTCACCGAAATTAAAACAGCCGCCTTTGAAAAATTAGGCAGGGTTAAAAAAAATGAAAAAATGAAAAATAATTTTAATATTTGTTTTTGCATTTATTAATTATAACACAGAAAGACCACTTGGCGCACTTGGCGCGGTAACATCAATACCACACGCGCCATAAATCTCACAAGGAATTTGATTGCCAAGATATTCCCAAATATACTTTGTTAGAGTTTGCGAAGAGCCATCTATGGAAGTTCCAGCAGCAAAACCACGAGCACCGCTTGAGCCACCACCATCTATTGCTGGATCATAAGATGCAAAATTGTTTTTAATTAAAGATTCATTCGGAAATGGCCAAAGATTGACATCTGCCTGGCCATTGGTCCCATCCTGGAGAAGATCATATCCAGTTTCTCCAAATATGGTGCCTGATTTTCCATATTGCTTCATTATTCTTGCACCAACATTGTGACCATTAACAGTCATATCACTTCTTGGTAAATATGACAGTCCATTTCCAATCGGATTTGTTGAAATTATCGTTCCCGTGCCTGAAGATGAGGCACCAGCATAGTTGGTTGTATTAAAAATTGCACTATATGTTGGCGACAAAATCCCCTTAATTCCATACAACAATGAATCGCTAACAATTGAATTTGTCATAGTAAATATTCCATTTGTCCCAACCTCAACACCAATGCCACAATTATTATTCCAACAAGCTGAAGTATAATTAGATCTAAATTTACCAAAAGTATTATTCACAAAAGACACTGCTGGTTGAAATTCAGTAACCGTATCTGCAAAATTTGAATATCCTCCATGCTGAATATCCCAAAAAACATTATCCTTAAGCACGCGTGTTCCCGCTGCCCTGTCAAAATGTCCAGCGGCTGTATTTTGAATATTGATTACAATATTTCCAGTATATTTTGCACTTTTGTCCATATCATGACTTGGATATATTTCTGTTCCGCTTGGACGAGCTGTTACGCCACTACAACCAGTAAGAGAATTTGATGTTTTGCCAGTGAATGTAAGCGTTCCAGGCGCTCCGATAATATATGCATGACCCTCACCGATCACGCCTGAACCAGGAAGATTAAAATAAGTAGTATCTCCAACATAGACAGTGTCATCACCATCCGAAGTTGCTGTTGTCAAAATTGACGATCCGCCCTCTACTGTGTGCTTCTCATCCCAAATTGCACCATACATACTTTCAGCCGGATATGTTGATGGATCGCCAGAATCAATCATTATGCAATTTTGAATTTGAGTATTATTTGAATCATAATTTGCAATAAGCGCTTCCTGCCTTGACCATCCATTATTCCCACCATGATAATCATGCCTAATAACACATCTGCGCAAAATCACATTATTTGAGCGATAAACGCTAAATTTATATCTAGCTGTTCCCCAGGCCCAACATTCTTCCAGTAATATGTCTCTGGTCAAGCCAGAAGAATCACCAATACCAAAAACTTGACCATTTCCGGTGCGAACGCCACCAGATGCACCAACACGAATCAATTTAACATGATGCGATGAACCACTCACAATCACAGGTCCATTACTACTATCACCATCACGAGTTGGATTTCCTCGCACTATTAAATTTTCTATTTGTATATAACTTTTATTGCTAATACTTATTCCCATATCAATCCAGGAAGCAGTTACGCTCGACATGTCAATCACAACACCACCAGTGTTCTCACCCTTAATGATTGTGTATGTATCTGCAGTTCCATTTGCAAATCCAGATGGTACCGCCAATACTGGCTCATTAACATATGATCCATTACCAATAATAAGAACATCGCCGCCAATCATTGCTGCTATTCCTGCCGTTATTGTTAATTTTGGAGTCAACTTAGACAATCCATTATTTGAATTATTTCCAGTTAACCATCCCACTTCCAAAGTGTTTGCGTTACAGGTTGCCCCATCACCACAAACATACACATTTTTTGCATCTGCAAAACTTGGTGCAATAAAAAATAACGCCAAAAGAAAAAGTAATTTTAAAATTTTATTTTGCATTTGTTAATTTTAACACTAAATATTTTATCTTCCAATTCACAACACAGAAAGTCCGTTTGGTGCGCTTGGTGCGGTCACATCTCCAACTGGAACTTCTCCAGTTTTTACAATTTGAAAAGATCCACCACCACTTGCATTAAAATTCAATACTCCTTGCGATGAAGCAACTGCTGCGGTGATAATTTTTGTTCCATCACGATAGACATCATATACTGCTGGCTCCATGTCCACTAAAATATGATTTCCAGTTGAGGAATATACTGCGGTGTAAGTTACAGCATTTTGCTGAACTGTTTGATATGACTCATCTTGTGCAATAGGATCTATTAGTTGATTAATCTGTTTGGAAAACATCACGATTTGCGCCGTGCTTGTCTCAATAAGGCTCCCGATCATTGCTCCAGTGTCTATTCCGGTAATTAGTGGAGTGGTTACTTCACTTGCGGTTGCCAGCATAACCGTCAAAGGATTAAAATCCAATGAAGCTGGAGCAGTAACCTCGACACGTGGATTATAAAAAGTTTTATATGCTGCAACAACAGGATGACTTGTCAGGCTAATACTTGTCGTTGCATTTTCAGGATAAACTGTTTTTAGGTGAAATTTTGATAAACCAGATGTTGTTGTCACAAGTGAGTCAGATTGAACAGGCGTGTTTACATTGGTCAAATACCATTGGAAGCGCCTATTATAATCCACGCTCTTCTGTTTGGTAATATCATACACTACTACAGCAGTACCACCACCAATAGATACATAATTTCTATAAAATAATCTCAATGATCTGTCCTTGGTAGGAGTTTGATATTTATCACAATAATATGCACTTGTTAAATCAGCTTTTTCATAAACAAAATTTAAATTGCCTTCATAACTTAAGATAGTGTTTGTACCAAGATGAGATTGACCTCCTTCGTATTCAGTTGATTCAGGAAGCTTGCAATATGCCCCACCATCATCAATCCAAAATGTATTGGCAGCAACATTGGTTTGCACTTGTCCAGTACTTCCTGTGTAACCAGGAAAAGTCGCGTTGGAATTTCTCCATTGCCCAGCATTTACGAGTAAATAGTCATTTCCTCTTTGAATTGTTATATGACCCGCAAGTTTGGCGGACTGCGGAGCAAAAAAACCAGCACCACCAGCCATCATCGACCAAGTTGCATCAGTATTCCAATCAGATCTAGAAAATGCTTTCTCTGTACCAGTTTCTCTATAATAAGTTGGCAGCGTATTATTATAATTTATTGGTAACACAGCGTTATCATCCCACAAAACTCTGGTAATATCATCAGATGCTGGTCTTTGTATTAGTGGAGATGGTGAAATTCCAACATTGTCTAAGTAATATCTTGCTTTTCCAGCTGCAGTGGAGTCACTGGCTGCAATTAATCTAGTGACTAAGCCCAAATCAAGAACCCAATTTACATTACCACTTTGAGTGCCAAAGTCAGTCATCTGCCATTTATTAGGCTTGGTATTATAAATAATTCCGTTAATAATTTTGTCAGCATTAGACCCTAAATAATCTTGGCCACTGGCAGATTTTTCAGCATAAAAAAGATCTATCAAAAAATTAAACACTTCCGCACCATAGCTAGTATAGCTCTCCACGGCCTGCCCGCCTGAAAATGCACCTGATTGAAACAACGGAATGATTGTTGATGTTATTTTTGATCGTATTGCAGACAATTGCGTTGCCGCAGAACTATTGTCACCATACATTGCCAAGGCCTGAATTCCTAAACCTCTAAGATGACCATTACGATAGTTTCCAGATGTATATAAAGAATCACCATAATACAAGCCACTAGCACTAACCCAATTATAATATGAATTTGCCAGGGTTATCATATTAGCCTTGCGCGTAACATCTAAATAGTCATACAACCAATCATAGGCAATACCAAGAGCACCAGGTATATATCGAGATGGATAGCCAGCATCAATCTGCATAGCTGACATGTCAAATGTCAGCATCACATCAACCAGATCTCTTGCTTTTGCAGCATATGATGTATCACCGGTGACCTGATATGCAAGGCATAAAACATTCATAGCATCCCACCAACCAGCACCTTGATAACCATAATGAATATTACTATAATCAGTACTTCCAGGATTCAAGGTATTTCCATCTTGCTGTATTGACTGATTCAAAAAAGCGTCAGCCCTTGCTTTCATTGCCAACCAATCAACATCATTGGCTACAAATTTCGCCTGAAGTTGAGCTTTTTTTTCCGGTGTCAGCCAAATCCTTGGATGTGGTCCATCGGGCAAATAATCAGGCGTGCCATAGGCCTGAGCGGAAGATGAGAAAACGAAAAAAATACTCAAAATAAAAAACATTTTTAAGTATAAATTTCTCATATAATTATTATTTTTTTATTTTCAAGCAAGATTAATATTGCATGATTTCATTATAACACAGAAAGTCCACTCGGTGCGCTTGGCGCTGTGACATCACTTATTTCATAAATATTAGCAACTGTCATCGCTGGCGAAGAACCAAGATAATTCCAAATATAATCCGTAAGTGGAGTCGCAGTTGATCCAGCAAGATGCGCAAAGCCACGATCACCACCAGGGCCAGAGGCATTATATGCTTTTATTTTTGCAGCCCAAATTGATTCATTTGACAATGGCCACAGCGGTGTCGCTGTTTGCGTGCTCCAATCAGCTTCATCATACAAGGAACCACTTTTTCCAATTTGATACAAAATATTAGCTCCGATATCTCCACCATCACTAGCAATCCCCTTCAACTGAGATCCAGTTTCAATTCTTGGCAAATATTTAAGTGAATCTAAAAAAGGATTTATAGTGTTACTATTCGTAGCTGTTGCTCCTGACATTGCACCAACAATATTGCCGAAATTGTTAACATAAGAAGCATTTCTCGTATAATAAAGTCCATATCTTGCATTATTTGCTGTTATAGAATTGATAACATCAATAAAGCCAGTAGTGTATCCTGGATTACTATTAAATCCATCTCGATAAGTGCTTGCACCAACAGTTAAGTGATCAGAAGAAATTGTTCCAACAGTATTACCACTTAATGTCACACCATTTAAATTTCCCCACAATACAGTATTTTTTAATGTAAATGTTGCTATGTCATATTGAGGAAAAAATCCACTATATTTCGCATTATTCAAACCAATTGAGCCAATTACTAAGTGATTCAAGGTTGTTGGTGCTCCGAGTGGATAATTTGCAGTGGCAGCAAAAGCACCATAATGCTCACTGGCGCTAGTATCAGTTCCATCCAAAACAATACAATTTTGACAAACATTATCATGCCCATTATAAAACATGATTCCACTAACTGGCCCTTGAGCAGCATCATCCTGCCTGATCACCACGCGACGAAAAATCGAATGATCAGCGCCAGGAGTATTGCCGCCGAAATAAAGACCATAGCGTCCACGACCCCATGCCCAATCATCTTCAAACAAATTATAAGTCGACGCAATTGGATTTCCTGTATCACCATTGCCACCAATCAAATTTGCAATAGGACACTGACCAATGCTTGATGGACTCTGGCCATCTTCAAAACCACAATTAGTAACTTTATTATAGCTACCTTTAATTGAAAAAACTCCACAATTACCATTTCTAAAATGAATACCATCTACATGTAAATATTGCGAAGCTGGCATGGCTTGATTACTATTATCAAAAGGTGCCATGAGATATTGACCATCAATAATTGCCTGTCCAATATTACGAGCTTTGATGGTAGTAAAATTTCCAGTCGTTCCTGATGGCGGGAAAAAGTTGGTGGAAAAATTAATCATATTAGAAGTTCCAATATAGACACCGTCATTAATAACGACAGTGTCACCAGCACCTGTTGTCATTTTTTTTATTGCGTTGGCTATATTTCCATAGCAATTTGAATCACTCCAGTCATCTGCAATACTACTTCCAACTGTTTTAGTTCCAGTCAATGAAACGTTAAAGACTGCAGCATTTGCAAAATTTGGCAAGATTAAAAAAATACAAAAAACAAAAAGTAACTTCAAATAAACATTTTTCATTTTTAAAAAAGATTAATATTGCATGATTCCATTATAACACAGAAAGTCCACTCGGTGCGCTTGGTGCAATCATATCAGAAGCAGTCAAAATAATAGAATAACTATGCAATCCACTATTTGGATTCATGAATTCAATAATTCCTGCTGAGCTTGCTGTGTATTGAACATTTGAACCTGAATCAATGCTAACGTTGTAACTTTGATTTGGGGTAAGACTGGTAATGATATTTTTTGATTGAGTTGTGGTCGTTGCACTATAGGATAAATTTGTAATATCATCTCCATTTTGATTATCACTAAAAATGGCAATAATATTTTCTGTTGGATTTTCAATCAATGCCCCTCTTCCTCCTGTGCCTGAGATTATAGTTGTTGTCGTTTGTGTGTCAGTTGAGCCCGTGGCTTCTATAACATGCAGAAATTGATCATATTCCTGCGTTATGGCTGGAGTATATTTGACACGATATGAGCCAGCATATGGATTTGTTGTTGTGAAACTTCCGCCAGATGGAAACAGGGTTTTAACAAAAACTTGCGAACTTCCAGTGATAGCTGAGATAGTATCCGTACCATTATTACTTGGATTCACAATATATTGCGTATACCAATCCTTAAGATTTCCAAAGGCTGTATTACTTTGAGTAAAGTCATTGATAACTATAAAGCCAGGGAATATATGCAAAATTGATCTACGAAATAAAAAAGCTCTTATCGTATTCCAAGGTCGTTCATAAGCATTTTTTATATCACCAGAAACGAAAGTGTAATCATTTTTTTCCTCAATACGATCAATTGCTGGTGCTACCAATGCCGGATTTGTTGATTGCGAGCTGGAATTATTAAAAACAATAGTATTAAAGGAGGCAGATGGAGGAGAATCTCCTGCCGCATTGGAATGCTCCAGCAATCTATCGGCGCCCCTTGCAAGTGAAAAGTGTCCCTGACTATAACCCTCGTGATCAGCCTGTGCTGCTACCCCCTTCAATATTGCCAAAACGTGAACAGCACTTGAATCACTCCAACTTGAACGTGAAGTAAAAATTCCACTTCCTTTTGCAAGAGAGGAGAGAGGTAAAACTGATGGTGATATCTCTGCAATATCAGATCTTGACCATAGTATTTTATCAAATTCATCCAAGGAATCTTGCCACGAAAAATTTTTAAGCATATATTGACCAACTCCAGAAAGAATATCACCCTGATGCAAACGTTGAAGAACCCCAACAAATGGTGCCGCAATGCTAATTCTGTTAACGCCCATTGGTGTGCCAGTCCAATATCCCCAATATGGAACATTTAACAAGTTGCCCTGCAAGCGATGCAACATTGAATTCACAAGGCCAGCTGGCCAAGTCATAGTTGGAATTGTCGCATCACCAGTTCCCGTGTAATAAGCATATAAACTTGGCAACAAGTACATATATCCACTACCATAATTCCATCCTTCAATAGACTCACCACCAGATTGTAATAAGTCATTTTCCAATGTATTGAAAGCGGTTGCCAAGCGACTTTTTGTTTGTGTTATATAGCTTGGTATATCAGCATTGTCACCATACAAAACGACAGGAATTAGAGCCATCAACGATTCATGTCCACTTCCAAAATTATTAAACATTGCCGAATAAGCATACCCTTTAGTGCCAGCACCAACATTACTTGGATTAATATTGTTAGCATCAGCTACTCCATCAAAATCCTCATAATATCTAACACCATTAATCAAGACACCATTGTTATATGTTGATCGCACACCGCGAATCCAATCATACCAGCGAAGCATCATAGCAGACAAAAGATCTTTGTCATTTTGAGATAAGGTTTCATAAATCCAATCATATGAAATTGGAACTGCTGATAAATTCCTAGTTGAATAACCCAATTTATAACCAAGCAGTGATGCTTGCCCTGGTAACATCTCACTCGTAGCCTTTAAGGCTGTAATTTCTTCAGAATTAACGGAAATATCAGCCAAATCAGACACACGTACAGCTCGTAAACCATTAAATTCTTCACCAACGTTTAAGCTTTTAGCAATGCCATCAATCAATAATGTTTTTGCTCTAGTAGCATAAGCAAGTGCCTTCGTCATGTCTTGACCAGAACCAGGCTGCTTAAGAATCTGATAAGCTAAAGAGTATTTTTTAAGATGACTACTGAACCCAGACATTCGATATCCAAAATAATTTGTACCATTCCAATTTGCCAAACCATAAGCAATATTTCCGCCATAACCAATAGTTGCAGGCTGAGTATCATAGCCAGTGTCAGAAATATGCGTATCGCACCAAGACTGCAATGCTATCCATTCGGCAGAGCCACTATCCCTTTTTGAAATTAATCTTACAAGCTCTTCCGAATTAAGAATTAATCTTGGATGTGGCCCATCTGGCAAGTAATCTGGTGCACCATAGGCTTTTACAAAATTTGGCTCCGCTAAAAACAAAAGCAAAAAAAAGAAAATTGAATATTTTAAACTATTTTTTTTCACAAATTTTTATTTCTTTTTAAATAGGATCCCAACAAACCTGTCAACATCAAGCTTTGTTTGTGTTGACGTTGAATTTCCATCATTTTTTGCAGCATCAGGAAAATTCCATTTGACATCATAATCAGCAGGATATCTTATCTCCGAAGAAAATAAACTTCCAATGCTTCCTGATTGCTTTTGCAGTGCCAAAGAATATGAATCCACTTGCTCCTTTTCATTCACCAAAACTTGAAACATTCGAAATGGCAACAAATATTTATAAGTAATTTCAACAGATTCTTGTGGACTAACATAGACCCAATTTGCAAAAACAGTTTTTCCAGATTCTTGATAAACCCTAGTTCCAGACTTTTGATCAATCTGAATACTATTTTCTTCATTTTCAACATCCTGATCGCGCTTAAAACCAAGAGCATCATAATCCAATCTTGGCTTGCTGCTTTCAATTGTCTGACCACTCACCTCTAAAAGCTTTGCACCCTCTGGAACATAAACTCGCATATAGTCAGCATTAACCTTGTTTAGCCATTCATATTGAGAATTTCCACCATTGTGTTTGCGTTTAATCGTCACAGTGTCAACAATGGAACCATCATTTTGAATTTCAGCCAAATGAGAAATCTCCTCATCAACCACGGCATCAGTTTTAAATCCATTAACATTGGTGTTTATTACACTCAAATAATCCTTTGAAGTTGAAAGCACTTCACCAGACCATCCTTGCTTTGAAATTAATTTTTCCAAATCAGCATTTTCAGAATAGAACAAAATATGCTTCTCATTCAATCCATCCAAAAAGGCCTGCGCTGTTTTTGAAATTGTGACAATATCACGACTACTGATCAATTTCTCCAAAACCAGCGGTGCCAAATCCGACAAAATCTTTTTGGGCTTGTTTTCTTGTTTGTCATAGTCAACTTCAACCTTAAATTGCGTCAGTGCAATAAAATTATCCTTATCCAAAGTCACGTCATATTCCGGCATTTCAATTGGACCAGTTATTTCAAGCAATTTTTGCATTATTGTTGGAGTGAGTGTGATCACTCCATCGGCAGTTGGTCCACCAGTTTTTTCATAAAATGAAATTGCCTTTCTAGCAGAAACCGGAAAATCGGCAAACCAATTGCTATCATGCATGCTCCAATTTGCACTAATTTTTTGAATTGGAAGTGGTGGCACAATTTTATCCTTAAGCTGTCCATCAGGATTGAAAATTCCATCAATAAAAAATTTCTTAATGTGTCCATTGGAAATATCAAGCAAGCCATAACTTCCAATGAATCCACCAGTTGCTCGCATTTCTGAATTATTTTGAAACAAAAACAAATATTTGCGTGGTCCATTGCCACCCAACAAATCTGACAAAATATTGTTATTATTCAAAAACAAATCAAGCGCACTGCGCAAATCTGGCAAATTCTGCTTCACTACCAAAAACTTATTTCTTTTTTCTAATGGCAAATCATCAATCAAAACAAGATCAATATTTTTTTGAGCAGCATCAAGCTCTATTTTTGCCTGGCTAATATTTTTTTGAGCAACATTCAAAACATCAAGCAAAGATATGTCTTTTTGCGAATCGCCATCCTTCAATTTGGTCAGTATTTTTGCAATTTCATTGAGCGAGCCACCTGCAGCTGAAAAATGTTTTCCTGCCTCAAGTGCATTTTTTCCAGAGGAAACTTTGGTAGCAAATGGAACAAAACGAGTAGCATCAAGCAGGATTCCACCCATGCTTTCCAGCTGAGCACTGCCATCAGCAAAACTTGCATAGGCATTTGAAAATTGAGCCGCTGATTGTTCAAAATTTTGGTGAGAGATTCCACTCATCGCCAGATTCAAACTTGCCATGCCATCACTACTTGCACCAAGCACTTTGTTTTTCATGCCAAGCCCCCTACTAGCATACGAAATACCTCCAATTCCAAGCAGTGCTATTATAGCCGTAAAGACAAAGGCTTTTGCTGATTTTTGAACATCAAATTTAAAAGAAAAACTTTTTGGAGAAAAAATATCATGCCATGAGAAACTATCTCTATTTTTTTTGTTTTTTTCTCGCTGCAAATGATCAAATTTTTCCTGCTGCTTTTTGATTTTATTTTTTTCAAAAAGATCTCGCATTTCTTCGGCCTTTGCCTCTTGCGACAATTTTTCTTCAAGCCATTTCGCCTGCTGCTCTTGCTCGCGCAGTTTTTCTTTTTCAATCAGGGCCTCTTTTTCATAAGCCAAAAATCTTTCGCGATTAAGCTGGGCATTTATCTTCAAATCTTCTTGTTTTTTTTGAGCAGCCAAGCGAACAAGTTCTTGCCGCTTAATGTTTTCCAAATTTCTTTGTTCAACAAAAACAGCCTCTTTTTCTTTTTTGGTGTGTTGTATTTTTTCAAAAGATTGCTTTTTGAATTCAGCAATCTTTTTTCTCTGATTTTCAATGTTTTCAAGTTCCTGTTGTTTTTTTTGAGTTAAAAGCATTGCAATTATCTGCTCACGTTGAATGCTTTCCTGTTTTTTTTGTTCATATTTTTCTCTGCGTGCCAACTCACTAGCCTCAAGTAATGCTCGCTGCTGCTGAAATTTCTGCAACCGTTCATTCTTTTTTTCATTTTCCTCTTTTTTTCTTTTGTGCAAAAAATCATTTTGCAAATCTTTCACATTCGGACCAACTGACTCAATTTTTTTCCAATCCAAATCACCAGTTTCATCAACTGGTCTGACATCAAACATTTGAGGGATAATTCTATTTTTTGACATCCTACAAATTTAAACTAAAATATTTTTTATGTTTGTTTTTTCTTTATGGCATTTTGATAAACAGCAAGCGTTTCCTTGGCCATTACTTTCCAATCATATTTTCCAACTTGCAAGTATCCTTTTTCTATCAATTTTTTTCTCAAATTATCATCACTCAAAACAGCCAAAACTCCAGTAGCAATCTTATCTTCATCACTAGTATCAACAAAATATGCAGCATCCCCCAAAATTTCAGGCAAACAAGTACTATCAGAAGAAACAACCGCACTTCCATTTTTCATTGCCTCAAGCGGCGGCAAGCCAAATCCTTCATATAAAGAAGGAAAAACATACAACTCAGCTTGAGCATACACAGCATTCAAGTGCAAATCATCAATAAATCCAGGGAAAATAACATTTGCTATTTTATTTTCTTCAACTTGCTGTTTGAGTCTGTCATAAAAATAGTCATCCTTTCCAACCAAAACCAAACTCAAGTCCTTTTTTTCCTTGCAAATTTCACAAAAAGCGGCAATCAACTTTTCCAAATTCTTGTGGGGATATGCATTTCCAACATACAACAAGTATGGTTTTATTATAGCATATTTTTCCAAAATTTGCGCTGGCGTAATTGCTTTTTCAATTTCAAATTCACCACAAGCTTCACTAGTAACCACAATCTTTTTTTCATCAACATTGTATTGAGACAAAATATCATTTTTGGTAAACTGCGACACTGTTATTATCTTTTCGCTACGCACAATGCCCAAGAAAATAACTAATTTGTAAGCACGAAACTTTATCCAATAAACAAGCGGTTGCAAAGTTGAAGCCCTTTTTGTTGGAAAATGAAGCAAAATCAAATCATGAATAGTTATGATAAATCTTTTAAAATACAAAATTGGCACATTGAAATGTGGAAAATGCATCAAATCCAATTTGAAAGAAAAAAGCAGTGCTGGGAAAAAAAATTGTTCAGCAAAAGAATACCAAGCATAGTCAGCCAATACTTTTTTGAAATTTGCATTTTTTGGCTGATATTCATCAAAATTTTCACGCCGCAAAAAAATATAGTAACTATTTTCAGTGTCTATTTCCTCAAGATGTTCAACCAAGCGTTGAGTATATCTACCCAGCCCTTTGCCAATTGAACCATAAAATCGAGCATCAATTCCAATTCTCATATACTTTGATTTTAGCATCAATTTGGCAATAAAAAAAGCAGCCAAAAATGCCTGCAACAAAACATATTTGAACTAATTCGTGCTATTGCTTGCCATTTTTAATTCCCTAGTTGATAAATACAAAAACAATCCTAAAAACAAAAAGGTATTAAGTGGTGCAAACCAAAAAGGATAATGTTTTCCAAACGATTCCAAAATCATGATCAAGCCCAAGGATCCTATAGAATACATCGCCCCATTTTTAAGATAGGCATATTTTGTGATAACATCCAATCCCCTGATTGTGAATTCTCGCACCACAAAAGCGCCGATTCCATTGCCGATCAAAATTAGTGGCACCCAAATAGTAAAAGCAAAAGCACCAATAACACCATCAATAGAAAAAGCAGCATCCAAAACCTCCAAATACAAAACCTTGCTCCAGGCCCCCATATTACTTTTGCCAGAAATCATCTCTTCCTCTTTTTCTTCTGCATTTTTTTTGAAACCATCCGTAATGAAAAATGCAGTTGAGCCAATAGTTGCAGAAAGAGCTAGCAATGGATTAATTTTGAGCGAAATAAAAATTATAAGCGTTAATGAAATAGATGAAATAGTATAAAACCATGCACTTCTTTTATGAATAAGCTTTTCCACCAAAAAAGCATATTCCTTTTTCTCCAAAAACATCCAAGCCAGAGCCACAAAATACAAATACACTCCACCACCCAAGAGCAAGAGTGGCTTGGATTTTTCAACATACTCGGCAATACTAGCATCCCCAGAAAATGCAAAGCGCAAAACTTCACTCAAAGAAAGAGCAGGATTGACCAGCCAAACAATCAAAAATGGCAACAATCCCCTGACCAAAAAAACAGCAATAATCATTCCCCAAAGCAAGAAAAATTTCTGAAATTTTTTCGGCAAGGTCTTGAGGACATGCGCATTAACAATGGCATTATCAATACTACTAACAACCTCGAAAACAACCAATCCAAAAATTATAACTATAGCACTTAACATACTAAATTTATTTTAAATAATATCTTAAATATATTATAACACATTCATCAAACCTTAAACTGATCAAATATTGCCAAAGTTTCACGTGCCGAGGTTATCCAATTAAACCTAATAGATTGCTTTTCTCCCTGACTCTTAAAATGTGCATGCAAATCCCTGTCTAGCAAAATATCCCTCATGGCTTGATATATCTCATCTGGCTTGTCAGGATCGATCATCAGCGCACCTTGATCAACAACTTCTGGCAGCGCACTACAATTTGAAGTAATAACTGGCACCCCGCAGCGCATTGCCTCCAGCACTGGCAAGCCAAAGCCCTCAAAAAATGATGGGTACACAAAAAGTGATGCCAGAGTATAAACAGCGGCCTTATCTTCATTGGTAATACAACTAGTAAAAATTATATCATTAGTAAAATGAGCCTTTCTTGCTGCATTTAAAATGCTATCAACTTTCCAACCACGTGCACCAGCAATCACCAGCTTATATTTTTCCAACTGAGGGTTGCCAAGCAAACGCAGTTGATCAAAAGCTTTCACAATGGCAATGATATTTTTCCTAGGTTCAACCGTGCCAAGGTAAAAAATAAAATTAAATGGGAGATGATATTTCTCCTTCACTTCCATTAATTTTGGATCATTGCGATCAAGTTGCTGCATTTCATTAGAAATCCCATTATAAACACGCGAAACCTTTTGCTCGCTAATTTTGAAATTTGAAACAACATCCCTTCTTGATGAGTCAGAAACAGCAATGATCTTGTCAGCTTGCCTGCAAAGACCACATGGATTCACAAAGTGATGCCATATTTTTCTTTTTAGTGAAAATGTTTGGGAAAAAATTTCATATGAGAGATCATGCACTGTCAAAAACAATTTCACTTCCTTGGAAAGTCCTACAAAGTTGATGTTAGGCATGAAAAATAAATCCACCCCACCCAACATCTTGTCGACATGCGGCCAGCGCAAATACCAAAAACAAAAATTAAGCACTTTGTTGGGATATTTAAACCTCTTAACTGTGACATTTTTGTATTGTGAAAAAATACGCTCATCAAAATATGAATCACGATATGAATTCAAAAAAAGTATATATTGATTTTTTTTGTCCAATTCAAAAAGATTATCCAACAAATTTATTGTATACTCTTCAACTCCCGTTCTTTTGCCGTCGCTCAAGCAACGAATGTCAATTCCAATGCGCATAATCTTCAATAGAAGCTATTTTAAATGTTATTTAAGCATACTCCAATATGACACATCGGCCAATATTGACGTTTGAAGAAAAAATACGCGTAATAAATTTTACAAACAAAAAACTCACTTTTTAGTGAGTTTTTTGTTGTTATCCTTATAGACTCGACTCTTGCCACTTTTGAATTGAAATCTGTGGTTTTATTGAAGCACTGCAAGCTGGAGAGTCACCTCCACCAAAAGAACCTTTGCATTTCCAAGACCAAGGACCAGAACCACTAGGAGTCACATCAACAGATCCTGAACTACAAAGTTGCATAGGATCAGTTGGTGCAGTTAAGGCCGGTGTTCCATTTGCTGAACCACAGACTCCAGCAATAGGATTATTTTTTGTTGCCCAACAGTCAGCACTAGCACCACCAAAAGCTCCTAGGCATTTCCATTGCCAAGTTGCATCATTAGCCAATGTTGCAGCATTTGTATATGTGCCACTAAAAGAACTTTCTGGAGAACAATGATTAGTTGGAGCTGCAGGAGGTGTGAATGCACTAGTGTGATCTGAACCACAAGATCCAATAACTGGCACTGAGACTATGCAGGAAGAATAGTCATAGCTAGGCATAGACACAACGCCATCATGACAAGCACAATCCAATGTATAACCAATCCCTGCTGAACCTAAAGATGTAAGACAATCAGAATCTAACGATTCATATGGAGAATCAATTCTAATGCCATAAAATAATTTAGAGCAACCAGTAGCACAAGAATACTTTTTATTTGCACTGCAAGCTGTGCCATCACATGACCAGTTCCAAGGTCCAGTGCCAGATACCGTTGAAATTGTTGTGGTTGAATTAGAACAAAGATTTGTTGTTCCAATTGGAACATCTATTGATGGAGTACTATTTGCAGGACCACAAGATCCAACCAGTGGTGTTACAGCCTTATTGGCTTTACACACTGGACCAGCACTGCAAAGCCACCACCAATATGCTCCAGATGAACCATTAAATGGTCCTATAGCAGCTGATCCATCAGAACACAGATCCTTTATTGGTTTTGTTGAAAATGTTACACCATTTGAAGAACCACAGGTTACAGTTGATGTTGATGACGGTGGATAATATGAAGCACAAGGAGTAGTTCCGCATAGCCATGATTCAATCGCACCAGACACAGAGCCATCTCCTGGCAAAAGAGCTCCAGCTAAGCAAAAATCTGGATCAAACTTTCCCTGGATATAAGTGTGCCACTCTGAATACGATCCAAAAATCATACCATTCAGTGGTCCACACTTTCCAGTTCCAGTGTACAGCGTTGCACTGCATGAACTATAAGAATTGTGATCATTTTTATCTATACAACCCCATTTCCAAGGATCACCAGCACCATTTCCAAGATACATAACGCCTGATTTAGTAGAGCAAAGATTAGTTAATGGCGGAGATGAAAAAGATTGACCATTTGCAGTGCCACAAGTACTTGCAGTTATACATGTTTTTCCATCTGCAGAAATCGATTTTCCAGCGCCAATACAAGCAGGAGGAGGACTGCAATCACCACATACGTCAAGATAGGGATTCGGACCAGCAATCCAAACATCTGGATTTTCTTCTGGAACTTGCCAAATAGTAGTTAGACCAAATGACTCACAACCATTACCACCTGTTCCCATAGGTGTAAAGTCAATAGTATAAGTTAAGCCATTTGAAAGAGTTACATGTGAATAATCAGTGCCAACTGGAACGCCAGGCTTAAAATCAGCATGAGAAACAACAGTAAAATAACTACTAGTGAAGCTACATGATGGAGCCAGTGAATAATCAGCCTTTACCGAAAATGGCAAGCAAAAAACAATACTACAAAAAAACACCGTTACTAATTTTTCAATTTTCATTTTTTTGTTTATTAATTTTGATATTTATAAGTACTAATACTATACCACATAAAAAAACTAAGTTCTATTTTTCACAGCATCCTCGATAAAATCCATCATTTTTTGCTTAAAGACCTCCCTGTCGAATTTTAGCACCTTTCTTCGAATGTATTCTCCATCAAAAGACAATTTTTCAAATCTTTGCACCGCATTCATGATTGATTCCTTTGTTTGCAGATCAAAAAAAACACCCATTTTGTTTTCCTCCATGTGCTCAGGAATATCCCCTCCTCGAAAGGCAATCAATGGCTTTCCGGATGATAGTGCCTCGATTGCCACAATTCCAAAATCCTCCTCTTGAGGAAAAATAACAGCCTGACAGTTGGCATAATATTGCTTAAGCTCCTCATCATCAACTCGCGACAAAAATTCAACTGTTGGTCCGGCAATTTTTTTGAGACGCTCAAGTTCTGGACCACGGCCAACAATCTTAAGCGACAAGCCAAGTTCATTGAAAGCTCTGATCGCAACACTATGCCTTTTGTATGCAATAAGTCTCCCAACCATCAAAAAATATTTCTCTCCACTATTTGCGTCTCTTATTCTAAATTTTTCAGTGTCAACTGGAGGATGAATCACAATTGAGTCCTTGTGATAATATTTTTTTATTCTACGCGCCACAAAATTTGAATTGGCAATAAAAACATCCACTCGCTCGCTACTGACCTTATCCCAAAGTCTAATATAATTCATTGCAAAAGGAATAATCTTTTTGATAATATTTGGAAAATAAAAATCACGCGTATATTTTTGGCAATCATCCCAGGCATAACGCATTGGCGTGTGCATATAACAAATATGCAATGTCTCTGGACGTGTAATAATCCCCTTGGCATAACTAGAAGAATCAGAAATAATCACATCATAATCAGAAAAATCAAATTGCTCGATAGCTGGCGGCATTAGCAGTGGAAAAATTCGATGCCAACGACGCGCAAAAGGAACCTTTTGTAAATAGGAAGTATAAATTCTTTTCTCAGCAAAAACACCATGCATCGCCTCAGGATTATGCAAGATAGTATAAATAGGAGCATAGGGATACAACTCGCAAAGACACTCCAGCACTCTTTCTGCGCCACCATATTGCACCAAATAATCATGTACGAAAGCTATTTTCATAATTCTTTACTGAACATTATCCGCAGATAATTTAATATCAACAACCATTAATTGTATTTTTCTATTCCCATTCCACTCATCTTTTTGAATATTGCATGCCAGATCAATGAAATCTCCCTGTACAATTCCAAGATATTTTTCATGCCCATTAAAACTAACTGCTTCTAATGTCTGCATTGAATTATTTTCTGAAGTTAAGAACAATTTGATATGCTTGTTGCCAGATCCAATTGTTCTTTTCTCTTTAACGATCAAATTGCGAACAACAAAAATTGGCTCAACATTTCCTTCGCCAAAAGGCTTTAATTTTTCCAAATCCTCCACCAAATTAAAATCAACTTCTCTTGCCTGGAGCTCACATTCAATTTTGTGTTCTTGTGAAAGATCTGTGTCTCCGAGCTTTTTGCTGATAAGCTCATCCATTTTTTGACAAAACTTTTCCAAATTCTCATTAGCCACACTCACGCCAGCAGCTTGAGAATGACCACCAAATCTTTCAAGCAATTCACTACACTCACCAATCGTTTCAATAATGTTTATCTGTGGAATACTACGGAAAGATCCTTTGCTTATTTTTTCATTTTTTTGAAAAATAGCAGTTGGTTTGTTATATTTTTGAGTTATTTTTCCAGCCACCAAGCCCACAATTCCAATTTGAAAATGCTCACTTTCGGCAAAAATAAACTTTTTGTCCTTGAATTTGCTTTCCGCCAAGATTTTCACCTCATCAACAATAACCTCTGTGATTTTTTGCCTGTGCGTGTTACTTTCCTCCAATTCTAATGCAAAATCACGAGCAAGAATTGGATTTTTCTCCATCACAAGATTATAGGACAAGCTGGCATGATTAACCCTGCCAGCAGCATTAATGCGAGGTGCGATATAAAAAGAAACTTTTTTTGTGTCAGGAATTTCAAGTTCATTGATGACAATATTTCCAACCTTAAACATTTCCAAAAGTCCTGTTCTTCTGGTTTTTGAAAGAACAACCAAACCATACTTCACAAAAAGTCTATTTTCGCCAACAAGTGGCACACAATCGGCAATAGTTCCAATTGCCACCAAATCAAGCATCCATTTTGAAAATTCAATTTTGTCCGGCATCAATCTTTCAAAAACAGCCTGCACAACTTTGAAAGCAACCCCGACTCCTGCCAAATTTTCAAATTGATATCCGCAATTAATCTGATGCGGATTTATTATTGCAAAAGCTGGCGGCAATTTTTCAGGCACATGATGATGATCCGTAATGATAACATCAATTCCAAATGAATTTGCCTTTTCAACTTCATCAATACTTGTTATTCCGCAATCAACACTAATAATAAGTGACACTTTTTCTCCGGCAAAAACATCAATGGCATCGCCACTCAAGCTGTAACCTTCAGTTTGCTTATTTGGAATATATACCGATGATTTGATACCTAAAAGATCAAATGTTTCTTTCAAGATAGCGGAAGAAGTGACACCATCAGCATCATAATCTCCAAAAATAATAACATTTTCTTTTTCATCTCGAGCCTTACCAATCCTTTCCACCACCTTTTCCATGTCAACAAAAGCAAACGGCGAAAGAGAATCTGTTTTATAGTCAGGATTAATAAATTGCAAAATTTCCTTTTCGCTGGAAAATCCCCTGGAAAATAAAATTTTTGAAACGAGTGTTTTCAATTCGGTCGGAAAAGATTCTGGAAGTTCTTTCAATTCCTTAAAAATCCATTTAGCCACAATTTTGTATATTATATTTTTATCCCCTATTCAATCCTACGGTTATCTCTAAATAACTATTTTAATATCAACTCCACATGATTTTCTTTTATCATTATATATAAACAATGGATTAATATCAAACTCAAGTACATCATCATTTTCAAGCGCAAAATTCATCAGCCCAAAAATAACATTTGAAAATTCGTCAAGGTCATAGGGTTTTTGACCACGCGCACCTAAAAACAAGAAGCTTATTTTACTTTTCAATATTTGCTTTTTAATACTATCCAGCGACATTGGAGGAATCATAAAGTTAACCATTTTGAAAATTTCAGTATAAATACCACCAAGTCCATAGACCACAACTGGACCAAAAATACTATCGCGTTTTATGCCTAAAATAATTTCTACTTGCTTGTCCTGCATTGTTTGCACAAGCAAACGCTCCTCAGCAAAATCAATTCTCAACTTGCTTACAGCTATTTCAAGTGAATTTTTGTCTTTAATGTTAAGTATTAATGCCTGTCTATCTGACTTGTGCAACACTTTATCACTATCAACTTTCAGCACAACTGGAAAATTTTTAATTTCTGGCAAATTTTGACCAGGAATAATTTCAAAATGTTCAGTTGACAAAATTCCATATTTCTTCATCACCAAACTTGCTTCAGAGAAGAATAGTGCTGTTCTTTTTTCAGCTTTGGCATCGATGATAATTTTGGCAACTTGTTTTTGACGAGCAACATTTGCCTGCCAAACATCATCACTTTCTTTTTCTTTTTTGAAAACACTCCATTTGTAATATTTATCCAGAGCCAAAATTGCACTGTCGGGATTAGCAAAATTTAAAATTGAATTTTTCTTTAATTTTTCAATCGATTTGTTAACCCTTGTTCCTCCGATGAAAATTGTTGCAACCACAGCTGGGCTTTGTTTTTTGTTTTCAATTATAACATCTGTTATTTTCTCAACTGGAGTTTGTTGTTGCGGGGTAAGCACTGAAACAATTGTGCCTATTTTTTGCAAACTCAAAACATCCAGAATATTCTTGTACCTGTCTTCCGCTGCGTCGCCAAGTAAATCAACAGGATTTTCAAGTGATGATTCCTCTGGCAAAAATTTTTGCATTTGCTCTTTTATTTTTTTTGAAAAATCTTCCAACACTAGCTCTTTTCCCAAAAAAGCATCTGTAGTGAGTACACCAGCCCCGCCGGCATTGGTGATCACGGCCACTTTTTGATTCTTGGGTGGTTCCTCGAATGAAATCAAAGTTAGCAAGTCGAAAAATTCTTCTAAATTATTAGACCTAATGACACCTGCTTTTTCAAAGGCAATCTCAACAATATCATCACTTCCAGCCAAGGCACCAGTGTGAGAAGAAATAGCCTTTTGCGCCTTCTCTGTTTTTCCGGCCTTTAGAATTACAATTGGTTTTATTTTTGATATTCTCCTGGCTGTTTCAATAAACCTCTGTCCATCAGCAATGCCTTCAAGATACATTCCAATCACCTTAGTTTGTTTATCCTTGGCAAGATATTCAAGCAATAGCGATTCATCAAGTTGCATTTTGTTTCCAACAGAAATAACATTAGAAAAACCAATATGTTCTTGTTGCGCCCTGTCCATAAGTGCCACTGCCAAAGCCCCTGATTGAGAAACAAAAGCAATATTTCCAGCATTAGGCATCCCACCGGCAAAAGAAGCATTCAATTTTATTGCCGTTGAAATAAAGCCCAAACAATTTGGACCCAAAATATTCAAATCATGTTTTTTTGCCAATTTCAAAAGTGCTTGTTCCCTTTTGACCCCATCAGCATTTGTCTCTGAAAAGCCAGCAGAAATGACCACAAAATTTTTTATTTTATGTGCGCTTTTTTCAATAACATCATTCACAAATTTGGCTGGCACGGCAATTATTGCCAAGTCAACATGTTTTTCAATATCATGCAATTCGCTGTAGCAGCGCTTTAACTTCAGAATCTTATAAGACGGATTAACATAGAAAACCGTGCCCTTATATCCCAGCTTTGCAATATTATCAACCAGCACTGTTCCTATTTTCCCTTTTTTGCTTGAAGCACCAACAATGGCGATTGATTTTGGAGCAAAAAGATTATTCAACATATTTTTAATTTTAGTTTTATTTTTTGCAATTTACTTTTTAATTATACCGCTTTTATGTTTTTTTGTCTTCTTTTTTATAGTTATAGTGATGTATGATAAACACAGCAAGATTACACCACACATTAGCATCAAGACTATTTGTTTTTGGGCCGTTGATTATGAAAGTAATCAAGAGTCAGTGGTCATAGATTTCGACCAGTGACGTGCCCAAAAACAAATAGTCTTGATGCGATAATAATAAATAAAAAAAGCCCACCCCTTAGGATGAAGCTTTTCACAAAAACAAAATATTTATACTACAAACCTGCTTGCTGCAATTGCTCAATTACTCTTTTTTGCTCTCTTGAAGTGTTTCTTGGAACATCAACAACGATTTTTACCAAATGATCACCACGAGAATCTCGCCCCAAACTTGGCACGCCTTTGCCCTTAATGCGAAACAATTCTCCCGACTGAGTTCCAGCTGGAATTTTCATTTTCACTGTTTCATCTATGGTTTTCACATCAATCTTGTCACCAAGCGCTGCTTTTGAAAATGGAATATGCTCAATTGAAAGAATATTATTTCCTTCGCGAGTGAACAAATCATGAGCAATAACATGCACAACAATAAACAAATTTCCATTTTTTGCTCCGCGCTCACCAGCCTCTCCCTCTCCTTGCATTGAAATTGTTTGTCCATTTGAAATTCCAGCAGGGATCTTCACTGAAATCTTACGTTCCTGTTTGACCCTTCCATCTCCATGACATTTGCGACATTTTTGAGAAAAAGTTTTTCCCATACCTTGGCAAGTTGGACAAACATAGGCCTGTGAAAATGAGCCAAAAAAACTGCTCACACTTTTGTGCACCTGACCAGAACCATGACAAGTTGGACAAGCTTCCTCTTTTGATCCAGCCTCTCCGCCAGAACCGTGACAAGAGTCGCAAAGAAATTTTTGATATAATTTTATTTCCCGAACAGCACCAGCAACCATTTCCTCAAAAGTGATTTCAGTGTCAACCTGAATATCGTTGCCAGCTCTGCGCATGTCAGCATTTCGCGAACCTCCTCCACCGCCAAAAATATTAGAAAAAATGTCCTCAAATCCCTCTCCAAAATCAAAATCTTGCCCACCAGCCGATGAAAATCCGCTAAAGCCTCCTCCGCTAAATCCACCACCTCGCTGTTCAAAACCAGAGCCAAATTGGTCATATTGTTGACGCTTTGACTTGTCAGAAAGAACCTGATAGGCCGAATTTATCTCCTTGAATTTCTCATTGTCACCACCAGCCTTGTCAGGATGATATTTGTGTGCCAATTTTCGATAGGCCTTTTTTATTTCATCATCAGTAGAGTTTTTATTTACCCCTAAAATATCATAATAATCCTTTGCCATATATATAAATTTACTAAATTTTATTACCAATTTATTATAAAGCAAAAATAAAAAATTAGCAATCCCCATGACTGAGTGCTAATTTTTTCAAAAAAGAGCCGTTTTTACTGCAAAACTTCCTTGGAAATCATCACGGATTTCACCTCTAAAACTTTTGACTTGATCAGAACATACAAAACAAAACCAGTAATCCAAAACAAAAAAGTGCACAGCAAGACAGCCAAAGGAAAGACGATCAAAAACAAAACAATCGCCAAAATCATTGGAAGAGTTGAATTGCTCTGGCCATCGCCAACCTTTGGATTGAAATATCCATTAACTCTATTGTTTATAAGTCCAGTGAAAACATCACCAATCTTTTCATTGCCAGTCACTTTTGTGCCGACCATGTCAGAAAATTGTCTCCTGCCAGCTTCAAGAATCAAAACTTTATTTTTTTCTGTAATCTGAGCTTGAGTGTTTGAAAAATTTTCCCTGGCCTGTTTTTTGATTATTTCTTTTTGTGCAACTGTCATTTTTTCAGGCAATTGCTCATCCAGCATTTTTTCTTCTTCCTGTGTCAAACCATCCTTTGCCATTTGACTTTGCGATTGCAAAACAAACTCATCCACAGTCAACTTCTCATTCTCCAAAGCCTTGAATTGTGGACTGACCGAAGACAAAAAAGGAATGGCAATTTTTTTAGTAACAAATCCAGCATCAAAATATGGCACTTTTTTCTCACCTTCAAATCCTCGAATAATCAAAAAATACTGCATACACACAACGATCGATATTGCAAAAATAAGATAGGTCTTTCCAGCTTGCAAAGATTTTACTGGGGATATTTTAATATTAAGTTCCATATCATTTCTGATTTTTCGAGCAGCAATAAACATGAAGATGTGACCCAAGGCAATGACGACGAATTGCAACCAATTGAAAGCAAAAAAGGCACTTGTTGCCAAGGAGAGCAGCAAAACAATTTCCAAAAAAATCATTCTACGAAAAAGCAAGATGCTAAGACAAAGAAAAACCAAAAAAAATGAAGCCACCACAATTGGTCCAAGCCAGGTGCTTGCAGTTGAAACAACAATGGCATTTTTCACAAACAGCCAAAAACAAAAAGCAAAAATAACAGTCACTGATCCAATGGCAATTTCAATTATATCGCGTTTCATAATTTATTATTAAGATTAATTTCTTCCATTATATCACACTTTTGAGAAATATTTTTATAATCAATCTTTGGCACATACTCCTACTGATGTTGTTTTTTGCGGCTTCCGTATGAGCGAAGCGAATAAAAGGCAAGCAAAAAAACAATATCAGCAGGAGCATTAAACTTAAGTCAGACAAAATATTATTTACAAATTGAAATGATATTTTTCTCAACTTTACCATTGGTTGGATATTTTGCATGTTCTTTTCCAGATGGATAACTCCAAATAGCGGCAACAAATTTGTCATAATCATAGACATAATTTTCGCCAAATTTTGTTCCCGGGTCATTTGCAATAAATTGTTTTTGCTCGTCATCAAAACCTTTCAGGACAAGCATATGCTGCTCAGGACCAGGAAAAGTATAATGCGGGTTTGCCAAAATTTTTCCGTCAACTGGCACCAGCAAAACACATTTTTTTGCCAATTCCTCTTTGATATTTTGCGCATTTTCACCTGAAATAATTTTAACATTTTTATATCCATAGAACTCATTAACAATCCTTGTCACATCAACCAACGAGGCATCCACAGCATAACCAAAAATTCTCTTTTCCCAATTTGAAATCCCAATAATTTCCTTTTCAACTCCCGCCGGTGTTAATTTTTTATTTTTAGTCCATGCTATAGCCATGACAACTGAGGCTTCTTCGCAACCATCCTGAAATAGCTGCTTTTTCCAATTTCCAGTTGGCGCCTGCGAAGAAAATGGAACTTGAATCAAAAATTCTTGCGGCAAAGATTCTTTTTTGATTTCAGGCTCAATATTTTTGATTGCAACTTCTGACTCAGCAATTAACTCAACTTGTTCAGTCTTTGGCACAACTATTTCAGCATTTTTTGACTTTTTTTGCCAAAAAAATTCCAAACCAAAAATAACACCCGTCAAAAAAATAATAAGCGAAATTATTTTAATAATTTTTAACAATCTTTGCATTTATTTTTTACTTACAAGCAATGAATTTGATATTTGAATTATATTCCTATTTTCCTTTGCGTGCTAGTAAAGCTTAACATTGACAGCAATCATATTGTATGTTTCAATGCTTAATCAGCAACCAAGCACCACGCCAGGCACATTACCAACAGAAAAGGAGAAAGAAATGGACAACAGAGACAGACTTAGGATTTTTGAAGTAATTGAAAAAATCAAAAAGAACTGTGTTGAAATTCAACATGCCCTGGAAGAACTTATCCAAGGCACAAGTAACCAACACTACAGAGAGTCAAGCGAGCGAGATAAGGTTTCTATTGGAAATCTTATTAGCATCGCAAACTGCGTCAAGGAAGATTTGGAAAAGGAGAAGATTGGCAAATGTATGGAATTGTTTCTCCGTGTCACCGTAAAAGATTTTGAAAAAAAACTCAGTGCAATTCCAGTCAAAAAGCATCTGCGCATGAAAATCATCAAGCATCTCAACGAGATTCATGAAAAAGTATTAATGACAGTATAAAGGCAAAAAAAGGCGAGGACAAAAATGTCCCCGCCTTTTTCATTTTGCATTTTGAAGAAAAATTATTTCTTTTCTTCGTCTTTTTTCTCTTCTGTTTTTTCACCTTCAACCTCAGCCTCTTTCACTGTTTCGCCCTCAGCTCCAGCATTGGATTCAGTTTCATCCTTCTTTGCTTGCTCAGCAGCAGCATACAATTTTTCACCAATTTTTTGCGCAGCTTGCGAAAGTGTTTCAGTTTTGGCCTTGATCTCATTCAAGTCATCACCGTTTTTCACCTTGTTCAATTCTTCAATTGCTTCTTTGACTGGTTTTATTTCCTCTTCAGTTATTTTCTCACCAGCATCCTTAATAGCTTTTTCAGTTGTATAAACAAGTGTATCAGCCATGTTGCGAGCCTCAACCAATTCTTTCTTTTGCTTGTCCTCTTCGGCATGCATTTCAGCATCTTTTTTCATTTTTTCAATTTCTTCTTTTGAAAGACCACTTGATGCTTCAATTTTGATTGATTGTGATTTTCCAGTTGCCTTGTCTTTAGCAGTCACATTCAAAATTCCATTAGCATCAATGTCAAACTCAACTTCAATTTGTGGCACTCCACGCGGTGCTGGTGGGATTCCATCAAGCAAGAACTTTCCAAGAGTTTTGTTGCCAGAAGCAACCTCTCGCTCCCCTTGCAGCACATGAATTTCCACACCAGGCTGATTGTCAGCAGCAGTTGAAAATGTTTGAGTCTTTGAAGTTGGCACTGTGGTGTTTCGATCAATCAATGGAGTTGAAATTCCACCCATTGTTTCAATTCCCAAAGTCAAAGGTGTCACATCCAACAAAAGCACATCCTTCACGCTTCCCTCCAAAACTCCCCCTTGAATTGCTGCACCAAGCGCCACAACTTCATCAGGATTAACTGTAATGTTTGGTTTTTTGCCAAAGAATTTTTCAACTGTTTGCAAAACCAACGGCATGCGAGTCATTCCTCCAACCATCACAACTTCATTAATCTCACCAACGGTCAATTTTGCATCACTTAGTGCCTTCTTTAATGGCTCTAAAGTTTTCTGCACAAGCTCGCCAACCAATTCTTCCAATTTTGCGCGACTCATTTTCATCACCAAATGCTTAGGACCTGAGGCATCAGAAGTGATGAATGGTTGGTTGATTTCGGTTTCAGCAGCAGTTGAAAGCTCAATCTTAGCTTTTTCGGCAGCTTCCTTGATTCTTTGCAATGAAAGCGGATCCTTGGAAAGATCAATTCCTTCTTGTTTTTTGAATTCATCAATAATCCATTGAATGATGATCTGATCAAAGTCATCACCACCAAGATGAGTGTCACCATTAGTAGATTTCACTTCAACCGTGTCTCCACCAACTTCCAAAATTGAAATATCGAAAGTTCCTCCGCCCAAATCATATACTGCAATTTTTTCATCAGCTTTCTTGTCAAAACCATACGCCAAAGCCGCAGCTGTTGGTTCATTGATCACGCGACGAACATTGAAACCTGCAATTTCTCCAGCTTCCTTGGTTGCTTTTCTTTGGGCATCATCAAAATATGCTGGGACAGTGATCACAGCGTCAGTGATTTTTTCACCAAGTTTTTCTTCTGCGTCAGCTTTGAGTTTTCCCAAAATCATAGCAGAGATTTCTTGCGGAGAATAATCCTTATCACCCATAGTAACTTTGACATTCTCACCAGCATGGACAATCTTATATGGCATCAATTTTTCATCACGTTGAACTTCCGCATCATGATATGCTCGTCCAATTAATCGCTTAATAGAATACAAAGTATTGGCCGGATTTGTTACTGATTGACGCTTGGCCAAGAGTCCTGCAAGGCGCTCACCTGTTTTTGAAATTGCAACCATTGAAGGTGTGGTGCGGTTCCCCTCCTTGTTTTCCAAAATTTCAGGCTTTCCACCGCTAACGATGGCCATAGCACTATTTGTTGTTCCCAAATCGATTCCGAGTATTTTACTCATATATTTTTTCAATAATCAATTTGCACATTAGTTATTTGCAAATTGTTATTATTTTATTACTTATTTTTTAACTTAATTATTATCTTATTATTAAATCCAATTACTTATTGATTGTTGTGTGATCACCTATTGTCTTTTGCGTGTTAAATGCTGTATACTGACCATAGAGTTTGGCACAATGTTTGCCTGCTTTGCCCAATGGGATATTTAACTTATGCCCATCTGGGCTTTTTTCTTTGTCACAAACAATGCGCATTCCAATCTATTCAACTACCACTCTTGCCGCACGAATAACTCTATCACTAATCTTATACCCCTTTGTCAAAACTTTCTTAATCTTGTTTACATATTTTTCATTTTTGCAATCTTCGCACTCCTTGTCTTCAATTGCCTCGTGATATATTGGATCAAAATTATCTCCAACATTGGCAACAATCTCCTCCACTCCATTTTCCGTCAGCACGTTTTCAAGCTGCTTTTGAATATACATGATCCCGGTTACCCAAGGATTTTCCTTTTGATCTTCTGGAATGTGATCGGTTGAGGCGTGAAAATTATCAATCACCGGTAGAATCTCAAGAACAATGTTTTGGGTCGCATATTTTATCATGTCCTTTTGTGACTCTGCTGTTCTTTTTTTGTAATTTTCAAATTCAGCTTGCAGACGTTGCCATCCCTCCAAATTTTCAGCAGCTTTTTTTCTCAGCTCTTCAAACTCATCAGTTGCCTCGTCAATAGTTTGAGAATTTGCATCAACAATTTCTTCTTCTGATTCAATTACTTCTTCTTTCTTTTTTTTGTGTTCTTTTGACATAATTTTCAAAAATTTTTAAATTTTATAAATAAATATTTATCATAATTATAATCACCATGCTTGCTCCTAATAATTTTTTCACATATTCAATCATTGATTTGTTTTTTGCATATTCCATACGCTTTGGTCCAATTAGTGCCAAAATTCCTTTTTCGCCAGAGCTCAAGCGATATGGCGACACGATCATAGAGCAATTTGCCGTTCCATCTATGGGATTCTCCTTGCCAATAAAGATTTTTGTCTCGCCATCCTTAATGTCTTTAGTGAGCTGATCAAATTTCTCATCAACATAGTCAAGCATTTCAACCAAGCGACACATCTCATCCAATTCCTTAAATTCTGGCTCTTCCATCAATTCCCTCATTCCAAAATCAGAAAATTCGTCATTATCAATCAAGCCGCTAATTGCAAAATTTCCACTAATATTAGAAAGTAATTTTGCAGTTGTTCTGGTCAAACGTGTGTTTTGAGCTTTTAGCTTCAAAAACTCACGCTGCATTTCTTGTTGCTGTTCTTTCGAGAGAACCTTATCCTTCATCACCTCTTCCACAAAATATCGATAACCCTTGTCTGTTGGAATTCTTCCTGCACTAATATGTGGCTGATACAAATATCCATCATTTTCCAAAACCATCATGTCATTTCGAATGGTGGCAGTGCTAACCTTGAATTTATATTTACCAACCAAAACTCCACTACCAACAGGAATAGCTGTTTTGGTGTATTCTTCAATGATGGTTGATAAAATTTTTTCTTGGCGTTCGTTCATAAAAAAATAGTCTAAAGCTAAAAGTCTATAAGGTCCTTAAAGCAAGAAATACTTCTTAATATGCTTTTTGCTTTCGACTTTCAGCTTTATGGACTCTTAGTATCTGTATTATATTACATCGATTAGCAGTCGTCAAGTCCGAGTGCTAATATTATCAAAAAATGGCTCTTTCAAAAGAAAAAAGGTCTTCACAATGCTATGTAAAGACCTTTTTGTTTGCTTAAAATTGCTTTTAAGCAAAAATGTCGGAGTTATGATTTTCAAGCGGAAAGTGATCCATTTTGACCATTTCACTAACTGTCATTCCCTTGATGTTATAGGATTGACAAGA
Source organism: bacterium (assembly GCA_037140955.1). Classification (GTDB taxonomy): domain Bacteria; phylum Patescibacteriota; class Minisyncoccia; order Moranbacterales; family GWC2-37-73; genus UBA12068. Next base: position 65,003 of record JBAXDL010000005.1, on the reverse strand, counting down.
GCGACCACAGTCAACCTCACACACAAGATGCTGCGAAAAATCAAGATGCTTGCTGTGATGAGGTGTCAATGCTGGTGCAATAGAAAGTGGAATTGATTGTTTCATGTGATGACAATAGACTTTTTCAGGCAATGCCTTGCAAAGATCTCTCACGTTCCCATTGCAACCATCTTTGGCCACAACGGCAAGCAATTCAGAAATGGAACCTTTCACGATAACTTTTTTCATGTTTTTCTCCTTTTTCATTTTAAAAAGAAAAATAATATCCAGCGCCAATGTGCATAAAAACTGTTCCACCTCCTTTTTATTGTGACGTACTGCTTACACTAAAACTCTTGAGACCATTTCTTTTTGCAAATGAATTCAAGTGATCAGTCAAGTTGTCAGGTCGAAATGGATTATCCCTTTTTGACATTTCAACTTCTCCAGAATGTGAACACTCAATGATACTAAAATTACTTGAGCAACCTTGATGCAGCTTTTCAATGAATTTGTCATACCCCTTTTCTCTTTCTGTTTGTGACATAACTACCTCCTTTTTTTGGGGATGTGTCCCCTATTTATTTTTAAAACAACCACTATATCAATTTAAATATTATACAGTTTTTTCAAATTATGTAAAGAGTATCAAATTTAATTGATACGTTTAAAAAAATCACCAACTATTTCTTCGGCACTGGATCATAGCCACCATCATTCCAAGGATGACAACGCAAAAAGCGCTTAACGCCAAGCATAGATCCGCGCAAAACACCGAATTTTTCCACAGCCTGATAGGTATAATGACTGCAAGAAGGATGAAAACGACAAATTCTTCCACCAAAAAAATATGATGGAATTCCATGATCAAGTGAGAAAATCTTTTGATAAATCTTAATAACAAGCAATAAAACTTTTTTCATATACACTCACGATAGGCATTTGCAAACACTTTGTCAATTTGTCATTTTAAGGTATAATTAATTTATCAAGCATAACTTCTCAAAAAACAAAAATGAAAACTGTCGCATTCAAAAACATAACCTGGATTGATTTTTCAGATCCAAGTGCTGATGATGTCTTGTATCTGCAAGAAAACTTTGACATTCACCCACTTACCATTGAAGAATTTGTCACGCCAACCTATCGTCCAAAGGCAACTCAATATGACAATTGTATTTTTTTGACCATTCATATTCCACTTTTTGACACCAAAGCCAGAACAACATATCCAGGAGAATTGGACATCGTCATCACCAAAGACCACTTGATCACTGGCCACAACAAAGAAATTTTCCAACTAGAAGATTTTTTTGCACAATTGCAAAATAGTGAAGGCAAGAGAAGATTATACATGAACAAAACACCCGCCCATCTTTTGTACAACATCCTGGAACTCCTTTTGGAATCTTGTTTTCCACGCATTGATCATATCCACGAAAAGCTAGAAAACATTGAGGAACAAGTCTTCAACAACAAAGAAAAGGAGATGGTTTTTGAAATTTCCGTGGTAAAGCGCGACATCTTGAATTTTCGAAGAACACTCAAACCTCAGCGTCACATCATTGAATCTCTTGCACAAATGAAGTCACCATTGATTGCACCTGAACTTTCTGCCTATTTTCAGGACCTGACAGGAACCAATATTCGCCTTTGGAATGCATTGGAAAGCAACAAGGAAACAATTGAATCTATGGAGGAAACAAACAACTCCCTGCTTTCAAATAAACTTGACCTGACCATGAAAGTTCTTACGATTTTCTCCGCCATCTTTTTGCCAATGACACTATACTCCAATGTCATGAGCATGAGCACCAACATTCCACTGAGTCACAACAACGAAGGATTCTGGATTCATACTGCCATAATGCTCATAATCTCAATCTTCACAATCATTCTTTTTTGGGTCAAAAAATGGCTATAAAAATCTCCACCCAAAACTCATCTTGTATTTTGCACAAATCCCATATATTATAAATAACTATGATTAATTTGGGTTAGTTTAAATTTAAAAACCGTCATGCTTAATCTATACAACACGCTCACTAAAAGCAAACAAGAATTTGTCTCACTCAACCCAGGAAAGGTTGGCATGTATACTTGTGGTCCAACGGCTTATGGACGCGTGCACATTGGCAACATGCGAGCGTACCTTCTTTCAGATTTAACAAGACGCTATCTTGAATATATTGGTTTTGAAGTCCGCCTCATCAAAAACATCACTGATGTTGGACATCTTAGTGAAGATGATGTTGCCCAGGGAGATTCAGGAGAAGACAAGATGATCAAAGCTGCTGCCAAAGAAAAAAAGAGTCCAGAAGAAATTGCCAGATTTTATGAAGAATATTTTCGCCAAGTAGAAAAAGAATTAAACATTCTTCCTGCTCATTTTTTTCCACGCGCCACTGCGCACGTGCCACAAATGATCAAAATTATTGAAGGTTTACTTGAAAAAGGTTTTGCCTATGAGAAAAATGGCAATGTTTTTTTTGATGTCACAAAATTTGGAGACTATGGAAAACTTTCTGGCAATACACTTAATAATCTGAAAATAGGAGCAAGAATAGAGGAGCATCCTGACAAAATCAATGCTTGGGATTTTGCGCTTTGGATCAAGGCACCAGAAGGACACATCATGAAATGGGAATCTCCTTGGTCAGTTGGCTATCCCGGCTGGCACATTGAATGCTCTGCCATGAGCACTGAATACCTCGGCAACACGATTGACATTCACACCGGCGGCGAGGACAACATCTTCCCCCATCATGAAGCTGAGATAGCACAAACCGAGTGTTACAGTGGAAAACAATATGTTCGCTATTGGCTACACACTCGCCATCTTTTGTTTGAAGGAAAAAAGATGAGCAAATCAAAAGGAAATCTTTTCACACTGGAAGACATCAAAGAAAAAGGTTTTAGCGCAATGGATTTACGCTTATTACTACTATCTTCAAGTTATCGATCACAGATGGATTTTTCTTGGGATGCCATCGAACAAGCACACAAAAATCTACAAAAAATTAATGATTTTGTTTTGAATTTGGAAATAATTGCGACTCAAAACATTTCTTGTGATGATTTTTTCAATGCCAGTGATTTCAAAGAAAATTTTGAACTTGCCATGGATGATGACTTAAACACTCCCCTTGCACTAAGCACAACCTATGAGCTTATTGGCAACATCAACAAAAAAATCTCAGAAAATTCACTGTCCTCAGTTGATGCCAAAAAAATTCTAACTTTGTGGAAAAAAATAAACTCAGTTTTCGGATTTGTTTTGCAAGGCCAGGCAATAATCCCAGAAGAAATATTAAACTTGGTCAAAGAGCGCGAAGAAGCTAGAAATGCCAAAGATTTTGAAAAATCTGACAAACTGCGACTTCTTATTGAAGAACATGGTTTCATTTTGGAAGACACCAAAGACGGACAAAGAATAAGACCAGCAAATTAAAACCCACAAGCAAAAAGAGGACTGCACTGCGCAGTCCTCTTTTTATTTTTTTTCACCATACTAAAACAAATCAGTCAAATGAAAAAATTACACACTTCTTACCCACAAAAATAGCATATTATGCTGTTGATTTTAGTTGCAAAGTTGCTATAATAAAGAAACGCTAAACAAAAACTTTCACATAATATAAATCATACTTTCTGAAAATGGCTCGAGAATACAAAGAATACAAACCAAAAACACCACTGGTCAACAATTTTGACCCTCTTCGCACACCTCCACACAACAATGAGGCTGAAATGTCCATCCTTGGTTCTTTGATGCTGGAAAAGGATGCTGTCATCAAGATTGCGGATCTTCTTAAGGTTGGAGATTTTTATAAGGACATCCACAACCAAATATATGAATCAATGCTTGAGCTCTATGAACAACGAGAACCATTGGATGTGCTTAGCATTTCAAATAAGCTTGATGAAAAAAAACAACTAGAACAAATTGGTGGCTCCAGCTATCTTGCATCTTTGGTTGGCAGTGTTCCATCAGCTTCTCACATCGTGCATTATGCAAAAGTTGTGCAAAAAAAGGCACTTTTGCGCAGGTTGATCATGGCAGCCAGTGAAATCATTGAGGCTGGTTTTCGTGAAGGAGATGATGTGGAAAAAATTCTTGATGAAGCTGAACAAAAACTTTTTGCTGTTTCTCAAAAATATATCAAACAAGATTTTCTGCCAATCAAATCAATTTTGGAAGCTGCTTTCAATCGTATTGATGAACTGCATCGCGACGGCAACAAATTTCGAGGAATTCCAACCGGCTTTATTGATCTTGATAACATTCTGGCCGGACTTCAAAAATCAGATCTTATTATTTTGGCAGCCAGACCATCAGTTGGAAAAACTTCGCTTGCCTTGGACATCGCACGCCATGTGGCGGTGCGAGAAAACACAGCAGTAGCAATGTTTTCATTGGAAATGGGTGCCGATCAGCTTGTCGATCGTATGTTAGCAGCTGAGGCTAATGTTGATTTGTGGCGCCTGCGAACAGGACGCATGCAAAGCGAAGGCGAGAACAATGATTTTCAAAGAATTGGTGAGGCTATGGGAATTCTTTCTGAAGCCAAGATTTTTATTGATGATACAGCTAGTGCTAACATTATGGAAATGCGCACCATGGCACGTCGCCTTCAGGCTGACAATAACCTGGGACTAATCGTGATCGACTATTTGCAACTTATGGAAGGTCGCGGCGGAGACAATCGCGTACAAGAAATTTCCGAGATTTCTCGCGGTCTCAAAAATCTAGCACGAGAATTAAACATTCCCATCATTGCCCTCTCACAGCTTTCCCGAGCCGTTGAAGCTCGTTCCCCACAAATTCCAAAACTTTCTGATCTTCGAGAATCCGGTTCTATTGAGCAGGATGCTGATGTTGTTCTTTTCCTATATCGCGAAGATCGTGAAAAGCCTGACACACCAAACAAAGGTATTGTAAAAATAATCATTGCCAAGCATCGTAATGGGCCTGTTGGTGAAGTAAACGCCTTCTTCCAGGAAAATTCTGCATCTTTCCGATCACTTGAAAAAATACACCAACAACCGCAATAGCTAAAAGCAAAAAGCTAAAAGTCCATAAAGCACCCATTTAAAAAAACTTGATGGACTTGATAGACTTTTGACTTTATAGACTATCCTTATGTATCCAAAAGCATTCCAAAAATTAATAAAAAACCTCTCTTCTCTCCCTTCAGTTGGGCCAAAAATGGCCGAACGTCTTGTGCTATTTCTTTTTAAGCAAGATATTGAAAAAATTCGTGACTTTGCAGAAAACCTTTTGGAAATAAAAAACATGAAAGTTTGCAAGAAGTGTTTTAATATTGCAGAAAGTGAATTATGCCAATATTGCAAAGATCATACTCGCGACCAACATTCAGTCTGTGTTGTTGAGGAGCCACTCGACATTATTTCACTCGAAAGAACAAAGATATATACTGGATTGTACCACGTTCTTGGTGGTGTCATTCAAGTTGGAAATCCAGGAGCAGAATTGCGAATTCCTGAACTTATTAGCCGCATTGAAAACGAACAAATCACTGAAGTTATTTTAGCTACCAACCCAACCACTGAAGGAGATGCGACTGCACTATATTTAAAAAGAAAAATTCAACCTTTAAACATCAAAATAACTCGCCTTGGGCGCGGACTTTCAACTGGGGCAGACCTTGAATACGCTGATGAGTTGACCCTTTCTGAGGCATTGACAAACAGGAAGGTCTTGCTATAATAACATTTCTTTGACAATAAAATTAGCCCAACCAAAAGGAGGTATCACCCATGCACAGAGAAATGAGATCGCTCAATCAATCGCAGGTTGCCAACATTATGTCAAAAACATATTCCGGTCCGTTTTTGATGCTCAGAGAGGTTTTCCTACTAAATCATCTCGGCAAACCAAGTGCAAGTGCAACAATGCATATTAGCGACAGTAATCCTTTCATGCAGTGGCATCCACATGCTTTTCCTGGCGTAATGCTTATTGAAATGGCACAACAACTTGGATTTATCATTGCCTATGACATGAAAATCACGGGACGCCCATTCATGTCACGGGTTGAATTCAAAATGAAAAAATCAGTTCACAATGGCGACACAGTAGTAGCATTTACAAAACTTATCAATCATAAAAGAGGGTTTTATTTTTTCGAATCTGACATAAAAAAATCAGATGGAACAATGATTGCAGAATTAAGCTTTCAAGGATTATCTATTCCCTAAAAGACACTCAAGCTGCCTATTGAAAATTCAATAGGCAGCTTTATTTTTATAAAAAATATCAAAAAAACACTCAGATTTCTCTGAGTGTTTTTAAAGGATTTCAGATTAGGCAATTTTTGTGATTTCAACTTCAGTATAAAGTTGCTTGTGACCAAATTTTACTTTATAGCGCTTTTTTGCTTTGTGCTTGATTCCCCAAACTTTTTTGTGACGTCCTTGTTCAATCAATGTTCCTTCAACTTTAGCACCAGCAATAAAAGGAGTTCCAATTTTTGCATCCTTTTCATCACCAATAAAAAGCACTTCATCAAAAGAAATAACTGATCCAGCCTCTCCTTCAAGCTTTTCAATCTTGATTTTGTCTCCAACAGCCACTTTGTATTGCTTTCCACCTGTTTTAATAATTGCCAACATGATCGTATATAAGATAATTGTTACTAAATAAGTATACCCAAACAAAGGAAAAATGTCAATGATTATTCAAGAATTGCCTTTATTCTTCTCACTCCAGCTGAAGAAGCTTCTTCTTTTGCGATCTTAAGATGTCCCAATTCAGCCGTATTTTTGGCGTGTGGACCACCACAAATCTCACGACTGACAATCTCACCTCCATCATTAACGATAGAGTAAACTGTGACTTTTTCCCCATACTTAGCCTCAAAAACACCCATGGCATTAATTTCTCTCGCTCTTTCGAGAGTCATTTCTTCATTTGCAACATCCAAATTGGCCTCTATAGCGGCATTAACAAGACTTTCAACTTTAACCAATTGTTCTGGCGTCATTTTTTGTCCATACGAAAAATCAAGCCTCAATCGCTCTGGTGTGATGTTGGAACCTTTTTGAAAAACCTCATTTCCCAAAACTTGACGAAGTGAAGCAAGCAAAAGATGAGCTGCTGTGTGCAATCTGGCCGTTTCCTGGCCAGAATCAGCAAGGCCACCCTTGAACATGCCAGCCGATGCCGTACGAGAAAGTTCTTGATGCTTTTTCATTTCCTTGTCAGCTTCCTGCTGGTCAACAACCACGCCCTTTTCCTTGGCAAGCTCAACAGTAAGCTCTAATGGAAATCCATAAGTTTGATACAAATCAAAAGCATCTTTTCCTGAGATTGTTGCGACAGAAAGCTTGTTGAATTGTCTGAGTCCATTTTCCAGGGTTTTTCGAAATTTCTCCTCCTCCTTTTTCAGTTCAGCAAAAATATTTTCGCGTTTCTTTTTTAATTCAGGATAAAAATCACCAAATTTTTGAATCACAACCTCCGCAACAGCAACAGTAAAATCTTTTTCCAAACCAATCAATTTTCCATAGCGCACTGCGCGACGAATCAAGCGCCTCAAAACATATCCCGCACCAGTGTTTATTGGTGTCACCCCATCAGCCAACATGAAAACACTCGCGCGAACATGATCGGCAATGATGCGGAAAGCTTTTTCTGTTTCCAGATTGTCACGATATCCGCAATCTGAAATTTCTGTTATTTTTTCAAAAATTTGAGCAAACAATTCAGTTTCAAAAATTGTATATTCACCAGCAAGCACAGCCAGTGTTCGCTCCACACCCATGCCGGTGTCAACATTTGGCTTTGGCAATTTTTCATATTTTCCTTTAGCAGTTTTGTTAAATTCCATGAAAACATTATTCCAAACCTCCATAATCCTAAAACTATCAACCAGGTCGCCAAATTTTCCATTCAACTCTCCCTCCTCCGGACGCATGTCATAAAAAATCTCAGTATCTCCCCCACAAGGACCAGTTGCACCAGCAATCCAAAAATTATCATCTTTTCCAAGCGGGACTATTCTGATCTCATCTGCAACCATTTCGTCTTCACCTGCAATTCCAGCATAAATATGCGCATCATGAAAAGTTTTTTTCCAAAACTCAATAGCTTCCTGGTCGCGCGGAATTCCATCTTCACCTTTAAAAACAGTGACATACAATCTCTTTGGATCAAGTCCTAGCCATTTTGGGTCAGTCAAAAATTCAAAACTCCAAGCAATAGCTTCTTTTTTAAAATAATCCCCAAAACTCCAGTTCCCCATCATTTCAAAAAAAGTGCAATGACGATTGTCGCCCACATCATCAATGTCACCAGTGCGCACACACTTTTGCACATTTGCCACACGCTTACCACCAGGATGTTGCTCACCCAGAAGATATGGTACCAATGGATGCATACCAGCAGTGGTAAACAATGTTGAAGCATCTGTTTCGCGAGGAAGCAAAGATGCTGACGGAATTATAGTGTGACCCTTTGAGCGAAAAAAATCCAAATATTTTGTGCGCAGTTCGTTTGCTGTCATAAATTTATTTATAAATTATAAAGCGTATAAAATTAACTTTTTTATGCTAAATTATTTTTTTGCTTACCTTTCACTCACTGCGTTCACATGTAAACCGCAAAAACAATATCTACATGAAACCAGAAAAATATATTCAAAAACTTAATTAGGATTTGCAATTTGATGTTTAAGCTTAATCATTTCTGCCTGAAGTTGAATTTTCTTTTCACCTAATTTTTTCATAGCAAGTTCCTTGACCACCAAATCATTTTGCAACTGTAGAATCTTGTGCTTAACATCCTTTATTCCAAGCTCGGCTGTCTGCATGTCACGTTCATTTTTTCTATTGTCGGAATCTTTCAAGATCAATTCATTTTGCATATGTCTTTTTCGAAGTTCAAGCGTGTGATCAACATCCATATTTTTTTATTTTAAAAAATTTATTAAACAATAAAAGGCATATACCCCAGGGCAAGCCCTGAACCCATTGGGTCTTCGAGGCAAGCCTCGGGGCATTAAACCTTTTAGTATCGTCGCTCACTCGGAAATGCTTGTCTGCTGACAAATCATTTCACTCGTTACGCTAGATAATAACTCCACCACCCAAAAGCTCTTCACTGTCTGAATAAAAAACTGCAGATTGGCCAGGGGTAACAGCTTTTTGCGCTTCAATAAAATCAACCTCAATCAGCAAACCTTCATTATTCTTCTTGCTACTTTTGATTATACCACGCACAGCTTGATGTCTATAACGTATTTTAATATTAAGCTCCAAGGGAGTAACAATTTCAGCTCCCAACCAATTCTTTATTTGCACTGACATATTTTTCTTGAAAATCTTTTCATTTACAGTGTCGTTCGTGACCACCAAAACATTATTGCCAAAATCTCGCTGAACCACAAAATATGGCCCATCACCACCAATGTTCACGCCTTTTCGCTGCCCAATAGTATACAGCTCCAAACCAGAATGCGTGCCAATTTTTTTACCTTCAGTTGTAACAATGTCACCAGCAGACAATTTCAAATTACGCTTCAAAAATTCATTAGGAGTTTTTTCGGAAGTAAAACAAAGACCTTGCGAATCTTCCTTATCAAAAACAGGCAATTTCAATTTTTCAGCCATTCTGCGGACATCGGGTTTTTTGAGCTCGCCCAGAGGAAACAAGATTCTTGCAAGCTGTTTTTCACCAAGCGTGTGCAAAAAATATGTCTGATCTTTTTCTTTGTCAGTTGGAATGTACAAATGAAATTTATCTCCAACTTTTTGCAATTTAGCATAATGACCAGTTGCCACAAAATCAGCATCCATTTCTAGCATTTTTTTAAACAAAAAATTGAATTTAATCTTTTCATTACAAACCACACATGGATTTGGAGTTCTTCCGGCCTTGATTTCTTCCAGAAAATAATCCACAATTTCCTTCTTAAATTCCTTTGCAGCATTGACTGTATAGAGTGGAATATCTAAAATTTGAGCAATTTTTCTGGCATCTTGCTGAGACTCAATTGAGCAACATTTGTTTTCAATCAATGAACTCTGACCTGGTTCTTTCCAAAAATGCAGAAAAACACCAACGACATCATATCCTTGTTCTTTCAATAGTGCTGCAGCCACAGAAGAATCAACTCCGGCACTCATGCCCACAATTACCCGTTTTTTTGGCTTATTGGTGCTCATAGTCACTAAATAATAGCATTGCTAGCAAGCCTTGTAAACATGCAAAATAAAAGCTATTCCAGGCCAGCTTCAAGGTCTTTTTTCACATCTTGGAACTCATTTTCAACCTCTTGCAATCTGGCACGACTTTCTTTGACAAGCCTGACTCCTTCCTTGACCTTTTCAAGTCCCTGTTCCACATCAACATCTTGTTGATTTGAAAACCATTGAGTAATTTCTTCCAATTTTTTTAATGATTCTGACAAATTTGAACTTTCCATATATTTTTTTAGAGCTTATGAATTTAATTTTTTAATTTTCATACTGATATTATTTTTTACTTGCCTTTCATTCACTGCGCTCATACGGAAGCCACAAAAAAACAATATCAGTATGAAAATTTAGCAACAACATATTCTCACTTTTTTAATTCTTTTTATCCACCTTTTTTACAATTGAAATTATTTGACCATCGCTCATTTTGTTGACAATTTCACAGCCAACAGAAATTTCACTGATTGATTTCACAATTTTACCATCAACACTGATAATACTATATCCCAAGGCAAGTTGGCGTTCTGGATTATTCTGCCTTAAAGACTTTTCATAATTATCAAGTGATTTGTTGGTCGAAAAAATCAATCTACCAAAATCAACCAGCAATTTCTGAGGAATTTTTTCCACCATTTCAAGATCTTTTTTAATAAGATAACTAACATTGCCAATAATATTTACAAGCGCCTGATGATAAAAATCAAATTTTCGAAAGATAGCTTGATAAAAATCTTTAATTTCAATCACACTGTTTTCCAATTTTCGCTCTGATTTTTTAAGGACTGCATCAAAAGTATTTAGAATATTCAATTCGTGATAATCAAGTCTGTCGACAGCCTTTTCCCAACTGCGATTAAGCTCCTTGGCTACAATCGATGGTGTTGAAACTGCTAAATCTGCAACATAAGACAAAAGCGGAACATCCTTGTCATGTCCAATGCCACAAATCACGGGCACGTCCAAATCTGCAATTTTGCGAACCAAAATTTCATTATTAAAAGCCTGCAGGCTCTCCAAACTGCCACCTCCTCGAATAATAACCAACAAATCAATGTCCTTGTCTTTGAAATATTCCACCGCACCAATCAAGTCGCCAACAGCCATAGCACCTTCAACCCTAGAATTAACGAATTTTATTTGATATCCAAACCTGCCAATATTGTTCAAAAAATCATTAGTAACTGCGCCATCTCTGGAGGTTATCAAGCCGATGCGCGAAGGAAAATCAGGCATTGGCTTTTTTACTGCTTCATCAAACAATCCTTCTGCTGACAATTTTCTTTTCAATTCTTCATAAGCATTTTTGAGCGCTCCCTCACCAACCAACTCAATGGCACTGGTTCTAAACGTGAATTTTCCATTTGGCTTATAGATCTCAGGAAAACCATGAATAATAAGCTCCTCGCCTTCGCGCATCTCGATGCCACTGTTTTCATAATCCCTTGCCCACATAAAACATGACAGCACGCTTCCATCATTTTTGTCCTTCAAAGAAAAATACAAATGCCCCTTGAAGCTCACACTTGAAACCTCACCACAAATTCCAGCACTGATTCTTGCAATATCATCATTAATCCTATCTAAATATGAACTAACTGAATATATTTTTTCATTTCTCTTGTTTCCATCTTCAACCTCCACAGCCGGCACAATTGGCGCATTTTCATTGGCAATTGTTTCATTAATGATAGCCAGAATCTGTCTGCCATATTTTTCAAATTTTTTATCCTTAATGCCCTTAATTGCAAGGAGTTCTTCTTTGTTGATTGGCAAAAGTTCACCAAGATCATCAATTGTTTTGTTTGGAATAACACGAAAAAGCTCAAGATTATCTCGACTTGCAATCTGCGCGCGCCACTCTTTTAATTTTCTAATAACAAGTTGATTCATTGTTTGTTTATTTTACCTTTTTCTTAACAGTATCAGCAAAAGCCTCATGATCGTTGAATTTGCAAGTCCATTCTTCTGGATCACCATAGTCAGCAAATTCTTTGTACCAACCATGATATGCCTTTGGTTTGCTAGCAGCTTTGATTGGACACCAATACCTCTCAGTTCTAGCTCCAATTTCCACAGCATAAGCAAAAAGCCCATTCACATAGGTGCAATACACGCAGTGAACTTTTTGAATAACATTCAAATAATCAAGAAATCTTCGATCATAGACAAAGTATTCTGATCTTTTTACTTTTGGAATTCCATATAAAGGGAAAGCAAAAAACTGATATATCGTAATGAAAACATCCAAAATAACAGCAGGGATCAACATGGAATATATAAAAGGCATTGAAGCAATATGTCTGATGCTTTTTGGAACAGCATATTTCCAGGCTGGCATGCGAAAACGTTTGTTTTGTTTACGAATTTTCTCCAAAAAAATAACTTTTTTCTTTTTAACAAAAAAGCCATATTTTTCAGCCACGCGCAGATGTTCCTTTTTCAATGCGTCATTAAGCTCATCAATTTTCACTAAAATCTTTTTTATTTTTGAATCCATACTAAAATTTTATCAATTATACAACTTCATTTTATGCAGATATTGTTTTTTTACTTGCCTTTCGTTCACTTTGTTCACACGGAAGCCGCAAAAAAACAATATCCGCATAAATATTTTAAAAATTCGCAACAATAAGTCAAACTATCATCATCAAAAAAAATTAATTAATTTTTTGCAATCTCAAAAACCTTCTTGAGCTGATTGCTCTTATTTGCTTCGCTTCTTTTGAACATGTCATCAAAAAGTACAAAAGACTTCATCTGAATACCGCAAAATCTCAACCTGGCCAACCACCAAATTGTTTTTACTGGATTTAAAAGCAACCAGTGAATCATCTTTGATCCATCAGAAGTAACAAAAACTCTGGCAGTTTTTCCCAAAAGCAATCCGACTGGTTTGCCTGAAACATATTGATAAGCATAATGAGTTGTCATGTTTTTGTCCCAAAAATTTTTTAAAACTGCAGGCTCAGCAAACCACCAAAGAGGAAAAGCAAAAACCAATTCATCTGCAGCTGTTATTTTCTCTTGCATCCTTGTGACACTTGGATCAGGTGGCACGCTTTTGATATCATCAAAAATCAAAAAATCTTGCTTATTTTCATCTTGATATAAATCCAAAATTTCAACCTCCATGCCTTTTTCTTTGGCGCCCTTAGCATATTCATTGGCTATTCTCCGCGAAAAACCATATTTGCTTGGATGAGCCAGAATAATAAGTGTTTTCATGTTTATATTTTTTAGTTTAAGATTTTAATATCTAATGTAATATACCAATACATGTTAACATTCTACGCTTCTTTTTTGTATTACTCAAGCAATATCAGCCAGAATTGACTTTGAAAAACAAAAACATTATAATGCAAGCAAACAAGTGGCAAAAATTGCCATAACTCAAATCATGGAGGAGAAAAACATGCACATTAAAAAAAATAATGGCTTTCCGAGCGTGCAAGATGTCAAAAAAGGTATGAAAGTGATTGTGTTTGGAAAATATGAAGACATGAAATTCCCTTTCTATTTTGCTTTTCTTGCTCCAGAAGAAACTCCACTGAAGTATGACACTAGCATTGAAGGCCTTGTCTATGCCGAAGGCACAACAACAAGAGGAGACTTTAAGATCATAGAGAACATAAACGTAACAACATACAGAGACAAGAATGGCGGTTATTTGATCAAAAAAAATGTGCAAGGAACAGATTTCTGGGAAGATTTCATTTTTCAACACAAGTTTTATGGCAATTCAACTCATCAAACAAGACCAGTAAGGCTCATTTCCATGCGATTGAGCTAGCTTTAAAAAAGCAAAAAGGACTTATCTATTTAGATAAGTCCTTTGTTTTTTTATTAGTTATTTTTAATCTTTTTTTTGCGCTTAAAAAATTTAATCAATTCAACCAGACGATGAACAAATGCAAATTCTTTACAATTTAAATATCCAAATCTAGCACTTTGCCCTATTCTTCCAAGCTTTGCAATATCTCCATATCCAGCCAGCAAAATGCCAATGTCTGTCGCCAGCTCATTTCTTCGCAGTGGATGCTGACGAGAAAACAAAACTATATGCATAAGTTCGTGCATGACAATTGTGACAAAACTTTCAAAGGACTCAAACTTTACAGATTCGCCAATTCTCATTTGTGTGACGTGCTCTTGAAAAATTCTTGATCGAAAGCATGGCATCTCATCGCCAACCAAAACATAGGCCGGTTTTTTGTAGGAAAAAACAGAAAACGATAGGCCCATCATGGATGCTGACTTCAAAGCCCATTCATAGCCAGACATCTTCTTCAATTCATCCAAAATAAAATTATCAGGCATAAAATCAAGCTGTATTTTTGTTTCCAAGTCTATGGTTTCCATTAGTCCAATAATAACTTTTTCATACTCCCTTCTGTTAAAATGATCCCTTATTTTAGAGAGTTTTTCCTGACTAACATTTTCATGAATTAAAACATTAGACATTTGAAGAGTATATTCTATCAGCTTCCATAGCGACATTCCATCTCTTTTCCTCATAATCCCCTCCATTTCCTTTTTATAGTCCGTAGACTCTAGATTTTTAAAGTACCATTTAAAAGACAATCGTTAGACTATTTTTCTTTTTGATTTTAAATTATGCCTTATTTTTTTTGATATGTCAACAAAAAATGGACCGCTTCGAAAATTCGAAGCGGTCCATGCACAAAAAACTATTTTATTCTTAATTCCAAGACTCTCTGCCTTGTTGATTGGAGTTCATTTTTCCAGGCAAAGATGTCAGTAATATCTGTCTCGTCAATGAGCCTTTCATGCTCGCGACAAGAGATTGACTTACCAAAATAAACTATTTCCGAAACAACACTTTTACATGCACTAATGGGATGCTGAAATTTAATAAGCCTCTCCTGCTGAATTGACTTAACATATTTCAAAATACATTCCTCTGAAAGGGTTGCTAGTTTTTCCAGGAATATTTCATTCACCAATTCAAAATTGTTTGAATCAAGTTCGCATTCGACGTCAATCAATGACTCAAAATGGTTGGTGATGACTTCCGCATCAATATGATAGGTCAAACCGCGCATAATCCTTACTTCAGTGTCAAATGGTGCACCTGTCCTGCCTGCTAATGATTCCAGCAAAAGCATGAGTGGAATTCTTTCTTCATAGGTAAGTACTGGCAAACAATATTGTATACTCAAATTTTCATTTGGATATCGCTTATCCAAAAAGCGATGATTTCCACTCTTGATTGCACTGCCAGCATAAAAAACTGGTTCACATGTCTTACCTTTGCACATCATGCCAAATGCCATTTCGAGCTCCTCCAAGACATTTGGAATTCTAGCAAAGCTCCCACCGCAAATGATATTTGCATTTCCGGTGTGATAATATTTATGATAAAAATCATAAATATCCTGCTGAGAAATCCTCTTGATCGTTGCGGGATTTCCAAGCACAGCATGATTAAATGGATCGTTTTTAGCCAACAAGAATCTTCTGATGTGCTCACCTACAAGGAAGCTGCTACGAGCCTTTGATTTCAAAAATTCTTGTAAAATAATTTTTGATTCCAAGACAACATCCTGGAGATCGAAAACTGGCTCACAAACCAAGGAATGCAATGATTGCAAGGCCTCTGAAAAATGAGCAGTGTCCAACATGACATAATACTCAGTGAATTCTGCATTGGTGCGAGCATTAATTTCTCCCCCATTGCTTACAACAAAATCTTTCAATGCTGTTTCGCTGTCATGGGTGAAGCTTTTCCTGAATAGCATGTGCTCCAAAAAATGAGCCAGACCATCCAAGCCTCTCGGATCATTAGCTGATCCAACGTTCTTGAAAAACATCGACAAATATCCTTCATGGTCAACCATGATATCCGTCTTTTGCAGCCAAACTGTAATCCCATTACTTAGCCGACATCTTGCAAACCTGGCAGTGTCGTGCAACCGATGTGTTCCTTCGAGTCCTGTTTGCATGTGAAACCTCCTTTTTATAGTCCGTGGACTTTGGGTTTTTAAGTTAACAATCCTTTTTAGGACGTTTAATAGTAACATTTTTTAGTAAAATTGTCAATAACAACATATCTTGGCCACACTAAGGCAAAAAATCATATTTTTCGACTGTCATAGGCCCAATGCAAAAGTGCCTGACGTTGACGAGTTCGACAAGAAAAATCAAAAGCAAAGCAATTATTCTTAACCGCACTATAGTGCCTAATAAAAGCCCTCCAGCGCTTTATCTGCCGCATATCATCGCCGCAGCGCCTTCCCATATAATATCTACAATACCATTGAAACCACCCGCGTGGATCATTAACCTCAATCCAGCCATTGCGGCGCCATTCCTTCAAAGACTGACTAGCATTAACTCCAAAAAAATTTAGATTTTTATCGCGTTTTTTGCTGCTCAATTTGGCAAAAGAAAACCAATCATGCGGAAATTCATTTTGACAATCTGTCATGTATTTTCCACCAAAAACACCGAGTTCCAGCATTTGCCTTGGTGTCAACTCTGGCGCAAAAAGAGGATCAAAATTTTTCCCCATAGGCTGCGAAAGTTCGTAACTATAATTTTTTTGCATTTTGTCATTAACGACAATAATTTTCTTTTTCATTCCACAATCATACGATTAAAAACAAGAAAACACCAATTTTTTCAAAAAAAATAAGCGCAACTTTTTAGTTGCGCTTATAACAATAAACATTAAACAAATTTATTCTGGAGGCAGATCATCTGCCATAATAATCTCAAATCTTTTTGATGCCTCAATCAAGCGAGGCGTTATGCCTTGTGAAATTTTTTCTATCTCAAGACTTTTTTCATTAATCATGACCAGATTTTCCTGCATCTTCACTTCCATCAATTCCGCAAGACGTGAGATTCTTTTTTGCAATTTCTCATCGGCACACTTAAGCTTTTCGAGTTCATCAAAAGCCTTTGACTGATTAATTAAAAGCTTTTTATAAATTGCGTTCGACCTTCGAAGAAAATCTACAGCATTATAAACTTTCAAGTCATCTTCACTACTTCCAATGACAATCTTGTGTCCAGTGTCAAGCGGGATCGGAGCATTGATAAGCAGACATGCCGATTGAGTCAGTCGACTTCTTTTTTCAAGATTCTCAGGATCTCTTTCAAGATATCCCAAATGGAAAAGTCTTCCAATCAACTTATTAGTAGCGTATTGCAGTTTCAAATTATTCAAAATCTTGAACAATGCACTCTTGAAAATCCAGCCAGTGCCTTTTTTTTCAAAAATATCACCGACAATGAGAGATAGCATTTCCGCACTCAAGATTAATGCTTCAGCTTGATATTGTTGCTGTCTAATAATAGCATTCTCAACATGTTCAACATCAATTATGGTAGCTTTAACATCATCCATAGTTGTAGCAATTTCCTCTTCAGGAATAACCTCTTCATCAGCCCAATCTTCCTGACCAACTTTTGACTGCAGAAGCTCGCCAAACTTTCCAAGATCATTCTTATAAATATCTGGAAAATATACCGTGCATTCATGACGGCCTTCCTTGCCGGAAGGCTGCGCCTTGACCCAAATGGCGCAATACTGTGGCAGAACCTTAATGAATTTTATACCCTTCTGACTAACTCCTCGAATGTTCTTGCCCAAGTGAATCTTAAAATTTCCCTGGGTAATGTCCAATGATTGGATCATATCCAAAAAAAGCTTCTTGATTCCATGTGGCATTCGCATGGTGTGAATGCCCATATCCAAATCAATGTTAATCATAACCTCCCCTTTCTTTTTTGACAGCGCCAATTTCAATGCATCCTCCCCCTTTTTTTAAGTTACAACTCATCTTCCCCCTTTCTGTGTTTAGTTTAGCTGGTATTGAGATTTATACCTTGTTTTAATGATTTTGTCAACAGTATATCAATTTTTCTTACAAAACAAAAGCAGCCTCTTTTTCTTGAGACTGCTTTATAAGAACTTATTTTTTGCGAAAAATACGATGGTTGTGTTCGATATATACCACCCGCCAACCCCAAAAGCCAAGCCAGATTCCAAAACAAATTCCAATTCCAAAGATTACTATATATGCCACCGGCAGAAGAAACATGCTCATTCCCAAAAATTGATGTGTCAGCAATTCATGCCCCATTCTAAGATTATTTTCAATATAAATTTTTTCCAAAATACCAGTCACGAAGCCAGCAGACAAAATTCCAACAGTCAAAGCAAGAACCATATACGTCCAACGTTTCAAGGAATGTCTAAGTTCTCTTTTTTCACTAGTTGAAAAAACACTAGTAACCTCTTTTCTACTATCAATTCTTATTGCTGCAATTGTTTTGTGTTTTTTGAGGGCAGCTTTTGCTACTGGAGCAGTCTTTGTTTTTTTGACAACTTTTTTTGTCAAAGTTACTGTGCGAACTTTGGAAACAACTTTTTTCTTTGGAACAGTTTTTGTTTTCTTTGGTGCTTGTTTTTTTATTTTCATATTTTTGTTTAAAAGTTTTTTGATATTTTTATTATAACAAATTTTTCAAAAAACAACAATAGAAAAAATTACTATAATATCAACCATTATTCATGCCTAGTTTATGCATTTTTCTAAAAACTTTTTTTGCAAAGATTTTTTTTCACTAATTTTCATTTTCAAGGTCGCTTTTGAATTCGCATTCGACAATTCCTTGAGCACCTTGTCCAGTTCAAATACTATTGGATTGACCTCCAAAGCAATATCATTTATTCCTAGCAATTTTATACCATCAAGTGTCCTCACTCGCGAAAGAGCAACATATCCCATGCCATATTCAAAAGAACGTCCCAGATCCATTTCAACAGCATCAAGCGTCATTCCCTGACTTTTGTGCACAGTAATCGCCCAGGCCAAGCGCAGCGGAATTTGACTAACCGATGCCAACATCTCACCATCCTCCTCAATTGACCATTTTTCTGCCAGAGCCACAATGTCTTTGCCGGCAAAGGTTTTCACGATTGGCATCCCGCTTTGATCAAAATCCTTAATTTTTCCAAGAGTTCCATTAACATAACCTTTTTCAAAATTGTTTTTCACAAACATCACCACAGCTCCTTTTTTCAACGTCAATGTTTCAGGAGCAAGACAACCCTTCTTCACCACCGCCGCCAATTGTTCAATGCCAGCAGTTGTCATTTGAAAAATTTTAGGTTCTTCATTTATTTTTTTAAGCTCCAAATTATTAATACCATCAACGTTAGCATTATGAGTGTACAGCTTTGTTGGTGTAATACCATTTTTAATATTTTTGTTTTGGCGGGAACAAATAAGATCAATAGTCTCTTCGTCGCAAGCTCTACCTCGAATATCAGCCAAAATTTTCAACATAGCAGAATCCTCTTGCCTGTGCTGCTCTTCCAAGTAACAAATTTTTGGATCCATTTCAATCCAAGCCTCAGATTCAATCACAAATTGCGCCTTTTTTCCGTTTCGCACAACCGGCGGCAATTGAAAAAAATCTCCACACAAAATAACCTGCAAGCCACCAAAAGGAAGTTTTGGGTTTTTAAAGTTTTTGCAAATATTGTTCACAATGTCCAACTGATGAGCGTGAAGCATTGAAACTTCATCAATAATAAGCACTTTGGTGTGCCTAAAGCGTTCGCAATGATAATATCTTTTTTTTAGTTTAGCAAAATCATCCTCCAAGAAAACATCACTGATCCCCATGCCTGACCATGAATGAATTGTTTGACCATTCATGTGTGTCGCTGCAATCCCAGTGGAAGCAGTCACTGCCACGCCAATGCCATTTTTCTTGAGATAATCAATATACTCATTTAGCAAAAATGTTTTGCCAGAACCGGCTGGACCAGTCAAAAAAACATTATGTCCCATTTTCAAAATTTCGAGTGCTGTTTTTTGTTTCATATGTTAATGCTACCTTGAAATGCCACCATTTGTAAAATATTTTTATAAAAAAGAGGCATTGAATTTTCAATGCCTCTAGGTCCCTGCTGCTTAATCTAACGCTCAGTGCTTGTATTTACTAACACTCACACTTAAAACTCAATCTCTCTCGATTTACTTACACTTTTTTGTCCTATAGATATATCCTATAGAACGAATCCTTCTTGTCCATCTTGGTCCCGAACCAACTCTTGTCAGATTTATTCTTGTATTCTCGCACCACCTGCACCTTTTCAATCCGTTGGCTATTCTCATCTTCAGCCTTCAGGACCACACACTCAGAAGTGTACACCTTGTCGCGATGATATGAGCCATCTTCATTATTGGCCGTGTAGCGAAACGTTTCACGTTCACGAAAACTTCCACAACCCAAAAATAAATGTCCTTCTCTCTCTTTGCTCATAGAAACTTCTTCGATGCTTTGTTTTGCCAAAATATTCTCTTTCCATTCAAATGGCACATTTTTTTCAACGTGCAGATATGAACCAATATCAGAAAAATTGGAAAGTAGGAATGCAAACGCTGCATAGAGGAAAAACGAACCTATTCCTCTTTTTAACACCCATTTTTTCATGATTGATTTATCAATCCAAACATTTCCAGCAAAAATAACAAAAAAGAGGCCAACAAACGCAATCCAATTTACAATACTCATGGTAAATTCCTTTCCCTGCTTGGCAGGGCAACTTCAGTTTAGGGTTGACAGATAACAGCGAAAATATCAAAGAACAAGGGACATTGCATTGCATCATTGCAACCAATAATACAATATAGATTAATGCTGATATTGTGTCAATAGTTTAAAAAAAACAACCATAAGATGGTTGTTTTTTAAACTAGTACTATTCTTTGTTTTTATTAATCATTTCTCTCACTTCACTCAAGTTTATTTGTGGACGGACGCGAGTTGGCTTGAATTGCTTGGGTGCAATATGCTGCATTTGCGAAAGTGACATGGGCCTATCCTTAGAAACAAAAGCCTTGTGTTCGGTTTTTCTTTCTTGTCTTGGCGCTTGATTTGTAGCAGACTTGCTTTCAAACTTTTTTGGATATGTTTTTGCTGGCGAAGCAGTTGGCACCTCTTGAACCTGCGCTTCTTCTTGCTGTCGCTTTATTTTCTCTTCCTGCTTCAATTTCTCCTTAGCATTCATGCGTTGATATTCTTTCAAGCAATCCTTGCAAAAAGTTGGTCTTTTTCCATCTGGAGCAAAAGGAATTTGAATATTGTCCGCGCACATGTCGCAAACAGCATCAAATTTTGGCCGATCATCAATTGGCTTCACATAATAGTCATGATTTTCTTCTGGCTCAGCTGCAATTGATTGTACAGCCTCATTTTTTGGAATTTCATTATATTCCCCCAAATCATCCTGCACATAGGGCTTTTTTTGTTCTTCAACTGGCCGCTGCACTGATTTTTGAGACAAAGGAGCAGCAATAGGCACTGGAGCGCTTACAGGAGCGCTTGAGGCAACATTTCGCACTGGTTGCTGAGCTTTTAGTGCAACTGGGGCAGCAACTGCTTTTGGAGCAAAATTCTGTATTGAATTTGATCTTTGCTGAGGGCTGCTCACCGGATGAACATATTTAATATTATTTGGATTTTGAGCAACTTGCTCAGGAGCCTTGTTGACAGTAGTAAAGCCTGCTGCAGGCATCACACCAGCCCAACGTGAAATTTTGTCTTCAACTTCTTCCTTACTAGAAGCATAACGCTCACGCGAAGCTGCAATAATCTTTTCCTCATTTTCAGCCGTGTCACCGATGTAAACAGGTGGCAAAACAGTAGCAGAAAAAGCATCACCTGCAATTCCATCAATCATGAGCTTCAAATATATGTTATATTTTGGCAAATTCACGATGTCATTTTGCACAAAAACTGGCATAAATTCTTTTTCCAAAAATTCAGCATCCATCGCACCCACACGAAAAGAAATGATCGTGCCAGCATTACCAAAAATAGCATCACGAACTTTTTCATCAATTTGAGTGATATATTGATTTGCCAAAATCAAATTCAAGCGATATTTTCGAGCTTCAGACAAAATGTTGGCAAAAGATTCTGTGGCAAAATTTTGAAACTCATCAACATATAAATAAAAATCTTTACGATCAGCCTCCGCTATGTCCACGCGTCCCATGGCTGCCAATTGAATCTTGGTGATCATCATGGCTCCCAAAAGCGCACCATTGTCTTCACCAATTCTTCCTTTGGAAAGATTGATGATCAAAATCTTTTGCGTGTCCATTGCATTTCGAATGTCAAAAGAAGATTTTGTTTGACCAACAATGTTTCGAATCAAAGAAGATGACAAGAATTGTCCAACCTTGTTTTGAATCGGAGAAACAACTTCTTGCAAAACCTTGTCACTCCATTTTGGAAATTCATCCACCCAAAATTGCCTAATCACCGGATCAGTCACCTTTTCAACCACTCTTTCGCGATATTTCTTGTCCACCAAAATCCTGGTCACACCCAGCAAGGTGCTCCCAGGATATTCCAAAAGTGCCAAAATTGCATTACGCAAAATATACTCCAAGCGTGGTCCCCAGGAATCAGCCCAGATTTTTTTGAAAACACCAATCAAGCCCGATGCCACCAAGTGACGATAGTCAGGATCAACCGATTCCATCACGTTGAAAGCCAAAGGATAATTTTGATCAGAAGGATTCAAATAAATAACATCATTAATGCGTTCAGCGGGAATCGCTCTAAGCAATTTTTCAGCCGTGTCACCATGTGGATCAATATAACAAATACCATGACCGTTTCTAATGTCCTGCACCACCAAATTTTCCAGCAGGTTTGTTTTTCCCATACCGGTCTTTCCAATGATATACATGTGTCGAGTGCGATCATCAGTTTTGATGCCGAAAACTCTTTCTTGATTTCTAAAATTTGTTTTTGCAAAAAATGCAATTTCGTTTTTTTGAGCCATATGGTTAACTAGCGTTGTAGTTAATTTTTAATTTATCTCTTTATTCAATCGGCAAATTTGAAGGAGCACCACCACGCTTCGCTTCCACGCGCGTGAATGATGGAGCCATCACGTTCATATCAGGGAAATGAAAAAGTGTGGCCAATTCTTCAGTACTAAAGACCAATGTTGCACCATCCCTGTTTCTAGTGCGATAGCGTCTTAATATTTTTCGTTGACGATAACGCAAACGACTTCGTTGGTTGAAATAATTTGCAAAAGTTTTTGAATCACCATCAGGCTTCATGCTGTTAAGATTGTTGTCATTAAATTGCTTGAGACTTCCCCAAAAAGATGAAATTCCAAGCGCTTTGTCATAATTTTCTCGTCGACCTAGATATATAAATCTTCCCTTGGTGTAAAATTGCAATTTTCCAAGATTATCCTCCACGGCCTTGAGCACATCTCTTTCTCCCGGAGAAAGTCTTGTGTCCAATGCTGCTTCTTCTTTTTTCTTTTCTGCAGCAAATTCAACCGGCCCTAGCAAGGCGTTGAAAAGGTTTGTGACAACATCCAAAAAATCCTTAACCAATCTTTCCGGAACAGAAACGACTTTCTTTTCTTTTCCCTTCAATTTGTCAGTCAATTTTTTCCCTTCTTTTCCAGCCCAAGCTGGAGATGTTGGAGAAATCACCCACTGTAGCCACATCTGCTGTCCTGGACCCAATTTACCCATAACTTCCAACAAACTCGACAAAGGGTCAATCATGGTGCCAGAAATTTCTTCTTCAAAAGCTTTATACGTTTTGATTGGATAAGCTGGATCACTTTGAAATGCAATGTCAGCTCCCCACAAATCCCATTTTTCATTAGGAATAACCTTGGGAACATCATTAACATAATCAGGAACTTCAATGATTTCGACATCGGGATATTGAGCATAGAGCGAAGCCTCCACCAAATGGCGATATTTTTTCATGCTGCGGATGTAAAAATGCACTGTCCCTTGATCACTAACCATCTCCAAACTCATTGAATCAGCAAACATTCCACTGATATATGTTTCAGCCACGTCAAAACCTTTTTCCACACCTGCAAAGCCAACAAAAAGTGCCTCCATTGGCTTAGGGCTTTTTTCAATATTTTTTGGAGGAATAAGCTCCAACAAAACCCAACTAGCAGAGGCCCAATAAGCATTTTGAATATGTGTAATCCAAAAAATTTTAAAGATAAAATAAAAAAGTGGTGGCAAAATAATAAACCAAGTGTGATTTATTACTTGCGACACCATTTTTAAATCTTCAGGTATTTGAGCTAGTGAAGTTAGAAGAATGTCCATTTTTTTGTTTTTGAGTGACTTTAAGATTTTTTAATTGAATATGTGCCTGTTTTTGATTTGGCAAAGTAGTTATTCAAGTTTATCACAATAGTCGATTTTTTCACACGTCTGATTTTTAAAACCATTTCTAGTACTTCTTCCTTGCTGAGTGGAGCCTTATTTTTTTTCAAAATCTCTTCAATCACATCCTTGACTGTTCCACTGCGATATCCCCATTCAACCAGCGCGTAGATCCCCCTTCCCACCAACACGAAATTTTTGTCCTTGATCAATTCATTGTGCACTGTTTGAGCATGAGTTTTCTTTTTGTTCAAATGATATTGATCAATCTTTTTGGCAATATCCCGAAAATGCAAAGGCTTGGCTACCTCTTTCAAAACAAGATAAGCCTTTTCACGCGTTCCTTTTGGAGAAATTTCTTTCCATTTTGCAATTCCCCATTTTCCAAAAGTGTTTTGTTTGATCTCTTCTGAAATTTCAAGATATTGTGTGAATGTTTCAATGTTCAAATCAAATTCACCAGACTTTGCTTTTGTCAGTTCAAAAAGTTTTTCAACTGAAAGAGGTTTTGCCTGTTGTTTCAAAACCAAAATCAAATCATTTTTCACATTTCGCCATTTTTCAATTTCAAAACTTGGCAAAGAATATGCAACTTTAAGTTCTCCCTTGATTTGATTTTTGCAAATACTATCAAAACATTCCAGAAAAAATGAAACTGCTGCTTGCTCACTTTTTTGCTTTCCCACAAGCACAGACAAAAGTTTTTGCTCCTCCATTATACCACCATTATTTCTAAGCGCCAAAATAATTTTTTCTTCTATTTCACGAAAAACAGTTTGATCCTTTTTTTCTTTAACTTTTTTCAAAACCTCGCGAATAACTTGCCTAACTCTCTCACGAGTAATTTGATATTTTTTTCCAATCTCTTCCAAAGTCAAAGAATGAGAACTGAAAACCCCCCAGCGAGAAAAAATTATCTCCTGACTTCTTTGTGAAAAATCTTTCACGGTACTTTTCAGTGCATCTGAAAATATCGCCTTTTCAGACTCAACTGCTTGGCTGTTTTTATCTGTTATTTTTTCCATTTGTCAGTATAAACAAAGTTTGCATCTCCCCTCCGGCAGAAACAGCTTGTTTTCATAAATTTAGAGCCAAAATTAATCTCTCTTGATTTCAAATTATATTAACACATATTATTTTTTTGTCAATAGCTGACAAAAAAACAGCCGGACTTGAAAGTTCTGACTGTTTTGGGATGAAAAAATATCCTTTTTTTCTTTTATCTGCGAAGTTTGACTTGCAATTCACTTTCCAATTTTTCAACAATCGCATTCATGAGTTCATCAACCTCTTTTCCATTCAATGTTCGCTCACTTGCTCCCAAAATAATGTGAAAAGCAAAACTCGAAGAGTCATCAGAAAAATCTATTGCATCGAAAAGATCAACATCAAGCACCAAATCTCCTCCTGCACGCTGAATAATCATCAAAATTTCATCAATGCGCACATTTTTTTGTGCTAGCAGTGAAATATCTCTAGTCACCACTGGATATTTTCCAATTGGAGCATATTCCCTTTCGCTGCGTGAAATTTCTAGCATTTTTTCCATTTCAAATTCAAAAACAACAACCCTATTTGAAATGTCATATTTTCTCAAAACATTTGGACTTATTTCACCAACAAGACCCAATGATTTGCCACTTCCTGTTATTTTTATTTCAGCACTTCTTCCTTGATGCCAGAGAAGTTTTGAATTTTCACCATTATCAATGTCAAAATTGTCATAATATTGATCACTGATTCCAATTTGAAGCAAAAGATTATTAATAAAAGACTTTGACTCAAAGAAGTTTGATTCCAAACGCAAATCTTGCTTTTCTTTTTTTGCGACTTTTTTCGGAAAGACCATTGCGCCAACCAGCATTGATTTTTCTTGCGGCAATTGCTCCGTGCTTGGCAAATAAACCTTTCCTATTTCAAAAATACTAAACTCGCCATAATTTTTGAGATTTTCTCTAATTTTTTTGAAAATATTAGGAAGCAAGCTCACGCGTAGCAAGTTTTGATCAGGATTCATCGGTGTTTCAAGCTCATAGTGTTTTATGTGCTCAAAATGAGAATTTTTCTGATCTTGCAAAGAATAAAAAGAATAATTCAAAACCTCAGAAAAACCACTGGCAATCAAAAGTTTCTTCACATTACGCTCGAAAATTCTTGCTTCGTTTTGTTTGGCAGCAGTGACTGGCACAAGTGGTGCCACATTTTGAATTTTTTCATAACCATAAATTCTCCCTATTTCCTCAATCAAATCCTCTTGTGATTTCAAATCAATTCTATATGTTGGAATTGTTACTATTAAGACTTTTTCATCCTTGCTTTCAATTTCAATGCCAAGTGAACTCAAAATTTTCTCACTCACACCAGCAGGAACGGTGGTCCCCAACAATTTGTCGATATATTCTTTTTCCAATTCTATTTTCCACGGCGACACTTTTTCAGGATACACATCCACAAATCCTTCAAAGGATGCATTGGCGGTGTGTTCAAGAATTTCAATAACCCTGACCATAGCCTTTTCAGCTAGATTTGGATCAAGCTCTTTTTCAAAGCGCATGGAGGCATCACTAAGCATGTTCAATCTTGAGCGAGTTCTTCTAATTGAAATTGCCTTAAAATTTGCTGCCTCCAGAATTATATTTTCTGTTTGATCTGAAATTCCAGAATCCTTTCCGCCCATAATTCCAGCCAAAGCTAAAACTTTCTCATTGTTTGCAATAACAATATCACTTGAGGCAAGTTTTTTAACATTGCCATCCAGCAAGACAATTTCTTCCTCATCCTTAGCAAGTCTGGTGACAATGGTACTACCAACCACATCAGCATCAAAAGCATGCAATGGTTGTCCGAGCTCTAGCATGACATAATTCGTCGCATCAACGATGTTGTTGATTGCATTAAGACCACAAGCTTCCAAGCGTGCAATCATCCAATCAGGAGATTTTTTAACCGTAACACCAGAAAGTCTTGCTCCAATATACCTGGGACAAAGATCACTATTTTCAATTTTAATTTCAAGATTTGCCTCTCCATTGCCCTCCAAAATCAGACCGTCATAGTCATAGTCCAACTGCCCACCTTCAAGTGCCACAATTTCTCTGGCCATGGCAACATGCGAAACAGCATCATGTGCTCTGTCTGGCAAAACCTTAATATCCAAAATTTCATCATTATTAGCAAAAACTTCTGACAAAGGTGTGCCTATTCCTATTTCCTTGTCTAATATCAAAATTCCAGCGTGACTTTTTCCAAGACCAATTTCATCTTCAGCGCAAAGCATTCCAAAAGATTTCATTCCTCTGATTTCAGCCTCTCTGATTTCAATTCCATTTGGCAATTTAGTGCCAACAGTCGCAACAGGAACATGATCGCCCACGCTAATGTTGTGAGCGCCACAGACAATGTCCAAAGGAGATTCCTGTCCAATCTCAACCTTTGTCAGTTGCAGTTTGTCCGCATTGGGATGCTTGGAAATTTCCAAAATTTTTCCAACCACAATTCCAGCAAAATCAGATCCGATTTTTTCCACCGATTCAACTTCAAAAGAATGCTTTGTTATGAGATCAGCAACCTGCGTGGCTGTTTTTTTTGTTTCAGAGAGTTCCTTGAGCCAATTATAGCTATACTTCATAAATTCTAAATTTTAAATTTTAAATCAAATCCAAAGTTCTAAATTTTAAATTCTTCAATCTAAAATTGACGAATAAATCTAAGGTCTCCACCATGGAAAAGTCTAACGTCATCTATTTTGTATTTCATCATGGCTAATCTTTCCAATCCAAATCCCCAGGCAAAACCTTGATATTTTCCTCTTGGATATCCCACTGCTTCAAAAACATTTTGATTCACGATGCCAGCCCCGCCCAATTCCAACCAACCAGCCCACTTGCATGAAGAACAACCTTTCCCAGAACAAACAACGCAGTTGATGTCAAATTCAAAACTTGGCTCAGTGAATGGAAAAAAACTTGGACGCAATCTGATTTCAACTTTGGTCTTGAAAAAGCTTGAAAAAAACTGCTCAGCCACAAATTTCAGATTTCCCACTGTAATATCCTGCCCCACCATCAAGGCTTCAAACTGATGAAAGGTGTGATCATGAGTAGTATCGGTTGATTCGCGACGAAAAACCCTGCCTGGCGCAATGATGCGAAATGGCGGAGTGTGTTTTTCCATATAGCGAATTTGCACATCAGATGTTTGCGTGCGCATCACAACTTTTTCCTCTGGATTTTCAGACTTCACCCAAAAAGTGTCTTGCATGTCGCGAGCAGGATGATCCTTAGGGATATTAAGAGCATCAAAATTATAAAATTCAGTTTCAACTTCTGGACCATCAGCCACTTCAAATCCCATAGCAGTGAAAATATCCTCTATTTCATATTGAATCAAACTGAGTGGATGCATGTGACCACTTTGAATTTTTTTGGCCGGCATGGAAACATCTATTTTTTCAGCAGCAAAATCAAAACTTTTATTTTTAAGCTCTTGTTCTTTTTGCAAAAAAGAATTCTCAATTTCTGATTTAGCAAGATTTGCCAATTGACCAACTTCTTTTTTTTCTTGCTCTGACATGTCCTTCAAGCTTTTCAAGATACCAATAAAATCACTTTTTCTGCCCAAAAATTTAACCCTTAGCTCAACCAAAACAACTTCATCAGCTGTTTTTGAAATTTCATCCAATGCCTCATTTTTTATTGCTTCAATTTTTTCCTTAAACATAGGTATTTTTTATTTAACATTACCTTATCAATAACCTTATTCTAAGGCCAACAAGGCAAAAAGTCAAAAACAATTAATCATTGCTTATTGACAAGACGAAGAAAAATTACTATATTTAGATATCACTTATTATGAGTTATTTAAAAAAGGAGGGCCATTGAGCCATGAATAGAATTCTACTGTCACTTAGCCGTTGGTGGGTACTTTCACTTTCAAACAGGAATAGGCTTGCTATTCAAATTGCACTATCCCTAATTATTGGTTTTTCAGTGTTTCATGGTCATTTTTATATCATGACTCAATTACAAAATTGGCAATCAAAACTTTTCTGTACCGGCATTTTTTCTCTTGTTTTGTTTATGAAAATTTCTCAGCAGTCAACAATCGTAATGCAGGATTACTTTGAGTTTGAAAGAGTAAACATTGAATTAAGGGAGAAAAATATTCAACTGGAGGAATTGCAGATAAAGCTAGAAGAGCTTTCAATCAAAGATTCAATGACGGGTGCATATAATAGAGTTTTGTTGCACGACACCATCAGACAATCATCCGCAAGAGCCAAGAGACATCAAGAGGACTTATATTTTTTATTCTTCGATATTGATAAGTTAAAGCACATCAATGATGTTTTTGGACATAATGCGGGCGATGCTGCTATCACAACAATTACAAAGATCATTTCTGAGCATGTACGAAGTGAGGACAGACTTTTCAGAATTGGAGGAGATGAGTTTTTCTTGGTAATTCCAGTAAAGCCAATGACATTCAACAAGGAAAAGAAAGTCAACGAAGCTGGCACGAAAAAGGTAACAGAACTGACAAACAGAATAAGCAATTCTGTCAAAAGTGTTAGATTCTTTTATGAACAAAAAGAAATTCCACTTTCAATCTCCATTGGAATTCATCTCTTCAACGAAGATAATGACATATCAGAAGAAATTGCTATTGCTGACAAAAAAATGTATCATGCCAAAAATGGCAAGTAAAAAAACCCAACAGACAAAAATCTGTTGGGTTTTAAATTTCTCACAAAATTTTCTACAAAATTCCCAATCTCTTTTTTGCTTCAAAAATTTGATGATCATTCATCTGTCCTGATTTTTTCATTTGTTCAAGAGTTTTGAGAATATCATCCTTATTTTTTTGAATATTTTCAGGAGTCATAACTTTTCGCATCAAAGCCTCTCTTTCAGCTGGACTCATTTTTTCCAACTTTTTCATGGCCATTTTTTGCATGAATCCCATGTTCTCAGGATCAAGCGGATTTGCACTTTTTTTCTTGTCATCTTTTTTGCCAAATACATCTAAAATTCCCATATAGATTTTATTAATTTTGAATTTCTAATTTTGAATTTTGAATTAATTTCCAATGATTTAATTTTTAATATTTAAAACATTATATCATTCAGATTTGATTCAAAATTCAAAATTCAGACTTCGAAATTATTTATATTTAAATTATTTTTTATATTTTATCGTCAACTCATAACTTGTCACCAATAAAGCAGTCGCAATAAAAATTGAGGAATATGTTCCAAAGGTAACACCAACAAGCAGCGCCAAGGCAAAATACTTAATCGCAACTCCCCCAAAAAGATAGATTGCCAACAAGGTTATGATTACAGTAAGCGAGGTGTTTATTGAGCGAACCAATGTTTCATTCAAACTTTGATTCACAACCTCAGGAAAAGGAGTTTTGTGTGAACTTCGCAGCAAGTTTTCCCTAGTTCTGTCATACACCACAATAGTGTCATGTACTGAAAAACCCAAGATGGTAAGCAATGCCGCAATAAATGGAATTCCAATTTCTACGCCATAAAAATGACCCAGAAAGGAAAAAAATCCAGTTGTAATCAAAACATCATGCACCAAGGCAATCACAGCTCCAGCGCCATATTTCCATGATTCAACCGGATGTGACACTTTGCGAAAAGCCCATGCAATATATGCCATAATAGCCAAAATTGCCAAGATGAGAGCATTAACGGATTTTGATTTAAGCTCCCCTGAAACAGAAGAATTGAAAAAATCAACACTTGATTGAGTAGCTTCGGGATATTTTGTCACCACTGCCTGCCAAACATCAGAATTCAATTTGTCATCCTCTGAGGCATAACGAATCACCATTGAATTTCCTTCGATGCCTTGCAGGGTCAAACTTTTCAAATCAAAACCCTTCAAAGCATCAATCACCTCATCCTTGGCCGGAGTTTCTTGCGCAAATTTGACAACCATGCGAGTTCCACCAGTAAAATCAATGTCATATTTCAATCCCCAAACAAGAAGACTCAAAATGCTGGCAATAGAAACAATGCCAGAAAAAATATATGCGTATTTAGTTTTTGAAATTATATTAAACATTTTTTTGATTTGAAATTTGAAGTTTTTAATTATCCATTTTTAATATCCTTTTTTCTAACTCCAACCATCCATGTTCTTCCATGAATCCAATCACTAATAATAAACTTAAGCATTGTACGAGTAATCACCACCGCAGTAAACATGGAAACCACTACTCCAATGAAAAGTGCAGCCGCAAATCCTTTCACAAATCCAGTTCCCATCAAGTACAAAATTCCAGAAGTGAGCAATGAAGAAACATTTCCATCACGAATTGAAGTCCAAGCACGCTTGAATCCTTCTTCCAATGAGTTTGCAATTGAGCGACCACCTCTAATTTCTTCTTTTGTTCTTTCAAAAATCAAAATATTTGCGTCCACCGCCATTCCAATTGAAAGCACAAACCCTGCAATACCAGAAAGTGTCAAAGTAATTCCAGTCATCTTGAAAAGCGTAATCATTGCAACAGTATAAATAAGCAAAGCCAGTGAGGCTACCAATCCCAAGAAGCGATAGAAGATAAGCATGAAGACAATCACTGCACCAAGTCCAATTGCACCAGCAATCAAAATGCTTCGCAGCGAATCAGCCCCAAGAGTTGCCTCAACACTCTGTTGTCCAACCAAGGTCAAAGGAACTGGAAGCGCTCCTTGATTCAATCTGTCAGAAATATCCTTTGCTTCTTTGAAAGTATAATTTCCGGTAATAACCGCTTGACCATTAGTAATTTCAACCTGAACAGTTGGAGCTATTTGCAACTCTCCATCAAGAAAGATGGCTATTTTTTTGCCAAGGTTTTTCTTGGTCAACTCAGCAAAAAGATTTGTTCCTTCTTCATCAAATTGCAAAGCAACCTCTGGCTCACCAAGGCCTTGTCCTTGAGAGTATTGCGCAGTAGCACTTTTCAAATTTTTTCCAGTCAATCCTGTTGTTTGATATTTGAACTGATCATATTGAGAAGGATCTTTTTTCAAAAAAAGAATATGCTGAGCATGAACTTCCAAATCAGCACCCTCACCGCGAGATTCAATGAATTTGATAATATGCCATCCATAAGTTGATTCAACCAAATCAGGATAAATATCCCCATTCTTCAAATTTGAATCAAACAAAACTTTATCAAATTCAGGAACAAAGGCTCCTTTTTTCACAAAGTCCAAATCACCACCTTTGTCTTTTGAGCCTGGATCCTCACTATTGTCTTTTGCAAGTTGCGCAAAATCACCACCATTTTTCACCTCATCAAGAATTTTTGCAGCCTTTTCTTTTGCCTGCTGATTTGCTTGATCAAACATTTGCTGAACTTGAGCATCAACCGGACCTTCTTCTTTAAATTCCAACAATGGAGCATCTTTGATTTTTGTTTTTGCCTCTTCTATATCCTTTATTCCTGGCAATTCAACAATAATACGATTCTCTTGTCCACTTTTTGCTGTTTGAACCAATGGCTCGCCAACACCAAAAGCGTTAACTCGTCTTTCGATGACGGTCTGCGCACCTTGCATAGCCTCGGCAACTTTTGTTGAATCAATATTAGAAACATCAGCCTTATATTCCAAATGAAATCCCCCTTGCAAATCAAGACCGAGATTGAGCTTGAACTTGTTGAAAAAATCATAGACAGGAGGAGCCTTGCTAACAATTTGAGGATATGAAAACAAGCCGCACATTAAAGCCAAAACAATAATCCCACCAAATTTTAATTGTAATTTTTTCTTTATATTCATCCGGTAGTAGAAATTCAAATGAGCTTTGCTCAAAAAATTCTTAATTATATAAAAATGCTACATATTGGATTAAAAACATTCCAGAAACAATCCGATATTCCCTTCTTTTGAATTTTCACTACCGGATTCATAAATTTAATTTTATATCAAAAAAACCAAACATGCAATATCTACAAAAAAATGGGCGCACATCGTGAGCCCATAGTAAAAACATTTTCTACTCTTCATCTTCAGCTCTAGAAATAAAAGAATGAGAAGAATTCATTGTTTGAATGTAATACCCACTTCTCTCAAGACAGGCACAAAGATCACGCATGCCACTATTGACCCATCCGCGACCATCAGTATCCCCAACCACAAACAAATGTGTAATACAAGCACCACTGCGAAGCTTTAATCCAGTGTCCTGCTCAACATGGACAGCGACAGAGATTTTTTGATGATCAAGGTCTTTCAGGCAATCAATTATTACATTTTCACAAACATCTTTTGCAAGATTTGTATGAGCAAAAATACTAACGAAATGCTTCTCCTTCTTCTTGATAGTAGAATTTAACATTATTACCCCCCCCTTGTTCGTTTTATTGTATTTTCAAGAACTACTTTAATTCAAGAGTAAAGCAAAAAATATGTTTTGACAAATAACCATTGAACCACTTCCGGGGAAATTATTCCTTTAACGCTGCATAAACTTCATTTATTACCTTTTTTGAGCCATTATTCGTGAGTTTTTTGCAAATCTGATCAAAGTTAAGCCAGGCGTAGGCTTTGTTTTCGAAATCAATTGAAACATTTTCAGTATTTGTTTGCGCAGCATAATAAACAGCATTCTTGAAAATATATACACCTCTTTTATTTAAAATTCTTTCATTTTTTTCATTTCCCTTAGCACGATAAAAATAATGCACAGAAACTCGAGGCTTTGGCAAAATTACAAGATCATCAATGCCGGTTTCCTCCAAAACTTCCCTGCAAAGAGTTTGCTTTTCATTTTCATTTTTTTCCACATGCCCCTTTGGAAAATCCCATTGCCAAGAACGATATTGCAACAAAAGAAACAAGATCTCATTTCCAACTTTTCGATAAACAACCGCGCCAACGGATTTTTCAAATGATAAATATTTCATATCTCAATTATACATAAAAAAGAAAAGCTTCACAAACTTTCATTGTGAGCTTTCCAAGTAACCAACTTTAATTCAGTAGATGCCTATAAGAAATAGTGTTCTTATTTTGATATTCTTATTTTCCGCAGCAATTCTTGAATTTTTTTCCACTACCACAAGGACATTTGTCATTTCTTCCAACACTCTCTCTGTTTATGATTGGTTTTTGAGCAGTGTGACTTTCATTTGCTTGAGCGCCACCCTCACTAACCTCTCCAATGGCAGAAACATTATCCTGGGCTCCATGAAATTGAATATTTTTTGGCGCAACAGAAGCTGCGGCCGAAGGAGCAGCAGACATAACAGAAACTTTGAAAATAGTGCGCACAGTTGTCGATCTCATGTTTTCCATCAAATTTGAAAACATATGAAAAGCCTCTCGCTTGTATTCAATCAATGGATCACGCTGACCATAACCACGAAGCCCGATGCCTTGTCGCAAATAATCAATTTCATCCAAATGATTCATCCAAAGGGTGTCGATTGTTTGCAAAACGATCGCTTTTTCGATTTGCCTCAAAACATCCACGCCTATTTCTTTTTCTTTTTGAATATAAGCTTCTTTTGATCTGCCCATGACATAGTCCATCATGAGAGAAATTTTTTCAACTGTGTTTTTTGACTTGTCATCGCGAACTTGTTCAAGCTTCTTTTTGTCTTGCTCGTTGAATGCAAAGATATTTTGCAATTCAGTTGCAATCATCTCAATGTTCCATTGATATTCCTCGCCAGTGCAATGCACAGAAATAGTTCTCTCTATTTCCTCTTCAACATATTGCATCACCTCCGCTTTCATATCACTCGATGCCAAAATTTCTTTGCGTTTTTTGTACACAACCTCTCGTTGCTTGTTCATCACATCATCATAATCAAGCACATGTTTTCGAATATCAAAATTATACCCTTCAATTTTTGACTGGGCACTTTCAATTGTGCGTGAGATTATTGCATTTTGAATAGGTTGATCCTCAGGAAGACCAAGCGTGTCCATCATGTTTTTCAACCTGTCACCTCCAAATCTTCGCATCAATTCATCCTCTAGTGAAACATAAAACTGAGTAGCACCTGGATCACCTTGACGTCCAGCTCTTCCTCGAAGTTGATTGTCAATTCGCCTGGCTTCATGTCGTTCAGTGCCAATAATATACAACCCACCAACTTCTCTCACCCCTTCTCCGAGTTTAATGTCAGTTCCTCGCCCAGCCATGTTTGTGGCAATTGTCACCGCACCTTTTTGACCAGCTCCAGCAATAATCGCAGCTTCTCTTTCGTGATGCTTTGCATTCAAAACTTCATGAGCAATTCCCTCACGAGAAAGAAGTGCGCTCAAATATTCCGATTTCTCAATAGCAATTGTTCCAACCAAAAATGGTTGCCCAACTGAATGTGCCTCCTTGATTGTTTGCACAATTGCATCAAATTTTCCTTTTTCTGTTTTATAAACGACATCAGGCAAATCTTTACGAATCAAAACTTTGTTCGTTGGAATTTCCATCACATCAATTTTGTACACCTTTGAAAATTCCTCGGCGCTAGTTGAGGCTGTTCCTGTCATTCCGGCCAAATTTTTGTACATGCGAAAATAATTTTGAAAGGTGATGGTGGCCAAAGTGCGAGATTCTTTTTGAACCTCAACCCCTTCTTTTGCTTCAATTGCTTGATGCAAACCATCACTATAGCGACGTCCTTCCATAAGACGTCCAGTAAAATCATCCACAATAATAACCTGACCATCTTTGACCACATAATCCTTGTCCAACTTGAACAAAGCTTCAGCGCGAAGAGATTGCTCCAGGTGATGAACGTAGTTTATCTTCCCAAGTTCATAGATATTTCCAACGCCTAAATCTCTTTCCACTTTTGCAATTCCATTTTCAGTCAAAGTCACTGCTTTCATTTTCTCATCAACCTCGTAGTCTTCTTTTTCCAAAAGACGAGGAACCAATTGTGCAAAACGTTGATACAATTTGGTTGACTCACTGTCAGGTGCAGAAATAATCAGTGGAGTACGAGCCTCATCAATCAAAATAGAATCAACTTCATCAACAATTGCATAATTTAGTTCTCGTTGTGACATTTGTTCATGATTTTGTACCATGTTGTCTCGCAGATAATCAAAACCAAATTCATTATTTGTTCCATAGGTAATATCAGCAGCATAAGCTTCTTTTCTGCTGATCTCGGAAAGGTTTTCCATTTCAACACTAACTTCATCAGTGTCAAAAACTTGTGGTTCATAAATATATGAAACATCATGCATGATGCAAGCAGTGGAAAGCCCCAGCGCATGATAAATTGAACCCATCCAGTTGCAATCTCGCTTTGCCAAATAATCATTAACAGTCACCACATGCACACCCTTGTTTTCAATTGCATTCAAATAAATCGGAAGTGTTGAAGTCAGAGTCTTTCCTTCTCCAGTTTTCATTTCGGTTATTTTTCCATGATGCAATGCGATTCCTCCCAACATCTGCACATCAAAATGACGAGTATTATTAACTCGCTTGGCAACTTCACGAACAACAGCAAAGGCTTCTGGCAAAATTTGATCCAAAGTTTCTCCTTTTTCAACTCTTTGCCTGAATTCCTTGGCCTTATCTCTCAACTCCTCATCTGAAAGTGGAATCATTTTTTCTTCAAGCGAATTAATGGTTTCCACGATTGGCCTGAGCTTATTCACTTCTCTTTCATTTGAACCAAATATTTTGCTAAATAGTGTCATAATGGTATAAAATTTTTAATTTCTAATTTTTAATTTCTAAACAAATTCAAATGTTCAAAAAAAATAATAGCTATTGTCATTCCCGCGAAAGCGGGAATCTATGTTACACTTTAATTAATAATTCAAACTAGATTCCGGGTCAAGCCCGGAATGACACATACTTCTTCTTCCAAAAAAGGAAAATGGTCGAGTAATTGTGCAGAGTTCAATTCAATTTGAAACTTTATTTCTTTGTTCATTCTACACCAAAAAAAACGCAGCGTAAAGCGAAAATTTTAACAAACAATATGGTTGACAAAATAACAAAAAAAGAGTATAATAAAAAGTTATAGCAATATAACATATTCTAGCCTCAAATGAGGCACAAAAAAGGAGAAGTTCATGAAAAAAAATATTTTGGTGGTACTTGTGATGGCTGTGTTTTTTATAATATTGGGCGCAAGTTTTGTCTTAGCAACTGAGCCATGCCCAGCTGGACAAAGCTGTAGTGAGAATTTTGCAACAACGCTGCCACAGAATGGTG
Source organism: bacterium (assembly GCA_037140955.1). Lineage (GTDB taxonomy): Bacteria > Patescibacteriota > Minisyncoccia > Moranbacterales > GWC2-37-73 > UBA12068. The sequence goes on along the minus strand of JBAXDL010000005.1, from coordinate 27,387 downwards.
CACCGGTAAAGACTCCCATAAAAAAGGAGCTTTCCAGGGAGGAAGTGGCTGCATATCAGAAAGCAGTTGCTACTGCTAGAGAGCGTGATAACGACAAAACCGTCGTATTCACAAAAACCAACGAAACAGATAGATGTTATTATTGGGAACTTGAAAACAAGATTGATGAACTACTCATGAAGTCCCCTGATGTGGTAGTAGACAGAAAGGAGTATTTAACTCCCTCATTCGCTATCGAAAAAATAATGCCAGGCAGCGGACGAGTTTTCAGTAAGTGCACCACAGCAATTGTTGTGCACTATCACAAAAAAGGAGGTGATAAAAAATAGGTCAGAAATTATTTAACCAAAAAAACAAGAGGCGATCCAAACGGACCGCCTCTTTATCTATCTCAAGAAAATCAAATCTTATTTTTTATCCAATTAAAAAACTTCCAACATCACAGCTCCGCTAGCAGAAAAACCACCACATGTTCCACGCAGAAATGCCATTTTGTCAGTAACAAGCATGGCTTTTATTTTATCAACAATGGTGCTGGTCTTTTTTATTGTAATTTGCACGGGAAAGCCTGCATCACCATTAAGAGTTCCTTTGGCATATGTTCCACCAACAGGAATACCTTCAAGAATTTTAATACTCCAAATCAAATTTGTTGTTGCTGGCATTGTTTTTCCAGCACATTGTGCCCATTGACTAGTAACTATTTTTTTCCTTGCATCATCTTTAGATGCAGCAACAGGTGCTTTACTCACAGCTGGCTTTGCAACTGGAGCAGTGGTGCTTGGTGTTGGAGTGCCTGCATTTGCAGCTTGAGATGGCAAGGTTGTTGGTTTTTGCTCAGCCGGTGTCAGACTTGAACTATTTATTGGAGCTGTTGCTTGCACTTTTTTTGCTGGCAGAGGCGCTGGTGCTTTTTTTCTACCAAAAAACAAGAATGCTCCACTGACAAGACCCAAAACAACAACCGCGATAAGTCCTATTTTTATTGTTTTATCCATTTTTATTTTCAAAATTAATTACCATGCAATTATACCATATTTATTTCATAATTAAAAAAGAAGACACGTTAATATCTTCTTTTTTTGATTTATATTTTTCTGCCAATTAGAAGCGAGCTTCTTTTGCAACCACAGTTTTCTTTTTCAGTGAAAGTGCTCCTCTTTTTCTAATTGTTCGGACTCTATCTTTCTGGTGAGTTATTTGCTCTTGCAATTCCTTGATGCAAAGATCAACCGAAGCCTCAATACTTTCAGTCGTGTTTTCTGCACGGAAAAGATTTCTTGGTGTTTTAATCATGATCTCTGCTCGAAATTTTCCCTTCTTGTCGATGTCTATTTCAACTTCAGTCAAAGTAACATCCTCCATGAACTTGTTGTCCAAACTGCTCAAGTGTTTTTCAATATAATACCTGGTTTTCTTTTCCACCTCAACCCCTTTAAACAAAAATCTTACATTTTCAGTCGTGCTTGTCATATGTTTTTGTATTTAAGAAATTAGTCGAAACCAAATGAATTATATCAGATTATTAAAATCCAAGATAGTTCACCTCTTCATTCAGTTGAATTCCAAACTGATCCCTAACCTGTTGCTTGATATAACCTACTAGCATAATAACATCAGCTGCTTTAGCATCTCCAGTGTCATTGACAATATAATTAGCATGCAGTTCACTTATTGCTGCACCACCCATTTTTTTGCCAGCAAGTCCAGCCTGCTCAATCACCCAACCAGCCGGAAGAGTATTGTTTCTGGCAGGGACACCTTTTTCTTTTTCAAAATCAGTTAAAAGTTTTTCATTTTCAGTAACAGGATTCATGAAATATGATCCAGCACTTCTGACCCCATGTAATCCCTTGCTTGCGCGCATGGCAATTGTTTCTTGGGTTAATTTCTGAACTTCTGTTGCATCTGATTTTTTCAAATCAATAATAGCAGAAACGACAATCAAATTTGTGTTGTGCTTGAAAATACTTTCTCTATATTTAAAATCACACTCCGCAAGATCAAAACTTTTTGTTTCCATTTTTTCACAATCAAAAGCGGTGACGCTCTTGATGCAAGATTTTACTTCTGTTCCAAAGGCACCAGCATTTCCCCTAATAGCACCACCAACTGTTCCGGGAATTCCGGCCATTTTTTCCATACCAGTAAGACCAGCTTGAGCGGCCGTGTTTATCGCCTTAATGAGTGCTGCGCCAGCTTGCGCTTCCAATTCCTCGCCATTGACGATCACTGCATTCATTTTCATTCGAACAATAAGACCGTCATAGCCATCATCACTAACCAACAAATTTGTGCCTCCAGCCAAAACATAAAAATCAATTGCCTTTTCTTTAGCAAAAGCAACTGCTTCTTTCAACTCTTCAATTGTTGAAACTTCAACATAAAATTTTGCATTTCCACCAATACGAAATGACGTCAGTGTGGACAGGGAAACATTTTCTTGCATTTTAATCATAATTTATCAAATTAAATATTTAACAATTTTCACACTTATACTTTTTTCAATTTTTCAGATTTCCTTCCCTCTTCAAAAACAAACACTACAATAGTTGCAACCAAAACAGCAATCCAATCTTTCCAGGTAATCGGCAGCATATGCAAATATTTCTGCAAAAATGGAACGTACATAAACATTAGCAACATTCCAACAGAAATCACAATAGCGCCAATCGCATACATGTTTTTGAAAAAACCAATCGCAAAAACAGAAAGTGTCTCACTGCGTGCTTGCATCAAATTTGCCATTTGAGTCATGGAAAGAACCGCATAGGCTGCTGAAGTGGACCTAATGTATAATACGCTACTAACGTCAATTTTATTCCCAAAGTCCCAGCCACCCCTTTTCATAGACAAAATAAAGGCCACTATTGCCCCAAGCGCCATAATTAGCCCAACTCGCAGCAAACGCCAAACACCACCACTATCGATAACTTTTTCCTTAATACTAAAGGGTTTTCTATCCATAATATTTGGCTCAGACTTTTCCATTCCCAGTGAAAATGACGGAAAAATATCAGTTCCAAGGTCAATCGCCAAAATTTGCACAGCGGTTATTGGAGCTGGAATCTGAAGCAGCACACCAATAATAACGGTGAAAAATTCACTGACATTTGAAGTGAAAACGTAATATACAAATTTCTTTAAATTTTGATAAATCGTTCTACCCTGCTTGATGGCTCTGACAATAGAAGCAAAATTATCATCCAACAAAATCATGTCAGCAGCTTCCTTGGCAACATCAGTGCCAATGACACCCATTGCCACGCCAATGTCAGCACGCTTGAGTGCTGGCGCATCATTCACGCCATCTCCAGTCATGGCAATCACCGCACCACTTTTTTTGAGCAATGTTGCAATACGCAATTTTTGTTCAGGCGCAATGCGCGCAAAAGCAACTTCTTTTTCCAAGATTATTGCAATCAACTCTTTGTCAGAAAGAGTGTCCAGAGTTTTTCCATTGATAACTTGCGAATTTGATGACTTCAAAAGACCAACTTTTTTGGCAATAGCCTCGGCTGTAATTTCATAGTCCCCCGTTATCATAATAACTTTTATGCCAGACTTGATGCATTCATCAATTGCCATGTGCACATCAGTGCGTGGAGGATCAATCATTCCCATCATGCCAACCCAAATCAAATTATTCTCAGCCTCTTCCAAGACACTGCTTTGTTCGACATGACTTAGATCCTTTTGTGCGAATGCCAAAACTCGCAAAGCCTTTTTTGACATTGCATTATAAATATTTTTGGCTTTTTGCTTTTCTTGCTCACCAAACTCAATCAACTGATCACCAACTTGCTTGAAAGAGCAAAGATCAATCAGTACATCAGGAGAGCCCTTCACAAATGACATCACCTCATTGGAATTTTTGTTTTTGCAAATCACACTCATTCTCATGCGATCAGAAGAAAAAGGATTTTCATTTATTTTATTCCAATCAAGTTGAAAATAATCTTTCTTTTTTTGAAATTTTCTTGCCACCACCAGCAATGCGCCTTCCGTTGGATCACCAGAAATTGCAATATTACTATCCTTTTTTGTTATCGCACTATCATTACAAATCACTCCAATACGAAATAATTTTTCCAATTGAGGATAATTTGCAATGTTTATTTTGCGTCCAAAAGAAAAGAAATCGCCATCTTCCTGATAACCTTGTCCATCAACAGTGATTTCATCGTCGCCAACAACAATGTCAGTAACCATCAATTCATTTCGAGTAATCGTTCCTGTTTTATCCGAGCAAATCACAGAAACAGAGGCCAAAGTTTCCACCGCGTTTAATTTTTTTGCCAGCACATTATATTTCAAAAGTTTTTTCATGCCCAATGAAAGCGCCACTGAGATTGCTGCTGGAAGACCTTCTGGCACAACCGAAACAGAAAGTGCAAGCGCAAAGAGAAAATTTTCATACATTGAGATCTTACTATAATATCCAGCGATCATAACAAGTGTTCCAATCAGAACTGCCAACACGGAAACATCGCGCCCAAGTGTTCGCATTTGTTTTTGCAGTGGTGTGTCTTCATCTTTGACCTCCGTGACCATATGTGCAATCTGTCCAAGTTGCGTTTTCATGCCAGTCCCAGTCACAAGCGCAGTTGCACTTCCTCTTGTCAAAGATGTTCCCATGAAAATCATATTATCCATATCAGCCAACACCAGTGATGCTGCCTCAATTGCTCCGATTTGTTTTTTGCTAGATTTTGACTCTCCAGTAAAAATAAATTCATTGGCATATACATCATAACTCTCAAGCAAATATGCATCTGCCGCCACCGTGTCACCCGAAGCGAGAATAATGACATCACCAGGAACCAAGAAAGCAGCATCGATTTCAACCCGTTGACCATCGCGCAAAACAACAGCCCGATCAGATGCCAAGCGCTTTATATTCTCAAGTGTCCTTTCTGCTTTATATTCCTGAAAAAAACCAATTGCAGCATTAATAAAAACAATCAACAAAATAATCGTCGTGTCACGAAACTCGCCAAAGAAAAAAGCAAGTGTTGCTGCCACCAGCAAAATCCACACCAAAGCATCATTAAACTGATTTAATAGCAGAGAAAACCAACTCCATGATTGTTTTTTCTCTACTGCATTTTTGCCATATTCTTTCAATCTCTTTTGCGCTTCAGCTGAAGACAATCCCTTTGCGCTAACCTCAAACTTCTGCAAAATTTCTTCTACTGTTAAATTGTATATTTGTTTTTCCATTTAAAAAATATATTTAAAAAAAGTTAAATTTATTGATTTAATTATAACTTAATTTGGCCCTTTTTTATACTTGACTTTTTTTCAAAAAAAGAGTATAATATAAAAATGGTGCCAAACCATATTAAAAAAGTTTTCAGAGCAATCTGAGAACTTTTTTTATTATATGCAACTATATCAAACCGAAAGAACAAAAATCAGAGCAATTTTGCAGTCAAATATCCAATTCCAAATGGTGCTTCATAACTTAGCAGTTCAAATTTATATTTTTTTTCATGCAAAATTCCAAGCAAAATAATGATCGAGCGCAGACCACATTCTGCTGCTTTTTTGATTGTTTCATTTTCCATCCCCATCAAACTGACCAAGTCGCCAGACCCCAAAAAGTGAAGCACATCTCTGTCAAAATCCTTAGCAATTGAAGAATAGCCAGCGGGAGAATTTTTGGACAATTTATGCGAAAGATCACCACTAGCAATAACCGCAACGCGACCAGCTCCACTCAAATCTAAAACTCCTTGAATTATTTGACCATAAAGATAATGATTTTTGTAGTCCATCAAGGAAAAGGACAGATGGACAATTTTTGGCTTAATATTTTTGGTAAGATGCAAAAGAGGAACAAGTGCCCCATGATCAAGTTCTTCCTCGCAAAGCAAGCAGGGCATTTCATTAGCCATACAAGCATAATCAAGCATGTCCACAATTTCAAGATTATTTTTGAAAACATGTTTTCCATCAAGCCCAAAATTATTTAAGCTACCAATCAGATCTTCACTTGAATTGACAACAAAAGCATATTTCTCCAAATGTGCGTGAGGAGAAATGACAACAATAGTGTCTGGATCAGACTTTTCCAGGCAACTGCGCAATTTTTCAAAAGACTTCATTGTTTGTGACAGCAAATTAAAATCTTGAGCACTGCCAATACCGGCAATACTCATGGGTGGATGTGGCATGATTGCAGAAAAAACTAACATATATTTTTTGCGCTTATTAAAAATTCAATCCTCATTTAATACAATCAAGAATTATAAATATTTTAAAAATAAAAAGGGTTATTCTAAATAAAGAATAACCCTACTGGAAACTTTTTGAAATCACCGCCCAAAAGCAACTCTTCCTGATTTTTGTAGTTTCATTGAAACCACATCGACAATAGCAACAAGCAACAGTCCACCAATAAAAGCAACCCAAATAAACGGCACCAAAAACAAACTTACACATCTTTTGAAAGTACTAACTCGGTCATTCATAACAACTCTCCTTTTTTGTTAGAATCTACCTCAGTGTTATTTCAACTATCTCGCTTCCATGCTCTGTTCTCATTGGAGGACCCCACCCGCCAAGACCACTAGAAGTGTAAATCGCATATGAACCCTCTCTCTTGAAACCATAGTCATAGCCACCAAAAATAAGCGAAGTGATCAAACCAAAAGGAAACAATTGCCCCTTGTGAGTGTGTCCTGAAAGTTGCAAGGAAATACCAACTTTTTTTGCATTTTCAATCTGAAGCGGTTCATGCATCAAAAGAATGCTGGGAGAAAACTGATCCCAGTTTTCCATTTTTGGAATAATTTTCGTAATATCACGAGCCTCCCCTCGCAATGGATAATCAATACCAATAAATTGCAACCCATCAATAACCTGAAGGCTATCACGAAGTGGTGTTATTTTTGTTTTACCAATTGCAGCATACACATTATCAAGTCCAAGATATGTCTCATGATTTCCCATTGAAAAAAATATCGGAGCATTTATCTTGTTGATCGGGGCCAAAAAAGAATCAATATTTCCATCTGTGCCATCGAAAAGATCACCGGTAATAACAACAACCTCGGGATTCAGAGCATTAATTTTGTTGACAACTTGAGTCAAATAATCAGCCCTATACACATGTCCGAGATGCACATCCGAAATTTGGACAATTTTTTTCCCAATCCAGGCTTTTGGCAAACCATCAATTGCAACATTCAAACTTGTAACCTTTGGATTAAAAGCATTAAAAACACCATATGCTGAATATATCACAGCAGCAATAATAGCCAAAATTGCCAAAAACATTTTGTTTGGAACAAAATTAATCTTAGAGCCAACAAACAAAATCCCCCAGGTTATAGCGAAAAACAACAAGAGATTGACCAGCATCCCAACCCACACGCCAGCAGAAAAATAATAGCCACGAGAAAAAACATTATCCCTAACGTGAGACAAAAAAGTTGAAACAAAAAAACTTCCACCCAAAACAATCAAAATTCCAGCTATGACATTTTTCGTCAAAACAGTTTTGACGCCAAAAAACTTAACCAAAGAAAAATACACAAACCAATGAGACATCAAAAACAACAGTAGCAGGGTTAAAAACATCAAACCAAATAGCATAATTTTTTTCATACAAAAAACTTATTTAAATATTCTTCTTTCGCACAACATACATCGGCCTATTGATGACCTCACTGTGAATGTTGGCAATATAAAGAGCAATCAAACCAATGGAAGTTAAAATAATTCCAACCAAAAATACCAACAAGATTGCCAAATTTTCAGAGTCAGAGAAGGTTGAAGCAAACGGTGTTCGATAGAAATATTTTCCAAGCAAAATATAAAAACCAGCCAAGCCAGAAACAAGCGTGATGCTCATCCCAAGATATCCAGCCAATTTCAAGGGAAGCAAACTAAGCGAAATAAAGCTATTCATAGCTAATTTAAAAAGTTTCCAAAAGCTATAACTCGCTTCACCATGAATTCGTTCATTGGCTTCAAAATGAATATACTCGCGATGAAAACCAAGCCAATCAATCAAGGCCCTAGTCATTCGATTTGCCTCATGAAATTTGTTGAACTCATCAATAACCTTCCTGTCCAACAACCTGAAATCTGTAGCATTTGGAGTAACTTCAATTTCTGCTATTTTGTTGATTATCTTATAAAAAAGACTTGAGCCTATTTTCTTGAATATTCCCGTGCTTTTGTTTTTATTCCTAATGCCAATAACGACCTCTGCGCCAGCCTCCCATTTGGCAATAAATTCTGGAATCAACTCTATTGGGTGTTGCAAATCAGCGTCCAGCATGATGCAAGCATCACCCTGGCAATGATTAAGTCCAGCAGAAGTCGCAAGTTCCTTGCCAAAATTTCTCGAAAAATCAAGAAATTTAACATCTTCATGCTCTTTTGCCAATTTTTCAATTTCAACAATTGTCTTGTCGCGACTTCCATCATTAATAAAAATGATCTCAAAAGAATAATTTTCTAAAACTTTGGCAAAAACTTTTTGCAATTCAAGATATGCCAAAGGAATATTTTTCTCTTCATTGTAAGCAGGAATGATGATTGAGATTTTTTTCATATAACCAAAAATAAGCTTTTTATTAGTATCTTTAGTATATCACAGCCATATTATCAGTAAAGCTCAAATCAAAAGAATCAGTCTCCCAGCAGCAAGTGCCCAAAAGCACCAAAAACAAGCAGCAGTATTGCCACCACGAATTGACGATGAATCAAAAGTGCGTTCTTTTTCAATTCAACCGGAGAATATTTAAACCTCATAATAAAACCAGAAATTCCCTCAAAAAGCATTAAGCCAAGCACAACTTGCAACAAAAAATTGTCCCGATAACTACCAGTCAAATAACAATGCAAAAAAATACTAACAATTGCCAGCACTCCAAAATAAGCATGGGTTTTGTTCAGGATGATAAAAATTTTTACTGACCATTTTTTCAAATCCAAAAATTCATCTACACCAAGAGGCTTTAACCTGCTCCAAAATTCATCACTGCGAATCATAATTTTCAGTGCACTGCGAAGATAAACCACAGCCAAAGCAAAAAAACCAAACGTGCCAAGTGATTTTCCGAATTTTCCCAAAAGTGATCTATTTTTCACATATTCCAATCCTCCATGCAGCAAAACATATTGCACATATCCAAGCGCAAAAACAATCACAAAAAATGTGAAGACAATCAATCCAAGATTTTTTTTAATAATTTCCATTTTGAAAAATATATTCCTATTCGATGCAACAATCAATAGCTTTTTTTACCAAGTCTCTCAACTTACCAGAAAAACCCTCTGCCTTGGTGTCATGCACATTCAAAGCGTTGTCATCAATTTTCTTGATTTCATCAACAGGAATAAGTTTCATATTAAGCCCCCAAAACATACCATACAAATCATAAGCTTTGGTGAACATTTCTTTTGCTTCTTCTTTCTTACCCATGCCGTTTTGCTTGGTGCCAACTTCCATCAAACGCATTGAAGCTGCCAAAAGATGCTTAGAAATGCACCAAACCTCACCTTCATATTCTGTAATAATTTTTCGCAGCAAATCACCTCGCATTTTTCGAACCTCTTGCAACAAGTCAATATAGCCATCTTTTCCAGTTTTTTGAGAAGTAAAAAAGAAATGTTCTTCAATGCTGATCAAATTCATTATTGCAATGCTCAAATCCTGATCAGAAGACAAATCCATTTTGTCCTGTTTTTTCATCTGATCAATCTTGTCAACAAATTCGCTCAAACTTTTAATCTTATTTTCCATATCGCTATTTAGTTAAAAAATAAAATATCACACTCAAAACAATCAACGGGGACACCGGCATGACAACCTTTTGAAAAGGAAAATAACTGTGCCCATTGTTTTTCTTCTTGATTTGATAATACCAAATAGCACCAATCGAAAAAGCAATTGTCCCAAAAATTATCCCAAGCAGCAACTTGTCCATGCCAAGCATTTTATTGAAAGGATGTCCCATAATCCCCATCCAATACAACGGAGGAACAATCATCAAATAATACCCCAAAACAACTACTATTTTTCTCATTTTGAAACGAATATTTTTTCGATTCATCCAGTCAATTGTCCAAGTGATCATTGAAACGGTCAGGCCGCCAATCCAAAGTCCTGCAATTGTGTCATCAATTCCCAAATAACGAGAAAATCCAACCCCCGCGCCAACAGCAACTGTGCAAATTGGACAAACCGCCTTGGCTGATGAAGCCATCAAAAATGAAGAAACAACCGCAAGAAATGATATGAGTTTTTTATTTATTTTCATTTACTTTATCATCAAAAAATTTAATTACATCAGGATTTCCCACATAGCATTTTCCATCTTCAGCCACCAAAAACGGAACACCAACTTCACTTTCCTTGAAGCCACATTTTTTGGCCTTTTCCATCAAAAGCTTGGCATTGCCAGCATTCCTATACACCTCTTTTTCTGAAAATTTCACCTTTTCCGCCATCTTTTTTTCTTCCAGTGTTTTTGCAAGCTCTTTGCAATGAGGACAAGTGTCACCAAAGAAAAGAACAATTCCACCATCATCAACGCTACTAACAACATCAGCATTGCTTGCAGAATTTCTGTTTTTATACATAAAACTCAATCCCAGGATTATCAACATTGCTGCCGCCAACAAAATGTACTTTTTATTTTTTTGCATATTTTTATTGAAATATTAAACTATTTTATTTAATACTTTTTATTTAAAGGTTACTTTTTCCATTTGAACCATTTCATCGTATCATATCCGTCAGCGTTAATCAATATGATTATTTTCTAAACTTAAAGCCAAACATTCTCATTGAATTTAGCAGTGGGAAAAAATCAGTAATAAAGTTATAAGCAGCAGCCCCCTCCGGCCCTATTGTTTTCGTAAAAACTAACACCAAACCAATTGAATTTGCAATTCCCCAGTACCAAAAATCCTGTCTAGAAATTTTTTCCACCGCTCTACCCATTTCAATTGCCTCAGCCACCTTGGAAAAATCATCTTTCATGAGAGCCACATCAGCAGCTTCAATTGCAACATCTGTGCCAAGCGCGCCCATTGCGATTCCAATGTCAGCCAAAGCCAAAGCAGCAGCATCATTGACACCATCCCCGATCATGGCGACTTTGCTTTTCTTGTTCAAATATTTCCTAATATATTTAATTTTATCCTCTGGCAACAAATTGGCATGGAAGGTTTTGATTCCAAGCTCATTTGCAACATTTTTGGCAACATTCCTATTATCACCTGTCAGCATAACAATATTTTCAATGCCAAGCTTATACAACCTTTTAATTGTTTCTTTGGCTTCAGGTCGCACTTCATCCTCTAATAAAATAAGACCCACAAGCTTGTTCTCGTAGGCAACCAAAAGCATACTACTGACTCCATCTTTCTTGATTTTGTCGATTATTTTCTGCTGAGGCAAAGTAATTTTCACACCTTCATTTTGCAAAAAAGCAAGTTTACCACAAACAATTTTCTTTCCACCCAAAACTGCATGACTCCCCTGTCCTGAATGCTCCTCAAATTCTTCTGTTTTTTCAAATTCAATGTTGTTATTGTTTGCATATGAAATTATAGCCCGCGCCACAGGATGCTGCGAAAAAAAATCAGCACTTGCTGCAAAAGAAACAATTTCTTCCTCTTTTTTATCGCCAAATGCTTTCACGCTACCAACTTTTAACATTCCACGAGTCAATGTGCCAGTCTTGTCAACCACAATTGTCTTGACCTGCATCAAGCCTTCCAAAAATGAACCGCCCTTGATGATAATCCCTTTTCTGGCAGCACTTGCCATTCCAGCAGAAAAAGCCATTGGAATAGCAACCGCAATATCATCGGCGCAAGTAACCAGAAGTACAGACAAAACAACATTCAAATCTCTTGAAAAAGCATACACCAAAATTGCACCCAAAAAAGTTAGTGTGATGTACCAAGCGGTAAACTTGTCAGCTATTGTTTGAATTCCAGCCTTGTCCTTTTGTGATTGATCAACCAATTTGACCATTTTTTCAAAAGTGGTGTCCTCTCCGACTTTTTCAGCCCGCACAATCAGAGAGCCAGACATGTTCATGGTTGAACTCAAAACAGTATCGCCAACATTTTTCTCAACGAGCAATGACTCTCCAGTGAGTGATGATTGATCAATTTGGGCTTGCCCGCTAACAACAATACCATCAACTGCAATTCGTTCGCCAAGTTCAACAACAATCAGGTCATCTTTTTTGATATTGGCAATCAATTCTTCAACAATTTCATTTCCCTTTTTTATTTTCACGCTATCCGGACGAAGTTTGAGCAAACTCTTGATGGCATCGCGTGCACTGTCTTGTGTATATAAATCAAAAATTCTGGCAGAAGTTAGCATCAGATTAATAAAAACAGCCGATGCCCACTGCTGATTGAGCAGTGAAACAGTCAGAGCCACACCAGCCAGCAAATCCACATTGATCTTCTTTTTTCTAAGAGATTCATAGGCACTATACAAAACAGGCAATGTTGCAATACTTGCAAAAAAAGCCAACAATGAAAAATCAATTGAGGCAGAAACAAGTTTTCCATAGTGCAAAACAAGCACAACAAAGAGCGACCCCAACAAAAACTTATCCGATTTTATAAATTGAATTTTTTTTGTTTGCAATCTAATCATATTTTATTTTGTATTTTTTATTAATATCATAATATTAGCTTAAATTATGGGATTATTCAACTTTTTTGTACAAAAAAACGAGCAGGAATAATATCCAACTCGTCTTATATTTTTTGATAGAACTTACTTATCATTCTTCTTGTTTGCCAACTCCATAAGCTGCAGCTGAACTCTTTTTTCCTCAGCAGTTTTTTTTCTGCTTGGAATGGAATACTTTCTGATTTGACCATCACCTTCTTGAGAATAAAATTCGAACGATTCCTTCCACTCCAAAAAAGTACTTTTGATTTTAGTGATCGTTCCATGCGAGACATAAAATCCATCCTTTGGCACACTGCCAAACATGAAATGAGCCTCTTCGCCCTGTGTGCGATAGAAAGTGTTCAAAAATTCGCCAAATGATGAATTAATGAATGAGCCCTTAGCAACAACAATAAACTTTGTTTCCTTTTTCATCGGCCTTCTCCTTTTTTAAAGAAATTTAAGGCCAGGAAGTTTTTCCTGGCCTTATTATTTGAAAGACTAAACTGCTGCTTCCAGTACGTGCATAGGTTCATTCTCGAGCATATTCTTTACTGCCTCAATGGCCTTATTTCTTTTTCTGCCAACAAAATAGGAACTACCTTCACGCACAATCAAGCCGTCATCCCGAAAGCCAAAATGGCAATCAGAAAATCTTTCCGAGAGTGATCTTGCGACCATGTCGAGCAGCTCTTGATTTTTCCTGTTCACTTCCTCGAGTTCTTTTTCGAAAGTTTCAATGTCCTCGATAAAGTTTTTACTGATCATATGCCTCGCACTCATTGACTGCAAGTTGTTGATCATGATAAGAGCTTTTTTCTCAAATTCTGACATTTCGCCCAAGACTTCCGTCTCAGGACAAAGTTCAGGAAAAAAGAGTTTGGTTGATTTGAGGTTAATAGATTCAAACGATTTCTCATTTGAAGAAAAGATGCCAGGGAAAAATTTTTCATTTTTCATTTTTTACACTCCTTTTTTGATTGCAATTTAATTTTTTAAATTTCAACATTTCCCTTCTTTTTAGGCAACAATCAAGCATCTTTCATCGCACCACCACCTTTTTTTGTTAAAAAACTTTCACGCATAGTGATTTTAAACTATACGCTAATATTTAATAAATGTCAAGTGTTTTGCTAAATAAGAAAGAGCGCCTGTCATTTTGACAAACGCTCTTATTAACAACTCAGAATTTCATTCTGGTAGTATCATTTCAGTATAGACAATATTTTTTCCATGACCCCATTTCAGATCATATGGAATTTCTGCACAGCATCCAGGACATGTAATCCCTGGATCAAAGGTTGGAAATTGTTCTGTTATTTGCGAGATAAGAAGTGGCACTCCCAAGTCTCTGGCAGTGACTCCTCCCCGATTCCAAACGGCCCCAACTCCAATAACAACTCCACCAAGTTTTGAAACTAAAGAAACGACCTTGGCAACACTTTCGCCGGTAGTCAGGACATCTTCAACAATAAGAACTCTTTTTCCAACAATCAAATCCAGATCATCCTTTTCAATGAAAAACTTTTTTTCTCCAATCAGGCATTTCTTTGCCTTGACTGCATACACCAGTTGCCTGTCCATAAGCGACAGTGCCTCAGCGACAAACTGAGCATATTTCACTGCACCACTTTCCGGACCAACAACAGCATCGATATCTTCTGGGAAAAAATCCGTAGCAATACTGTCACAAATTTCTCCCATTGCGGCATAATCATTTTGCCAAAGAAGATCCTTGGCGATGTAATGAATGCCATCTTTGCCGCTTTGGAGCCTGAAATGACCCTCAAGCAGCGCCCCAGCTCTTTTGAAGAGCTCCATTCCTCTCTTATTCCCGATTGTCATGTGCTATCCCTCCCCTTTTTTTAAGTTACTTTGTGCCTAATCGACATTTTGTCGATTAAAACAGCATAAAATAAAATAGACTTTCTGTCAATAGAAAAATGACCCAAAAGATAATACTAAATGTTTTGTAATTTCTCCTTGAAATAAGCAAGGTCCTCGGCCAAAGGACTTTCTGGCCATTTTTTCAAAATTGCAGCCATAACATTCAGCTGATTGTTGATTGTTTTTTCACGACTGGCACTGAAACGAGAAAAAACTTCCTCACCTTCCCTAGCATAATCATCAATCAATTCAGAAACATTACTAATAACGTCTGCTGATTTTATGAGTACTGAATCATTTGAGAAATGTTTGATATGTTCAATTGCTTGAGCTTTTCTTTCATCCCAAGAAAGTTTTTTGTCCTGCTCGGTGACACTCAAAACCAAAATTGAAACATCCTGCCCAAATCTTTCACTTAGCATTTCGACAGTAACTTTTTTTTCTGAAATGCTGTCTTCGATGGTGTCATGCAAAATTCCAGCCACCACCACATCCTCCTTTGCTCCAGCTTTGGTCAAAATGATACCAACCGTCAACGGATGCATAACATATGGTAAAACTTTGCCCTTGCGAAGTTGTTGCTGATAATGATTGTGTGTTTTGGCAGCAAACTTTATTGCTCTTTGAATTTTTTCAGTATAAATCATATTCAAAAAAATATTACTTTTTATGCAATCTTGCAATCAAATCATGAATTGGCTTGATGGAAACTTCAGTTCCACTTTCTCCGTGCTCAGAATAATCAAAAGGATTATCCAAATCCTTAATCAGAAAAATCATATACACCATCAAAAATGAAACCAAGGTTGTGAAAAACAAAGCTTCATAAAAAGGCTCAACTTTCAAAATCAAAAGACCAAAAACAACAAAGAATGCCAAGGCTTCAACAATAGCATAGGCTGATTGCACAAAGGAAAGATCACGAATGTTGTCTACTCTGATGATCATCTTTCTAACGCTCCCCTGCTCATTTTTCATTCTGGCTAAAAAATTTGGTTGCACAATGCCTTCAATTTCCGCAAAATAATCATTCATTTTTTGCAGCTTCTTCAGAATACTTTTGGTTTTTTCTTTGCGATAAAACCAGGCAACAATTGAAGCCAAAAATTCACTGTGAAAATTCAAAAAATCTTTTGTTGCAACGTTTCCTTTGTTTTTATCTAAAATATAAATCTCATCATGCAATGCCTCCAACGATGAAGACAGGTCACCAGGAATTTTCTCACTCTCTTTGTAATCAGAAATAACACCGGTAATCAAAAATCCAATCAAAAAAGTTGTTGCTGCAATCAAGCTAGTAAACAATGCGTTTAGAGAAATAAATTCCAGATTAAATTTGTGAAACAACAATTTCAACAAAACCACAATCAACAAAATTGGGATTATTCTGATGGCCAAGTGCCATTTTTTCATTTTTGGAAAAAGTTTTCTAATCAACATAAAATTTAATTCACTTTAAATTATTTGCGAGAGGCTTTGGCTTTGATCTTTTCCAGTTCTTCTTTTGGCACATTCTCTTCAACTCTGCGCACAATTTGATGGGCTCGTGTGGCAGAAATTTTGCACTCTTTTGCAATATCACGAAAAAACTTCCCTTCAGCATGCAATTGATAAATCTTTCTTCTTTCTTTGGTAAAATTATATGCTCCCATAAATACTTGTATTTAATTAATATTTTATCTAATAACCACTTGAAGCATAGCACCAATTGATGTCACACTCAAGACAGAAAACAAAAAGCTCCCATGATCATGATTATGACCTTGGGAGCTTTGTTTTTTTCAAATATGTTCAGTTATTGATGATATCTTCCCCCGTTCAATAGCCAAAACAAAAAGATTGATGTTTTCAAGAATAACTTCTTTTCCTTCAAGAATTTTCTTGATGATATTGGCAGTTGAACTTGCTGCCCTTCTGGCATTTTCAAATCTGAAATGAGTCAAATTGTCACCAACAAACATCGACATAGAAACCCTTTCTTCATCAAAAAATTGTGATCTAACTGCAATCAAAAAATGACCAAAACCTTCAACTGCAATGTCACGTGCAACTTCATTTTCATGATCCAAGGACAATTCTGAGCGCAAAGATTTTTCAAATGATCCAGCTTTCCACTCCATAACAGCCAAAGAAAGACGATTATTGTGATGCTTGTGCTTGATAATGATTTTAAAGCAAGTTGACAATGGTGAAACTTTTTCATCAGATGACTTGAGGTGACCCTTAATAATCTTAGACATCATTTTGCTTTGAATGGGATTTCTCTCGCTCCACTCAACAATCTGATGCTTTTTTATAACCCTACTGCCAGGCTTGTAATTTGAAATATCAGACATTTTGATTATCAACTCCTTTTCAGTCGAACCACTTTTACATTCTTGCATATAAGCCTCCTTTTTTGAGTTTTTAAATAAACTAACTATTTATTATAATACAAAACATTGTATCAGTCAATAGCAAAAAGAGCAAATTAAAAACCAAGAACACTTGCTCTTGGTTTTATATATCGTCGATTTCATTTGATCGCAAAAATTAAAAGTCACTAGACAATATAATCTTGTGCCAACCTAAATGAAATTTGTTTTCAAATTAATGTTTTGGATCTATATATATCATTGGATTTTCACTAACACTTGTCAGCAAAATCTCATATGAGAAATTCTTTGATTTCTATTCAATTCAAAAAACAAAAGTTTTAAAGCAAAAGTTTGTCCGAAATTTTTAAAAAAATTAAGCATTAGCAACATAACCATATTTGCTCTTTGCCCAATGCATCACAAGATTGGCATGCTTCAATGTTTTTGGGTTCTTGCAAGAACCGTTCCACAGTCGCAATGCCAATTTCAAATTATCTCTAGCGCCCAAAGACACGAGATAGTCACCTGCCCAATTTGCGCTCCAACCAAAATCCAACGCCTGCTGTATTTTAACTTCCGGATGTGAAGGAAGATTAATTTGAAATGGCCCTGCTGATCTGCCGCCATCGCCCATCTTTGCTGCACCAAAACCAGATTCTTGATGGGTCAACCCTGCCAACACCTGCCAAGGCAAACCAGTTCTTTTGGCAACATCCTTCAAAATGGAAATTTTTTCATCCATTGATGGTGAGTTTGTTTGCAAATGTGCCAAAGATCTTTTTCTGCTTTTTTGAGAACACATTCTTCTTGATGTTCTTTCGGTGCGATTCAAAACCAATTGTCTGCCAGCAACAATAATGTTCACATTGCTTATTTGTGGATTCAAAGACAAAATATTTACAACAGAAATTCCATGCTTTTTTCCAATTTTGGCAATTGTTTCGCCAGATCTGATTGTGTGTGAATGATATTTTTTTGCATTAACATCATAGCCATCAGGAAACAAACTAGCACCAGCTTCAAGACTATTGAGCCAAACAGCAATCGCAACCAGAAACAAGAATATTTTCATTTTCCACCTCCGAGAATTTTTTTGTTTTCAAGAATTTTTGCAAACATTATCCGTTCGAGCAAACTGCAGTCAAACAGTGAAGATAAGGTTCGATGCCCTTATAGGTTCATTTTTTCAGTCAATTGACACTTTTGATCTTTTTTTGAAATAAATCAACAAACTTTTATGCTTTTTTAAAGGAACAAAGCTGACTGCCCACCGCCTTTTTGGCCAACGGGCATCATATCTTTGTAACAAAGAAAGCATGTTTTGTCAACGATTAGAAAAACAGGGATTTTACAATCTTTTGATGCGATTTTTTATCGATTACCTTTTGCTCTGTTGTGAGTCTTGCACAACATTTGGCAGTTTTTGACTGAAGTTTTTCCGCCCTTACTCCAAGCTGCAACATGATCAGCATCCATCTCTTCCAACTTCCAAATCTTGCTCTTGTTGGCACCATGTCCAATAGCACAAAGTGGACAATTTGAAATTTTTCCAGATTTAGCCTTGGCAGTTTGTGTGAAATAAATATCCTTTTTTGTTGATTCATCAAAGACTCTAACTTCAAGCAATTTTGTGTCAACACAATCACCAAGGATATATTCAAAAATACCCTTGCGATTTTTTATGTAGGCGTTACCATATAATTCCTGAACCTGAGTTGAAACTTTAGCAGGATCATATGCTTTTTTGTGATAAGCTTCATATAACCTTCCCCACTCCAAACTGCGCATTTCACTTTCAACATCAACAAACACGGAGCTCACCCAATCAATAACGCTAGAAAAATAGTTTTTCAATTCAACAATATTATTATCATTTCGATGTCGACTCATATACTCTCCAATTGAACCTTTGCTCACCCATTCAAGAGCACGCTCCAAAAAATCTTGTCTATTGGCATTGCCGGAAGCGTAGGCACTCCATTTGTGAATATTTGAATTTTGACTATTACTAAACTCTTCTTTGCCTAATGTCACAAAAGGCCCAGAATATACCGCATTGAGAAGTTCTTGATTATTAAGTGGAACACCAGCAATATTAATGGTGCGAAACCATTGCTTGATCTCACTTTCGGTTCCTTCACACTCATAGACAAGCAAATTTGACGCCAAAATCTTTGACTGCTTGTCGCTTGCAATTGCAGAAAAATATTGTTCCATGCCATTTTCATCCTTTATTGCAAACTTATTGGAAACAAACCTTCCAATGCTAGTGATGCGTTGCTGTCCATCCAAAACTTCAAAAATATCATCTCTGACTTTGTTGAAATAAATAAGTCCCAATGGGTATCCATTGAGAATTGATTCAATCACTGCTACATCCCTTTTGCCATCAGCATAAATGTAGTTCCTTTGGTATTCAGGCTGAATTGTCAATTTTCCAGACAAACCAAATAATCCCTTGCCTTCAAGTTCATTGTACACGAAGCCTTCACAAATATCCTTGATAGTGATGTCTGTTTTTAAAGTTGTTTTCATGTTATTTTTTCTTATGCTTAATAAAAATTCTCTTATAACATTTACTACCATTTATATATGGTTCATTATGCTTCTTAAAGTGTGGCAATTTATATTTATCATCAACAACCCCGTTATCACTTGCCCCTATAATATCAAACTGTTCAGGACTATACTTATCAAGGAAACTAATTGGGACACCCATCAAACCATCATGATCACTAGGGATATTTTTAACAAAAGAAATTTCTATAGCATCATAATTATCATATTTTTCAAATGGCTTTTTTGCACTGAACTTTATAACATCTGCCTCTGTCATTAGTGATAATGGATTATGACGCCTGCCATGATCAAGCATTGTAAACCAACAAGAGTTTCCGAGCCTTGTGTAGTCACCAACATAGCCAAGTCGAGCCGCTTTTTGTCTATCACCATCGGTAATTTCAGCACCATTTGGTACAGCAAAAACCATATCGCTTCCATTCCCAGTTGCACCAAGCCACAACTTGTTTTCTTTAATTTTTGGAAAAACTTCCTTATAAGTAATTGCGTTCATGTTCCCAATAATCACAAACTTTTTATCATATTCAAAAAGTTGCTTCACATAATCTCGAAACAAACTAAACGGTGGATTTGTCACCACAATGTCAGATTGCTTCAACAAGTCTACACATTCAGAACTACGAAAATCACCATCACCTTCCATAGGCATCCATTCATTGTTTTTGTTTGCTTTAAGTTGCTGAGCAACATCCATCAAATTGAATTGTCCATCACCATCAAAATCAGAAACTTCATTGATAATAAACTTGTTGGCATTAATCTTTGGACGACCTTTTGATTTTGGAAGAGTTTCATCATTACCAAATAATCCCAATTGAGTGTTGGCTATTGGTGAAGGTTTATAGCTGGTCGTGATTAGCTGTTTCAACCCAAGCTTATTGAAATTTAACACGAAATAGCGAAAAAAATTACTCTCAAATGGATCATCACAATTACAATACACAACCTTGTCACGAAAAGCATTAGCATCATATTCCAAATATGCCTCCATCTCTTTTTGTATATCACCAAACTGAGTATAGAACTCGTCATTCTTGGCTTTTTTTGCATTTGTAAGATTGTTGTTTGCCATAGTTGTGAAAAATAAAATGCTATATAGTATAAAATATTCCACGCAACAAGCCAAGTCAAGACATGTTAGCGCATACCCCTATCCTACGCCCCTTTCCTCTTTTATTCAAGGCACAAAAAAAGCAGTGAATATAAAATTATATTCACTGCTTAATGGGAAAGTTGAGATAATTAACTATTTAGCCATCTTTTTTAATTTAGAGAAAAATGTGTCACAATCGCCAATAAAAGAATCCTCACAATAGATTTGAGATGGCTTGTGAGGAAGTTTTGAATCCTGCTTGAAAAGGGATTGATAACTCTTCCTATCCACTGCGCCAATTCTCAATGCTGATTCAATTGCTTCTTTTGCTGTAGAATAAGATCTTTTACGCAAATCATCATCTCTTTTGATTCTTGCCATTTCCAGTCTCATTTCAGCCATTTCCGATTCTTCAACCTGACATTTTACACACTCCTCAATTTGATTTTCTGGAAGCACAGTTTTTCCCTTTTTGACGCAACACTGCTTTCTTGCCGATTCAATGGTAACAATTTCTTCCAGCCTTCTTTTTTTCTCAGCCTCTTCCCTGGCAATATCCAAATTATTTTTATAACATTTATTACACACAGCTACTTCTATGCTTTCCAGGCTAGATCCATAAACCCAAAATTCTTCATCACATGTATCGCATGCTAGCAAAAAATTTTCATTTGAATTCCTGGTTGTGATATCCTTGAATGCAACTTTATTGTTAATCGAGAAATATTTCTCAATTCTAGGATTTATGCTAGATATATGCATAATTGTTCTAGGAGGCACATATCCGGCACATGCTGGACATCCAGTACTATTGGTATGCCTATGTCTGTTTTGTCCTCGAGCTGACCATTCATGACCACATTTTGAACAATTCCAAATGTATTTATTTTGTGATCCCGCAGTTGCCTGCTCAGGTGGAAGTTCATTCTTACTGGAATATTCCGCCAACAAATTTGGAAAATCTGAGACAAAGCGACAATTTATCTTCTTGATCACTTCCAGCATATCAATCTGTTCTGGGGAGAAAATAAAGTCGAATTTTGCTCCACTTACATGCAATATTTCACGAGTAAGTTCTCGAAAATTTCCAGAAATTTCTCCAACTCTTCTGAAAACAGATTTCATCATCACAAGGCGATTGCAGTTGGCAACAAAATCCAAAACTATAACTTTTTCCTTGGTTGCAATTTTGCGCAAGCCTCTTCCAAGCTGTTGATAAAAAATAGTTCTTGAATCAGTGCAGCGGAGAAAGACGATGACTTCGGCATCAGGGACATCAATACCTTCATTGAACTTGTCTACTGTAATAATGTATTGCAATGAGCCTTCACGAAATGCTTCTAGACGAGATCTATTTTCCTTGATTCCGCCTGGATCTTTCGAATGATAGGTCATTGAATTTGGAAGATATTTTTGAAAATTATCAGCATGCGTAACTCGCTCGCAAAACACAATGACCTTCTTGGTTGTCCCTGCATATTCTTGAATGGAGCGAGCAATCTCTTCATCGCGCTTCTTGATGAAAATAGTTTCATTAAGTTGCTTTATGGAAACGCGTTTGCCATCCTCCAGTACTTCCTTAACGATCTTCTTGAGTTTCCAATGATTTAAATTATCATTGAGAATGTGATATTCGATATTAGTGAGCCATCCTTTTGCTATAGCCTCTTCTAAGCTTAAATCAACAACTTCCTCACCAAACAATTCGCGAATATCTTTCAGATCAGCCCTGTTTGGCGTGGCGGTAATACCAAGAATCTTCCTGGGTTTAAAATATTGAATGACTTCCTTGAATGTAGATGCTTGACCATGATGAGATTCGTCAACAATAATAAAATCAAACTCATCTTCATGCATAGCATCTTTCCAAGTTATTAAACTTTGAAAAGATGCAAATGTAATATCAGCTTTATCGATCGAAAAATTCTTTTCACTTTCAATGCCATAAAAACTAATGAGATTACGTTTACTTCCAAGAACTTTTTTGAATTCTATGATTGCCTGATCCAAGATGCCATTATCGTGACACAGAAAAAGTCCTCTTTGCCTATTTTTCAATTCTCCCTTAGTCCATGAAGCAGCCACAATTGTTTTACCTAATCCAGTTGCCATAACAGCAAGTGCTGAATTTTTCGTTTTAAATGCCTCAATAATTGCTAAAAGTGCCACTTCCTGATAATCATAAAGCGTAATCATAACTTCCTCCTATTTTTTAATATGTATTTGTAAATGTGCTGACATGACAATATAACACGAATATGAAATTATAGCAAGGGTTATTTTAAAACAAAAAAAGACCTTAGCGAATGAAGGTCTTTGCAAATATATCTTCAAAAGTAAATAATTTACTACGTAACATATTGCATAAAGAAAAAAACTAAAAGCATACTAACTCATATCAAAGCTATAATCTATTCACCCTTTTATTTAAGCCACAAAAAAAGCCTGGATATTATTAATATCCAGGCTTGTAAAATACAAAAACTACAACTAATGATCATAAAATTGAAGAAAAAAATCAATTTTATTCTTATAAGCACGAAGCGCATCTTCTTTTCCAAGAATATCGATTGTCCTCAGAAGTGAGGTGATCCATAATCCTTGTTCAAATCCATCTCAGCTCCAAAAATTTCCTTTAATTCATTGGGAAACCATGGACGCTTGAAAACCATACCTCCATCCTTTGCAAATCTTTCCATTACAACAGGAATTCCTTTTTTTATCAGGTTGCGATAAGCTTCTCCGCCAAGTTTAGACATGAGCCTAGTCTCAAAATCAAAAACTTCAAGCTCATTAATAGCTAAGGCTATTTTTTCGTCATTATTCTCAATATCTTTCAGCTTTCCACTAATTGTAATCATCATATGCTTGCCTTCATGCAAAAAAATGATTCCTCTCATGCGTTGACTAAAATCTTTTCTACCTTTGAGCATAATAACTCCAACATTATTCGAATATGGAGAGAATGATGCAAGAGCACTTTTTTGAATTTCTTCTTTCCAAGCATCTCCATAAGCAGTATCAGAATCAAGGAGAGGCAAAATTGCAAGACGATATGGAGTTTTGGGAATGTCATCAATGGCCTGGAAATCCAAATTTTCTCCTAATGGTTTTGCAATAAAAGATGAATTTCTTATTTGAGAAATAATTTTCAATGCTTCTGGATCCTTCGATTCATTTGCCACTTTTTCTGCAACCAAAAACCATTCATTCATAACAGCTCTTCTTTGATTATTTTCAACTTCTTTTTCATGTGCATTTTTCTTATTGCAACCAAAAATACAAAGAAACACAACAATCAGCAGCATCAATAATTTTCTCATTTTAGCACCTCTTTCTCTGGTATAGGATATGTTAAAGAACCAAGTATACTAGCATAAGGATTCAATTTTGTCAATATTAAGCCAAAAAAACAAAAAAACACCTCTCCAAAGAGGCGTTTTCAAATCATGATGGAATCAAAGCATCAAATTGCACCCATATTGCATGATATTTTTTTCATTGCAAATCTTTTTTTAATTTTTCAAATTCATCCTCTTCTTCCTTGCCACAAAAAAAAGCCTAGATATTTGATATATCTAGACTTGTAAAATACGGGACTCAAAAAATGATTAGCAAAATTAAAGCCTTCCTAAGTGACACGCGACCCATTTTCATTCATCTCAAGGCGCAAAACAGCACTATGTTTAAGTTCTTGCTGCCAAACTTTTCCACAGATCAATTTCAAGTGCTTGCAGGCGAATAACTTCGGCTTGCGAATTCAAAAAACTCACCATAGTTTCGCCCATCTCTTCATATTCCTCCAAACAATCTTTAGGGTTGAAATATGCGATCACAACAAAAACTTCATCTTTTTCATCTGGCACAAGACTTTTCATGCAAACTGAAACATTTTTATGTCCCCTGATTAACACAAACAAGCTGTCTTTTTTACTCATTGGTCACCTCGCTTTGGATTGAGTTTCTATCAATTTTTCATTGATATTTAAATTTTAAATTACTAATCAGCTTTTGATATTAACAATAAAATACTATTAAGTCAATCAATTCAAAAAGCACCCTTCTTGAGGGTACTTTTTTGACTATAGCGCATTGCATTATTTCTTTATAAAACTCCCATCATTCAACTCCTCAAAGGCCTTGTCCAACTCTTCCTGAGTGTTCATCACAATTGGCCCACCCCAAGCAATTGGCTCTTTCAGTGGTTTTGCGCTCACCAACAAAAACCTCACACCACTTTTGCCAGAGTGCACAAACAAATGCTCGCCAGCAAAAAACAAAACTGCACGTTTTTCGCCAAGCATGTCATCATTTTCTTTCTCAAAATTTCCCTCGCCTTGCAGGATATATACAAACAAAGTGTCATTTGCTGGAAGTTCAAAAGTCCACTTAGCATCAGCAGCAATTTCAACATCCAAATATGTCGCCTGCACATGTTCTCCTGTCGTGGCACCTTTTTGGGATTTGTATTCCCCGCTTATAATCCTGATCTTGGCATTTTCTTCTTCAATCACTGGAATTTTTTCAGCTTTGATGTCGTGATATTTTGGCACGGTCATTTTGTCCTTGGCTGGCAAATTGAGCCAGAGCTGGGCGCCAAAAAGTCTTGGGCTTTCTTGTGGCATTTCCTGATGCAAAATTCCTGATCCTGCTGTCATCCATTGGCAATCGCCAGCACCAATAATCCCAGCATTGCCAAGGTTGTCGCCATGATCAATTTCACCTTCAAGCAAATATGTCACAGTTTCAATGCCACGATGAGGATGCCAAGGAAAACCTTTCACATAATCAGCTGAATTGCTCGAATCAAAAGCATCGAGCATTAAAAATGGATCAAAATCTTTAACATCATGATAGCCGAAAACTCGCATCAAAGAAACACCAGCCCCATCAACAGCATTTTGACCAGCAACAACTCTTTTTATTTTTCTAGTATTAGACATATTTTTTTTGAAATTCTTATCCCAATTAACCTAATTTAATCCTACTCCACTGCAATAACATTCACAACCTATTTTTCCCGCACAACAAAAAAACACCCTTTAACAAGTGTTTTTATGTCATCGGCAACTGCTTATATCATGGAAACAGTTGCTTTGATTTTAAATCAGTTTGTGCATTTTTTTGCACATATTTATTAAGATTTATACTTAAAACCTTCTTCGATTTTCCACACTCCTTTTTCACGAAAAGCTGGAATGTTTTGACGACGTGCCGCATTGAAAAGTGCTGGAGCTGACTTTTCATGATCTTTTGCATATTCAGAAAGTGTGACAATTTTCCCACCTTTGAGATATGCAATCCTTTTGTGCAAAGATTCTGTAAGTGCTAATGAGATCACTTTTTCCATGATCTTAGTATTTTTCTTGTCGCGGTACATTCCAAATGATTCATAGTACTGAGCTTTTTCCTTGTCGCGAATGATTATTGGAACAAGTCCCAAGCGCAAAAGCTGATAATTTATCAAGACTCTTCCAATACGTCCATTGCCATCATTAAAAGGATGAATTGTTTCAAATTCCAAATGAAATCTCGCTATTTTATCCAAAGAATATTCATCCAATTCTTTTGAATATTCTTGCAATGCCACATCCAACATGAGCTGCACATGTTCAGGTGCTGGTGCTATATGCGTTCCAATCCTCACATATTCATACTGCTCACGAAATCTTCCTGCAATACTATCATCAATACTTCCAATAAGCATTTGATGCAGAAGAAGCATCAATTCCTTATCTATTTCTTTTTCTTGTGATTTCGTTCGAATATATGCCATCACACGTGCAAGATTTTTTGCTTCAAAAACTTCACGCACATTCAAGTCACGTGAAACTTCCATTTCAAGCAATATTTTTTCTGTTTCTTTGAGGGTCAATGTTGAATTTTCAATAGCATTGGAATTATAAACACTCTCAGGAACCTCAGCCTCATCAATCATAATCAAAAGTGACTCTTTTCCCTTTTTGATAGAATCAAATTCATTTTTAAGTGCTTGAATACGCTTTTTCATAGGGTTAGTTATTGCCATATTTTTTCATTTAATATTATACCCCAATTATACTCCATTCACGCTTTTTTGTCAATATTTAGTGAATATGGTCTTAAATATGGTCTCTATTCACTACTTTTTATAGATATCTATTTCAACATTTTTCCCTTTGCAAATTATAAAAAATAGCAAGGAATCACCTCCTTTCTAGGGAGCTTGAAAAATACACAACAAAAAAACACCCTTTAACAAGTGTTTTCATGCCTACAGCAAAACAATAAGCTCAATCGGTCGCGAGACAAATTAAGTAATCGTAAGCTATTGTGGCTAGTCCTAATGGTAAATTTTGTTTGAAAATAATGGTTTTACTCTAGTAAACTAGAGCAAACGACCCATAGAATTTGGTTAATGTCCGAAGACATCAACCGCACCTTAACTCCCTAGAAAGGAGGTGATCCATCCACAGCTTCCGCTACGGATGCCTTGTTACGACTTCACCCTTATCATCGATCCCACCGTTGTCCCCGGTTTAAAACGGGGCCTTCGGGTGTTACCAACTCTCTTGGTGTGACGGGCGGTGAGTACAAGATCCGAGAACGTATTCACCGGGGCGTTCTGATCCCCGATTACTAGTAAATCCAACTTCAAAGAGTCGAGTTGCAGACTCTTATCCGAACTGGGACCGGTTTTTTGGGATTGGCTCCGCCTCGCGGCTTGGCAACCCTCTGTACCGGCCATTGTATCACGTGTGTCGCCCAGGGTGTCAAAGGGCCATGCTGATTTGACGTCATCCCCTCCTTCCTCCCAGACT